>CAKZKQ010000404.1 GCA_937123825.1 uncultured Pseudomonadota bacterium
GAATCCATGGGCTGGCCACGGCCTGGCTGCTGCAAACGATCATGGCGAGCAATGTGCACAGGACGAGCCTGGGATGGTGGGCGTGCATGTCCGACCTCCGTGGGTGGGGGTGAGGGTTGGCTTGTGTGGGTGGGTAAGGGGGCGAACTTCAGAAGCCGTAGGGTTGCGGCTGGGTCGGGCTCTGGTTTGCGCCCTGGGGCTGTGCTTGCGCAGCGCGTTGCTTGGCGGAGTCATCTTTGACCGCCGTGATGGAGGCTGGCACCGAGAAGATCACAGGGGGTTTGACCACTTTGGCGCTGGATGCCTGGGCCAACGCCTGGGGTTTGGGTTCGGCGTTGGTTGAAACGGGTTCGGGGGCGGGGGTTGGGACGGGCGGTGCTTTGGAGACGGGCTTGGTCTGAGGACGCGCTTTGGCAGAGGATTTGGCGCGGCGAGCCCGGGTTTTGGGAGGTGTGGTTTTGGGTGCAGGGTTGGGGGCGGTGGGTTGGGCTGCAATAGGCACAGGGGCCACCTCCGAGGGGGGTTGCGCGGGGTTGGTCTCAGTCGGTGTGCTCAGCGGCGTGTTGGGTACGGGGGGTTGTGCTGTGGGAGACGGTGAAGGTGCAGGTACGGCGGGGGCCGCGATGGCCATCTTGGGCTGGGTGCTTTGGGCTTTGGCGTGGGCGTTCTGGAACCAGATCCCAGCGGCCACCGTCATCACCAGAGTCATGGTTGCGGCAGCGGCAGCCAATTGGTGCCGCACAGGGCTGTGCTGGACGTTGGGTTGCCACTGCGAAAGAAAGGGGTTGTCTGCGTTGTCCTGGGCGCGTTCGGCAGCGTCGTCGGTGTGCTCGTAGGATGGTGGGATGCAGATGTTTACGGCTGGCGCTGGGATGCTGGGGGGCTGTGAAAGAGGCTGCGCCGAGACATCCTGCAGGAGCGCCGGAGGCTGGGAGGGGTGTGTGACGGCAAACGCCGCCGGTGATTTGGAGCGGTGGATGGCCTTGCTCGACGGCGAGCGCAGTTCCAGGGCGCTGATGATGGCCACCGGCCAGCTGCGGTCTTCAAATCCAAGGCCATCGACCAGATCGCGGATGGCGCTGTGGGCAGACTCGGGACGCTCTTGGATGTTCTTACGAAGACAGGCGTTGATCAGGTGCGCCAACGCCAGCGGCAACTCTGGCCGTTTGCTGAGCACATCGGGGGCGGGCGTATACACATGGTGGAACGAGATGTGTTCCCCCACAAAGGGCAGCTCGCCGGTGAAGAGTTCAAAGAGGGTCACGCCGACGGCGTAGAGGTCGGTGGCAAAAGAGAGTTCATGGCCCAGAAGCTGCTCAGGGGCCATGTAGGCGGGGGTGCCGCGCACGCTGGTGCCACGCTGGATGATCTCGCGCAGGCTGCGGGCCAGCCCAAAGTCCATCAAGCGTACGGCGCCGTGGGCATCCACCATGATGTTGGACGCCTTGATGTCCCGGTGGAGGATGTCCCGGTCGTGCAGATAGGCCAGCGCTGCCAGCAACTCCAGGGTGTGGTCCAGCCCCTGGTCGATGTTGCAGCCTTGCGGACACTCGCGCAGCAGCTCATCGAGGGTCAGACCATCGATGTACTCCATCACCAGCCCTGTGTTGCCCTGCTCGTCTCGGATGACGTCGTAGACCGACACCAGGTGCTGGTGCCGAATGCGGGCCATGATCCGCGCCTCGTTTTCAAAGATCCGCACGGCCTCTGGATCATTGCTCAGCTCTCGGGCCAGGGTTTTGATGGCCACCTTGCGATCCAGGTCGTGGTCATGGGCTGCGTACACCACACCCATTCCACCAGCGCCCGCTTTGTGCAGAACCTCATATCGATCAAGAATCATGTCCATCGTCTTTTACCTCCCGAGCAGGGCACCCCACAGTGACAGCGGTGTGGGGGATGTGGTTGGAACCGCTCACAGCGTGTTCCGCCCGTCTGAGAGATATATAGTGCAGACAATTGGTTGTTGTCAATCTAATTGCGTGCAATTTATTTGTGTTTGGTGTTTTTACACAGAGGGGCAATGGGCGCAGAGTGCCTCATGCCCGTGCAAAAAGCGCAGGCGTGCCTGGATTTGGAGCTTGGTAGAGCGCGTTGTGGTGGGGGTGGGGCTAGGTTCTGTTGAGGTTTGTGGACCGAGTCCGGTGGTGACGAGAACGAGACAAGATTGCTTTTGACAACCGAACTCGTACTGAAAGTACGTGGGAGGGCGTCGGGAGCGATGTTGGCCGTTGTCGGCCCACCGGCGACGGGAGTAAACCTCAACAGAACCTAAGGCAGCAAGCAGGAATCAGTCGAAGACCAGCAACGTGCCGATGGAGACGCCAGTCAACTCGGGGAAGTTGGCGCCCAGAATGGCCCGCGAGGCTTGGATGATCAGTTCGCGCCCGGAGAAGCGCAGGATGGCGCCGCCTTCAATAAAGAGGTAGTCGCGGTCGCGGGTCAGGGGGATGGTGGTGATGTTGTCGGTGGTGAAGGCATTGGCGTCGACGCTCGGGTCGATGGCAATGAAGCCATCCCCCAGCGTGTCGCCGTCAAAGAGGGTCATGGCGCCGCGCGCAGAGATGAAGAAGAAAATGTGTTCGTCGATGGCCTGACCGAGCTTGATTTGGGCCAGGCCCTGGTGTCCGGGGCCGTTGAAGCGGGCGTTGTAGCCGGCGTTGAGTTCAATGAGGGTCAGCGTCTTGTTGATGAAGATCCCGGCCTGGAGGCTGTAGAGCAAATCCAATTGCCCGTCGCCCAGGGTGACATCGTCGGTGAGGTTGTCGGGGTTTGGATCATCGTCTCGGAAGGTGGCCCTCGGCGCCTGATAACCGGTGGGGACCTTCAACTCGGCCACCGAGGCCAGTCGCACAGCGCCGTCGAGGTGTTGGTAGCCCAGCGAAAAATGTATATCGCTCAGCCCAATGGCGCCGCGTGAGAAGGAGAAGACGCTGTTGCGCAGCTCGGCCTCATCGGCGGCGCCAAAATCCCCATCAAAGAGGAGCACCGAGTCCGAGGTGTAGCTGACCCCTTTGAACTGGGTCCGCAGCCCAAGCTCCAGGTTGTGGCCAATGCCGTAGCGGCCATTGAGCTGCAAAAAGTAGCTGTCAAAGCGTCCATTGAGGGGAAAGGCCTGTTGTGTGCCGTCGGGGAGGAACTCGCCGGTGGCAAACTCGGTGCCAGCGGTCAACTGAAAGACCTTGACGCCGTCTGGCAGAATCCATGGGCTGGCCACGGCCTGGCTGCTGCAAACGATCATGGCGAGCAATGTGCACAGGACGAGCCTGGGATGGCGAGCGGACATGGCGTCTTCGACCTCTTTGGGCGCGGTGGTTTGGGGGTTGAAGAAGGGTTGTGGGGGGAAGCGCTTTAGAATCCGTAGGGGCGAGACGGGGCGCTGTCCTCTTTGTCTTCCTTCTTTTCTTCTTTCTTCTTTGTGTCGTCTTTGTTGGGGAGGGTTTGCGCGCCGATCCCAAAGGGGATGACGGCAGGGTCCGCCGTGATGGCCGCAGCAGGTTTTGCGGGGGGCTTGGGCTCTGCGGGGGCCTTGGCGGTGGCCTCGGGTTCGGCCTTGGGTTCGGCTTTGGGCTCAGCCTTGGGTTCATCAGCCGCGGCGTCTTTGCCCGGTGCCTCGTGTTGTTCAGCCACCTCTTTTGGAGCGTCAGCGGCGGGTTGCTGGCCTTCATCGGCGGCGGGGGTGTCTTTGGCGGCTGCTTTGCTGGCAGCTTTCTTGTCTTTGGCGGCGCGTTGGGCGGCGCGTTTGGCGGCGCGGCGCTCAGCAGCGGTCTCTTTGGCGGTCTTCTTGGGTTCTTTGTCGGCCTCTTCCTCAGCCTTGGCGGCTTCGATGGCCTCTTTGCCCTCGGCTGCCACGGCAGGATCGGCGACAAAGTCCATGGCGGGCTCTGGCGCGGGCTCCTGGGCTTTGGCGGCAGGTTCCTCCTGGGCTGGGGCTGCAGCTTCCGGTGGAGCCGCTGGGGCGGCTTTGGCGGGTTCGTTTTGGGCCACAGGTGGCGTTTGAGTGGCGGGGGGCGCCGAGAATTTCAGCCACACCCCCCCGGCCACTGCCAACGTCAACACCACCAGCGCGGCCACGATCAGGCCGCTGCTGCGGGCTTGACGGCCGCTGTTGGTGGGATGGCGAGGCAGGGACTGCGAGGCCAGGTTGAGGTTGGAGGCTGCTGCGGGCGCTGCGGCGACTGGGCTTTGGGAGGCCAGCGCGCTGGCCGATGGATGCCCGGGCTGCGATGGGTTGGACGTGGAGTGGAAGACCGCAGGCGGCATGGACTGGCGCGTGGGATCGACGATGGTCCGCGCCCCGGTGGTGTGGTGGGCGGTGAAAGAGCCGCTGGAGCGCAGCGAACGCAGCTCCAGCGCGCTGATGACCGCCGCAGGCCAGTTTCTGGACTCCATGCCCAGGCCGTCGATCAGATCCCGCATGACCGCCAGCGCCGAGGCGGGCCGTTGCTCGGGGTCTTTTTGCAGACACGCCGAGATGAGCAGCGCCACCACCACAGGGAGATCGGGGCGCTTCTGGCGCACGTCCGGCGCAGGCGTGTGGATGTGGTGGTACGACATGTCGTCGCCGCGAAAGGGCAGCTCGCCAGCAAAGAGTTCAAAGAGGGTCACGCCGACGGCGTAGAGGTCGGCGGCAAAGGAGAGATCGTTGCCCAGAATCTGCTCGGGGGCCATATAGGCGGGGGTGCCGCGCACGCGGGTGCCGCGCTGGCTGATCTCGCGCAGGCTGCGGGCCAGTCCAAAGTCCATCAAGCGCACGGACTTGTCCTGGTCGATCATGATGTTGGAAGGCTTGATGTCTCGGTGCAAGATGCCCTGGTCGTGCAGGTAGGCGACCGCCACCAAAATCTCCAGGGCGTATCCAAGCGCCTCTTCAAAGTCAAAACGCCGCCCGCGCTGCTGGATCAACCGCTCCAACGTCACGCCTTCGATGTACTCCATCACCAGGCAGGCGCGACCTCGGTCGTCTCGGATGACATCGTAGACCGACACCAGGTGTTGGTGCCGGACGCGGGCCATGATTCTGGCCTCGCTCTCAAAGATTTGCAGGGCCTCAGGGTTGGAGCTGAGGTCCGAAGCCAGGGTCTTGAGCGCGACCTTGCGATCCAGGTCGTGGTCATGGGCGGCGTACACCACGCCCATGCCTCCTTCTCCGAGTTGATGCAATATCTCGTATCGGTCTCGGATCATCTCCATGGGTTCTTGCCTCCCGAGCTTGACGTGCTCCTCGCCCTGAAACAAACCAGCGCGCTTTGCAGACGATGAGCCATCTGGTCTGTCCATTAAGACAGTACCCATCAAGCCACAACGCGTTACAAAAATCCCGTCGCAGTTTGAGCACGCGCGGCCCCTGGGGCGTAGGAGCCAAATTTCAAAAAGGATGTATGGAAGAAGTCGGTCCCGTCAAGGAGGGGACGAACGAATGTGCGCTTGGGGCTGCGCAGAAGGGATGGGGTGGGTTATTTTTTCTTCTTTTTCTTGTCTTGCTCTGCTTTGATGTCGTCCATGATGTCCGTGGAGGCGGGTTTGATCTCGCGTTGGAAGGTTTTCTTCTGTGTCCAGCGGATCATCATGAAGATGCCAAAGACCATGGCGGCCATGGAGAGGTACTGGGCAGGGGTGAGGTCCAGGTAACGTGCGTCGCCGCCGTCCTGATCGGTCTTGCGCATGAAGTCGAGGCTGAAGCGCACCGGCGTGTAGATGATGGGCAGCAGCGCCAGGAAGAAGCCGGGGCGGCGCTTGAAGAGATCATCTTTGCGGCTCATGGCGATGCCCCAGAAGACGGCGATCACCACCAACCACCACATCGCCTCGTAGAGGCCCAGGTCGTGCCGCGCGATCCCGTCGGGGAACTCGACCGCCAGGGCAAAGTCCGAGGCCGGGCCAGGGTGATCATGGACCACGGCGCAGCCCACGCGCCCAAAGAACCAGCCGATCGGCAAGGCAAAGGCCGCCACGTCGGTCATGGGCAGCAGATCCTGCAAGGGGTTGCGCCACTTCCAGATGAAAATCCCGATGATGGCGCCCAGGATGCCGCCGTAGCTCGACAGCGTGGAGCCAAACTTAAAGAGGATCGCCGGATCGCTCAGCAGCTTGCCGGGGTGGTACATGATCAGGTCAAAGACGTGCGCGCCGATGAAGCCTGCGATGAGCATGTGCAGCATCAGCGATTGGATGGCATCGACCGAAAGCCCAAAGTTGTTCGCGCGCCAACTGGCCACCTGATAGGCCAGCATGACGCCAATGGCCACCATCAGTCCAAAGCCTTGGATGGTCAGCGGGCCTATCTCCCATGGGCCGAGGGTATACCAGGGGATCGTCGCCAGAGCGCCCAGAGTGTTCATCGTATCCTCTTGTCCTAAAAGTTCTCAATCTGGATGGTGCCCAGCTTGATCCGGTCAGAGCCGTCCTGTCCTGTTGCCGGTGTGATCTTCATGCGCCGGCTGCCCAGGAAGAAGCCCATATACATGGTGTACTGGCCGGTGGTCGAGCCCGGCTCGATGTCCAACCACTGAGTGTCCACGATATAATCCCCAGGTTGCCACAGGTTGGTCGGCAGCTCGCCGTTGACCGGGACATGGTCACCGTTGATGCGGTTGCCGGGGTAATCGACGTGGAGGAAGATCTGGTAGCTGGAGGTGACGCGCTTGAGCACCTTGAAGTAGTAGCGGATGACAAATTTGCCGCCCGTCTTGAAGACCGGCGTCTGCTTCTTGGATTTGAGGCCCTTGAGCTCGTCGCGTGCGCCGGGCAGCGGGTCGCCCCACCGATCCACCTGATCCTCTCGGTAGACCTCGTAGCCCAGCAACTGCACCTTCTTGTCGAACTGCGTGTAGACCTTCTCTTTTTTGTCGTTGAGCGGCGTGATCGGATACACCGGCCGGGGCCGCTGCGGCAAAAGCGCGCGGGTGACCAGCGATTGCTCCTCTTCGCCCTCGCGCAGCAGGTTCGACGCCAGCACATAGCGGCTTGAGCGGCTGTCGATGACGTTGAGCCCGCGCGGCGGCTTGGCCTTGGAGGCCTTGCGCAGCTCGTGGTGGACGCTGCTGAGCTGGTCGGCGGGCAAGACCAGGAAGAAGCGCTCGCCGTTGGCCTTGGCAAAGCGCTCCTTGAGGTCCACCTGGGTCTTGATGCGCTCATTGTCGGCAAAGTAGTACGACCCGCTGCGCACGCCCGACTCATACACCAGCAGCGGCTCCTGGCCCTGCTTGTAGGCTTCGTATGCGTCCACCAACACGCGCTGGCTCAAGTGCTGGCTCAACGCCGGAACCCAGCGCATGCCCGTCAGACCCACCACAACGAGCGCCAAGACAGTGGCGCTGGTGGCCAAAACCGCCGGCTGCTGTCCCAAGCGGGTCAACGCGCTCATCCAGGGCGGGGGCTGAGGGCCTTTGTCACCATTTTCATCGGCATCGACCCCAGCGGCGTCATCCTCAGACGCCTTTTGAGCCGCTGCGGGCGTCCCTTTGGCCGCTCGCCAGCGCCACAAGCGCTCGGGCCACTCCAGCGCGCCCATAAACCAGACGCCAAAGAAGGCCAGCAGGCCATAGCGGACCGCTTTAAGGATGCTCCCAAAGGAGAAATCCTCGGGGGCCTCAAACTTGCCATCGGTCAGCAGCGGTCCCAGCAGCTCGCGGGGGTAGCGCTCCAGGTCTTTGCTCAAAAAGAGGACGATCATAAGGGCCGTGAAGCCCACCGCACGCATCAAAAACGGACGTTGGCGCAGCCACTGCCAGAACTGACCGTCGCTCAGCGCCAGCGCGGCCATCAAGCCCATCGCCGCCGTGCCCGGAAAGAGGTATTGCTCATGAACGGTGCCAAGCAAGAGCGAGCCCACCACCGCGCAGACAAACCACATCGCCAGCAAGCCCAGTCCCAGCCGCGTCGGCTCTTGGGACCCCTCTTCGCTTTCGTCGCTGCGGATCACGTAGGCCAGCCCCAACGGCAGCAGCGCCGTCCATGGATAGGCGGCGAAGCCGATCTGGCGAACCCAGAAGTCAAAGGTGACGTGCTCTGGCAGCGCCTTGACGGTCAAGAGGTGGTTTTCCAGCAAAAAGGTCAGCGTGGCGCTCTTGCCCGTCAGCGAGTCTTCGGGGGCGGCGCTGCTGTAAAAGTAGGCCACGGCGCCCACGGCCACCAAAGAGGGGACCAATGCCGAGGCCGCGCCAACAACGCCGCCAAAAGCTTTCAATGGCGTGCTCTTGCGCGCGGCAAAGGCCCCGACTGCCAACCAAAGCGGAGGCAGGAGCAGGGCGACCCACTGGGTGGCCCCAGCCTGGTTTTGTGCCGACCATGCCCAGAAGACCAGCGCGGCGCTGCCTGCGATGGCCCCTGCGGCTGCGCCCAGCGCGGCCTTGTCGTTGGTGGGGTCGTCTTGTTGAGCCTGGCGCCTGGCTTGGTCGGCCAGCCCCAGCCCAACGATCATCGACAGCGGCAGCCACAAGCCCCACAGCCCCCAGGCCAGCGCATCGATCGCCAGCAACGCCCCCAGCCCCGCAGGCAAGAGCGCCGAGCGCGGCTTGTCATCGCCCTGGGCCAGCATCATCCCGTAGACGGCCACCGTGGCCATCAGCGCCCCGGTAAAGACGCCGTTGCCCGCCAGCGTGACGCCGCCAAGGAAGATCAGTGGGCAGGTCAGCGCCGCGATCGCCGCCAGCAGCGCCCGCAGGCCACCAAAGAGTTGCCGCAGCCAGACAAAGAGCGCTGCGCTGCCGCCAAGGATGCTCAGCGCCATGGGCAGGCGCATGGCCCATTCAGATGTCCCCAGCGCCATCTGAGCCATGGCAATGGCCCAGATTGGCAGCAGCGGTCTGGGGGCCGCCAGTTGCCCTTCGCTGCCCAGCGTCGGGTAAAACCATTGGCCGTGCTCAGACATGTTCTGGGCCAACTCTGCCCAGGTGGTTTCCCATGGCTCCCAGAGGCCAAAGGTGCGCTGGGAGAGGATCATCAGCGGCAACCCCAGGAGCACAATGGCGCCCACGCCCATCCAGGTGGAGATGGGATCTTTGGGCTTTTCTTGCTGGGGTTGGGTCTGATTTGCGTCGCTCATGCCTTCTCCAAATTCTGGAGCCGTCCGATAAACCACCCTGTTATTCCATCACCCCCACGCGCACGCAAGCCAAGTGGCCGCTGTGAAGGGTTTGGAGGGCATCAAAACCGTGTTTTCGGGCACTGGGGGTTCAGGCGCGGGGTCTGAAGGCGCAGGTTCAACGGCGAGCACGCATGTGGAGGCAAAGGGTGGCGGTCAGGAATCCAATCAGGAGCACGCCCAGCGAGGTGGAGATCCAGCCGGGGGGGCTTGCTGCGCCGTTTTGGGCCAGCACAGCGCCAACCCCCGGCCTTTGCCAGGCGCTTTGGGCCTCAAGGACCAGCGCAGCGGCCAGCATGGCCGCCGAGGCCAGCTCGGGGCGCGGCTTGGTGGCGTCGGCGGTCTGGCGGATGAAGAGCAGTCCTATCGCGAGCGCGAAAGGCAGGCTCCAGGCCAATGGGCCCATGGATGAGGGCATGAACATCCAGGCGATGGCCCCCAACGTTGGGACAAGCCAGGCGTTGAGGTGCGCCGAGGTGCGTTGGAGGGCTTTGGTCTTGTGGGGTTGCGCCAGCGCAAAGCCAGCGCCCGCGCTGGCGTGGAGCCACAAAGACGCAGCGTCTGTCAGCCACACGCTGGCCACTGTGGCCAGCAGCAGCGCGGCCAGCCCCACCGATGGACGCAGGCGCAGGCGCCTCGCGCCGGTTCCCAATACCCACCCCAGCGGGAGGCCCAGGCCCAATGAGGATCCCATAACCCACGCGCTCTCCCAAATCGTCCGGTCTCCCCATACTGTGGTGACCAGAGCCAGCCCCACAATGGCCACCAGACCGCGGTCAACGCCGATCATGGCCACCAAAGCGGTCATCAGAGCCATTGGCGCCACGACCAAGAGGTCTTGAATGTTCTGTGCTTGGGTCCACGTTCCCAAAAGTGCCCAGGCTGCGATGCCTGTAGCGATACAGATCCCCAGATCCATCGACGCACTGCGCCGTCGCGATGCGCCGAGCCGATCCATGAGCCCCAGTCCTACCCACAAGGCGGCGAACCCTGCACTACAGTGCATGATCTCCTGGGTGATGGGGGGCCACATTGCCCCCAGAAGCGTCATGACAGTGGTCAGCGCAGCGGCGACCGCCCAAGATGGGCCTTGGTTGTGGGAGGGATCCGTATTTCTGGGCATGGATGACCGTTGCAGGGCCGTCACGCAATCAGCGCTCGAAAGGGTTGTGGTGAGGATGGGCATGGTGGCGAATCGCTTCCTGATCAGAGCATACTCATCTTAACGACGCTCTGTGGGATCGCCAGAAATCTTTGATGTGGTCCAGATAAAAATTTAACGCGCCGCGTCAGATCCAGGGCGTTGGATCGGGCCTTTCATACGGGTTCTGTTGCAGACCAAAGCGCGACTTGACCGAATGTGTCCCCATAAGCGCGTGGATCCAGGGCGTAAATGGCCCCAGACAGCGGCTTGCCCAGGCGTTTTTGAGTGGCATTACGGCGAGCGAGCGCTCCGGCAGCGGTCAAAACCGAGGTGTCGCTGTCCTGGGGGAGGTGTGTGGGGTATGCATGCGCGCCGATAAGCCGTTTTAGAGCGTCCAGTGCCTCTCTTTGGCCCCAAAAAGAGGCGTTCATTTCAGTGTGGTCGGGGGCCATGCTCAGGTCGACCATGTTGGCAGACCCCACCGTGCCCCAACACCCATCCACGATGCAGACTTTGGCGTGAACATAGACCTCTTCGAGGCCTTCTGGATGCCATGGAGCAGGGCGACACAGGCCGGCGAGCGTGAATCGGGGGTGGCTGGCGAGCGCCGCCAGCGTGTTGAAGACGTTGCGGTACCTTGTGGGGCCTTGTTTGGCGCGGTTTTTCTCTTTGCAGATGGCCTCCATGGGCAGTGATGGCACCACGTAAAGCACGTCAACGCCGCGATCAAGTGCTTTTTGGAGGGCGTCGAGGAGCGTCTCCTCGCCGGGGTGCTGATTTTCAAGGTAAATGGTGCTTTGTGCCGCGTTGAGCGCGTTTTTATAGGCCTCGTAGATGCTCGTTTCGCCACGGTGGATGGGAAATGGGGTGCAATCGTCTGGGCGATAGAGTCCTGGGCGGATGGTGCGGTGGATTTGCACCGTGGTCTGGCCTTGTTTGGCCGGATTGTGGGTGGGAAAAGGCAGATCTCCAGCCGTGTTCTGGTCTGGCCATGGGGCTGGGGAGGATGGATCGGCGCCGGGAGCGTTCCACCGCTGCACAAAGTTGTGTGCGACGTCCTTTGTGCAGGGGCCTCGCAGCTCCAAAGTGACGTCGTGGCGCCTTTCCTGGCCTCCCAGAGCCACCCTTTGGGGCAGATTGTCCTGTGTTTTGACCATGCCGCCGACAAAGGCCACAGCGTGTGGTGTGTCGGCGTCGATGATCCAGGTCTTCTGGTGGTGGCAGTGGCCTGGGTGTTGGCCTGAGCTGTCCCAGCGGGCTGACCACCGCGCGCCGATCTTTTTTAAAAATGCCAGATCCTGGGGCGATCCCTGAAAGACGTTCCTGGGGCTGAAGAAGGCCGGATTGCGCCAGTAAAGGATCCGCACGTCTTTGCCGTCCTGCGCCAAAGCCTCCAACACATCCCACCAGCGCTCTCCCGATGGAAAGCGAAAGTCTCTGTTCAGAAAAGAGATCGTGATCCAGACGCTGTGTTGGGCCTGGCGCATGGCTTCAAGCAGGCGCGTGTAGAAGGGCAACTCGGAGAACCACAACTCGATGTGGTTCCCCTGGCGCACGGGGTAGGCGGCGCGCTGGGCGTCAACAGGGGCGATGGTGGTGTCCATGGGCAAGCCTGGTGTGGGGGTCGGTGGGTCTGGTACAAAGTCATCGTTTGGATCCACGCCGTCAATGGGGGAGGAGAGCGTTTGACGTGGTTTGATGCCCTGGTGCCTGCGCGCAGTCGTCCTGCACGCGTGGTGATCCACGCCGTGTGCGCTGCGCTCCCTCGCATGAAGGCGGCCAGCCGCGCGCGCTGGCTGGAGGGCTTTGTGGAGCGCCATCACGGCGCGCTCGACGGGCAACGCGCGCTGGATCCGCAGGCGCTGGCCTGGGCTGGTCCTGCCCAGGCGCCGGTTGGCCATCGCCTGACCGCCCTTTGGGTCTACGGCATCTGGACGGCGCGCCTTTGCACCGCCGCGGCCCTCCAAGGCCCACGCGCTGGCCATTGGCTCGGCGACTGCGCCAAAATGCCCGCGCGCAAGCTGCGCCAGACCATGCGGCACGTCATTCAGGGGCATCACGGGCTCTTTGGGCCGATTCAGGTCCCCGATGCGGGTTTTGAGGCCTCCTGGTGGACCCATCAGACTGACACCGTTGTGTTGCCTGCGCTTCGGGAGCTTCTCTTGGCGCTGGCGGCGCGCTGGCCTGCGTCGCCGTTGTGGCAGCGTCGCGATCCCATGGGGCGACTCTATGCCGCGCTCCACCCTGCAGCGCTGCGCCACATCAACGGCGAGTATTATTCTCCGTCCTGGCTCCCTGGGTTGCTTTTGGAGGGGTTGGGTTGGGCGCCCGGGCAGAGTTTGGTGGATCCCTTTGGGGGTTCTGGCGTGGTCTTGACCGAGGCGCTGCGCCGAGCGCGGGCGCAGGGGCATGATCCTGTGGGGGCGCTGCGCGCGTCGCTTGCGATGGTGGAGTTGCACCCGGTGGCCTGTGCCATGGCGAGCGCTGCGTTGGTCTGGCAGGTGGCCGATCGTTTGCGGCAGATTTCGGCGCCGCTGCCGCTGCCGGTGCACTGCGACGACGCGATTTTGCCCACAGGCAGGGCGGCGAAGCTCGCCGCTGCCGATCTGGTCATCACCAACCCCCCCTGGGTGGGCTGGGAGTACATCGCCCGGCCTCAGCGCGCGCGCCTGGAGCCGCTGTGGCATGACTTGGGGCTCTTTACGGCGCGCGGGCGTCAGGCCTCCTTTGTCAAAGAAGACCTCTCCACGTTGGCCACGGTGGTGGCCTGGGGGCGATATCTAAAGCCCGGCGGGCGCAGCGCTGTCATCTTGCGGGCCAGCGCCATGACCTCTGCGCTGGCGGGCAAGGGGCTGCGCCGCCTGTCGCTGCGCCGTGATGGCGAGCCTGTGGCGTTGGAGTCCGTGTGGACTTTTCCCAAATGGCAGCTCTTTGCCGGGGCGCGGACCCAAACTTCGGTCTGGATGGTGCGGCGAGGCGCCCCAACGGGTTTTCCGGTCAACGCGCTGGCGTTTGAAAAGCCGTCTCCCCGTTGGAAGCCCGATCCGTTGGCGTCACCCCAGGAGATCACGGCGCAGACCGAGCGTCGCCCGGTGGTCATTGAGCGCGTGGTGCCAGACGAGCCAGAGAGCCGCTGGATTGTTGGCCCCCGTCAGTGCGTGGAGGCGTCGCGCCGTCTGGCCAGCCCGTGTGCCTACCAGGGGCGCACAGGGGTTTTTACCGGCGGCGCCAACGCGGTGTTTTATCTGGAGCGGCTCTCGGCAGGGGACAGCCCCGGGTTGGGGCGGTTTCGCAACGTGACTCGCCGTGCCAGAAGGGCTGCGCCGCAGGTGGAGATGAGCCTGGAAGAGGCGCTGGTGCACGAGGTGGTGCCCGGAAGGGGGGTCAAACGCTGGTCGATGGGCCAGAGCGGGCTTATTTTGTGTCCGCACACAGTCCAGACGCGTCTGCACGCCATTGACCCTGCGCAGATGGCCGCGCGGTATCCTGCGGCGCTGGAGTATTTGACATCCATGAAGTCGGTGTTGACCCGTCGACGCGGGTTTGCGGCCTGGGAGAGCGGCTTTGTGGAGGCGGCCTTTTACGCCATTGGCCGCGTGGGCAGTTACAGCTTTGCGCCCTACAAGGTGGCGTGGCGCTACATCAGCCCGGATTTTGTGGTGTCCGTCATCGGTCCAGACGCCCAGGGGCGCCCGAGGTTGGTCAACGACAAGGTGATCTTTGTGGGCTTGGACGATTGGGACGAGGCCCATTACCTGTGCGGGCTCTTGAGCGCCGATCCGGTGCGCTGGAGGGTGGTCTCGCACGCCACCGGCACGCAAATGTCGACCAGCGCCATCAGCGCGCTGGGGTTGCCCGCCTGGCAGCCCGACAACCGGTGGCACGTGCAGCTTTCCCAGGCCAGCGCCCACGGTCATCGGGCCGTGGGTGAAGGGGACATGGAGGCGGCGCGTCGGTCGCTGGCGCAGATCAACGATGCGGTGGCCGCGATGTGGTCGTTTGAGCCCGCTCAGATGGCGGCGTTCGCCCAGGCGTTGCGCGAGCGCTTTGGGGCGCCCTTTTGATGGTGTTTGTGGGGCGTTGAGGGGAAAGCTTGATGAAACGCGGGTTTGACGCAGTGGTCCGCGACGTTATAAAAAGGTGCGTCCCTGGCAGAAGTACAAATCCATCATAAAGCGGGCGCATTGCGCCAGTCGTGATCCCATACACCAGAGGTTTAAGGCGATTATGTCAGAGAACGCGACCATCCAGATCCAAAGTGGTTCGGTCCCAGAAGACCCCAACGTCAAAGCCACCAAGCCGCAGTCCTGCGTGCTGGTCATCTTTGGCATCACTGGCGATCTGGCGCGCCGCAAGCTCATCCCGGCGCTCTACCACCTGGCCAAGGCCAACGCGCTGCCGGAAAACTTTGCGGTGGTGGGCTTTAGCCGCAGCGCCAAAGACAAAGAAGCGCTGCGCGAGCGCCTTTATGAGTCCGCGCAGACGCTCTCGCGCTCCAAAGGCAACATCGACCGCGAAGTCTGGGACAAGTTCATCGCCAAGGTGGACTGCGTGGCGGGCAGCGGCGACGATCCCGGTGCCTACGCGCGTCTGCGTGAGAAGCTGGCCCAGGTCGACGAGGAGTTTGGCACCCAGGGCAACCGCCTCTACTACCTCTCGGTGGCCCCGCGCCTCTTCCCGATGATCCTCAACCAGCTCCAGGACGCTGGGATGATCTACCCGCCGAGCCAGACCGACCGCTGGGCGCGCGTGATCGTGGAAAAACCCTTTGGGCACGACCGCGCCAGCGCCGAGTCGCTCAACAGTCTTGTGGCCGAGGTCCTCGAAGAGCGTCAGACCTACCGCATCGACCACTACCTGGGCAAAGAGACGGTCCAGAACATCCTGGCGTTCCGCTTTGCCAACGCCATCTTTGAGCCGCTGTGGAACTACAAGTACATCGACCACATTCAGGTCACTGCCGCTGAAGGGCTCCAGGTCAAAGGCCGCGGTGCCTTCTACGATCAGACCGGCGTGGGCCGCGACATCATCCAAAACCACCTGCTCCAGATCCTGGCGCTGGTGCTCATGGAGCCGCCCGTGTCGCTCGACGGCGATCACGTGCGCGACCAGAAGGTGCAGGCCATCCGCTCGTTGGCCCCCGTGCCCGCCGAAGACGTCGTCTTTGGCCAATACGAGGGCTACAAAGAGGTCGAAGGCGTGGCGCAAGACTCGCGCACGCCGACCTTTATGGCCATGAAGCTCAAGGTCAACAACTGGCGCTGGAACGGCGTGCCGATCTACATGCGCGCAGGCAAGGCCATGGAGGGTCGCGACACCGAGGTCGCCATCCACTTCAAGCCCGTGCCCAACTACCTCTTTGGCGACAAGGCGCTCAAGCCCAACGTCCTGGTGCTGCAGATTCAGCCCAACGAGGGCATCTCGCTGCATTTCTCCTCCAAGGTCCCCGGCGAAGACATCCGCATTGGCCATGTGGAGATGCAGATGCGTTACTCTGAGGCCTTCGATCGCCAGCCCGGCGACGCCTACGAGCGCCTCCTGCTTGACGGCATGCGCGGTGACACGACGCTCTTTGCGCGCCGCGACGAGGTCGACGAGGCCTGGGCCTGGATCGATCCCATCCTCAAGGGTTGGGAAGGTGGTCAGGAGCCCATCCCCACCTACGCTGTGGGCGAAAACGGGCCTGAGTCCGCCGCCAAGTTGGTGGAGCGCGACGGCTACAACTGGCGCCCGATTGGCTGAGCGTGCCCTGAGCGACGCTCGCCGTTGTGACACGGCGAGCATCTTGTCAGGAGGACCAGGGCCTTGCCTTGGGGCGTCTTTCTACGCCATAAGAGAGGTTCGTGTCAGTGTGTGGGTGAGGTGGACCGGCCGTCCACCTTGCGATGAAGGTGTTGAGGGGCCATGGATCTGATTCACAGGTGGACTCACGGCGAAGGCAAGGAGCACCGCGAGGCGCTCCTCAAGGCGCTCCAGAGCGGCGATCCGCAATGGCCAGCGTTGATCGTCGGGGTGCCCTTTGTGGATGAGGCCACTGGTGGGCGCGATCTGCGCGGGCTGGACTTAAGCGGCCTGGATCTGCGCAAGGCCCACCTGGACAAGACCCGCATGGAGTTGGCCAACCTCACCGAGGCCAACCTCAAAGGCGTCAGCCTCAAGCGCTGCTACCTCCACGACGCGCGCCTGAGCAAAGCCAACCTCCAACAAATCACCGCCACCGGGACCAGCTTCACTGGCGCTGAGTTGATCGGCGCCGACCTGCGCAAGGCCAACCTGGCGCACTGCCGCCTGGCCGACGTCGATTTGACCGGCGCCGACCTCAAAAGCGCGCTGCTGACCGGCATCGACCTGACCGGGGCTGACCTGACCGACGCCAACTTTGCGGGTGCCAAGGCCGATCACGCGATCCTCTCTCGCGCCAAAGGCCCACGCTTTCGGGCCCCCAAAGCCTCATTCCAAAAAGCCCGCTGGTACAAAACCAGTCTCCCCGGCGCCGACCTCATGGAGGCCAACCTCGCCGAGGCCAACCTGGGTTTTGCCAACCTCAAGGGGGCGCTGCTCTCTGGGGCATGCCTGGACCACGCCCGGCTGCGCAAGGCCAACCTCGAAGACGCCGACCTGACCGGGGCCAGTTGCCAGGGCGTGCACCTGCAAGAGGCCATGGTCGGCTCCATCCAGCTCCAGGACGCCAACCTCGAAGGCGCACAGCTCAACGACGCCCAGGGCTTCTCTGGGGTCAACCTCAGCCGCGCCAACCTCAAGGGCACCGATCTGATCGGCGCCCGGCTGACCGGCGCGGATCTGACCGGCGCCGACTTGACCGACGCCAACCTCACCGGCGCGCTGCTGGCGCGCTGCGTGCTGAGCCAGGCGCGCCTGATTGACGCCAACCTGCGTCAAGCAGACTTGAGCGGCGCCGACCTCTCATCGTGCGTGATGACCGGGGCCTTGTTGGACAACACCAACCTGCGCCAGAGCGACCTGACCGACGCCGATCTGCTCCAAAGCCGCTTCATCCAGGCCTGGTTCAGCATGGCCAAGGTCGAAGGCGCGCGCTTTGAAGACATTTTCCGCGATGCGCTCGGCGGCACCATCGGCACGCCCACGTTTGGCGACTGATACCACCGTTTGAAATTGTGTTGATGTACGGCCCCAATCCAGAGCGGCGGGGTGGTCTGTCTTCAGGCGTCGCTTTGCGGCTCTGAGGTGTCCTCGGCAGCGGCCGATTCGGCCTTGGCCTCGGTGATGGCCTGCCTGGCAAGCTCATCGGCGCGCTCATTGAGCGGGTCCCCGGCGTGGCCTTTGACCTTGAGCAGCTGCAGATCGGGGAAGCGCGACATGATGCCCTGGATCTGCATGATGAGTTGCCGGTTGGTGCGCGCCTTGTACTGCCCGCTGAGCACGCCGATGGCGTACTTGCTGTCGGTGTAGATCCGAATGGGCAGCTTGTTGGTCTTGACCGCTTCGAGGGCGACCTTGATGGCCGTCAACTCGGCGATGTTGTTGGTGGCGTCACCGATGTACTGGTAGATCTCGCGGCTGTGATCGCCCCAGCGCAGCACCACACCCAGCCCAGAAGGCCCTGGATTGCCGCTGGTGGCCCCATCCGTATAAATCTGGATGAAGTCCTTGCTGGCAGGTCCAAGGGCGTTGACGGGCGACTGAGCGTCGTTGGTTGTGGAGCGGGCGGGGGATGGGGTCTGAGGGGGCGGGGGAGAGCCGCCTGCGCCTTGGGGCGGCGGCCCGTCGGCCAGGTGGGCGGCAATCTGGGCGGGCAGGGTGCCGTCCAGATTGCGGATGCGGTCGGCCTTGAAGCTGTAATCCCTGGGATCTTCCTTCTTGTAGCGCCCTTTGGTCAGGCCGTTGTTGACCAGCATGTTGCCGTCGTCGTCCACGGGGACCCAGACCTTGCCGTTCTTATAGCGCTTTCGATCCCAGTTCATAACGGCTCACTCGACGATCAGGTCACGCACCGCGGCGCCCTCAAGGGAGAGCGAGTTGCCCACGACCAACTGCACGCGGTAGGTGCCGGGCAGGTCGGGCAGGAGGGTGACGCTGGGGTCGTTGGGGGCCGAGAGTTCGGCGTTGGAGCCAGCGGGGCGATCCACCAGGGTCCAGGCGTAGTAGGCGATGTCGCCGCTGTTGGCGGTGCTGGTGGCGCCGTCAAAGGTGACGATGGTGTCGACCTCGACGTTGCCATCGGGCGCCTGCACGATGGTGGCCGTGGGGCTGATGGCGTTGTCCTGGCTGTTGTTGCGCACGTTGATGAGCAGGTCCCCAGCCACGTCGTCGTTGGTCACCAGACCGATGGTGCCCTGGTCCAGGCCCACGTCGTTGGCCAGACGGTCGTAGTTGAGCGTGAACGAGACCAGCTCGCCGGGCTCGACCGTGGCGCCGGCAGGGTCGGGGGTGATGGAGAACTCATCTTCGCCGATGGTGCCGTTGAAGGTGACGTCGCTGATGATCAGGTCCGCCAGACCTTCGTTGCGCACGGCAAAGTCGCGCGCGTCGCTCTCGCCGGGGGCCACGTCAAAAATCATGTTGTCCGGCGTGATCAGCCCCGCAGGCGCCGCCTCGCCGCCCGACAGGGTCACGTTGACCTCGCCGTTGGGGACGTTGGTGGCATTGGAGAGGATGCGCAGGTTGGCCGTGACCGACTCTGCGGACTGCGGGGCGTACTTGACGCGGTAGACCTTGGAGTTCTGGCGCGGGATGGTGTCGTTGTTGCCGTTCTGCCACTGCTCAAACTCGCCGTCGCCATCGGGGTCGTACTCGATGGTGTAGGGGTTGTCGCCGCCAGCGCCGGTGATCAGGAAGTTCTGGATGAGCAGCGCCGCCGCCGAGCCGGTGTTGGTGATGGTCAATTCTTTGACCTCGGAGGTGCCGGGGGCCGCGTTGGGGAAGATGAGCGCGGTGGGATCGACGCGGATCTGGGCGGCCTGGGCCGAGCCCGTGTTGACCGAGACCGTCACGGTGGGGCGGTTGGGGTCATCCGAGTTGACCAGGAGCTTGCCCTGCACGCGGTCGGCGGTCTCGGGGCTGTAGATGATGTTGTAGGTGGCGCTGTCGCCAGGGGTCAGCTTCAAGGGGAAGGGGAAGCCGTCGATGGCGAAGCGGTCATCGGCGCCGCCGGTGAAGTCCACGCGGTCAATGCTGGTGACGGTCAGCTCGCCGCTGGTCGATTCGTTGGTGATCGTCAGCTCTTTGGTGATCTCGCGGCCGACCTGGGGGTTCTCAAAGGTCAACACGGTGGGGTTGACGGCCACCGAGCCGCTCGAAGAGCTGACCTGGAAGTAGATCGTGCGGCTCTGGTTGTCCGGCGCGCCGCTCCTGATGACCACCTGGCCACAGTAACGGTCGGCATCGATGCCCGCCGGCAGGTTGCCGGGCGCAGGAGGACAGGTCAGCGGCTCAGGATCGGTGTTGGGATCGGGGATCTGCACCTGGAAGCGCAGGATCCGCGAGTCCTCGGGGGTCAACTGAAGAGGCGTCTCCGGGATGGTGGTCTTGGCCGAGATGTACCCGGTCAGGTCCGCCGAGATGTCGATGCTGGTGATCGTCAGATCGCCCAGGTTGCCGTTCTTGATGGTGATCTCGTTTTTGGCGTCACGGGGGAAACCCGCCCGGGGCGCGTCAAACTCAACAAAGAGGCCGTTCTCACCGCCGCCGGCCTGAACGACCAGCTCGCCGCGGTCCGCGCGGGTCAGTCCGTCGTCGCCGCAGGCCCCCAACGCCGTCATCATCATCGCTGCACCCACTGCAGCGCCCCATCCTGACTTCAAAATTTTCATCGCATCCTCCACAGATTCCGTCGCGCCGACGCGCCGGGGACATTCAAAGACCGCCAAAGCGGTGCCTGAGTCTAAAGATGTGCGCGCGATCCTGCAACAATCCAGCATCACCATCGGCCCACAGCGGGTCGCTTTCTGGCCGCTCGCAGACGCCAAAGGCCCAAACCGCACTTCAAACCGCGGTTTATACGCATAAAATCACCATTTTGGGTGGGATTATACACACATGCCCAATCCAAGCCGATGGTCAGGGGGCACTTGAGCCTCCCATAGAGGTTGTGGGATGATCCAGGGGCTGAGACACCGCAGGACACTCGGGCGCGCGACGCAAGACACTGCCAAGGAGAGTGCATGATCCTCATCATCGACGATGAGAAGAATATTCGGCGGACCCTTCGAATGATCATCGAAGGCGAGGACTATGAGTGCGAGCTGGCCAGCAGCGCCGAGGAGGGCCTGGCGCTCTTGAGGCAGCCTGGTCAGGGGGCAGCGGTCGTCTTTTTGGACGTGATGCTGCCTGGCATGAGCGGCTTGGAGGCCCTGCGCCACATCAAGGAGCTCAACACCGACATCGAGGTCATCATGATCTCGGGCCACGCCTCGCTCAACGACGCCGTGGAGGCCACCCGCCTGGGGGCGTTTGATTTTCTGGAGAAGCCGCTGGATCGAGAGCGCCTCTTGATCACGCTGCGCAATGCTCTGTCCAAGCACGCCCTCTACGAGAAGGTCCGCTCGCTGATCGGGCAAGACGATCCGTACGAGATGATCGGCGAGTCTCCCTCAATGCTCTCGCTGCGCCGGGAGATTGAGAAGGTGGCGCCGACTCGGGGGCGCGTGCTGATCCTGGGGGATTCGGGTACGGGCAAGGAGTTGGTGGCCCGTGCGGTGCACCGCCTCAGCCCGCGCAAAGAGAAGCCCTTTGTGAAGGTCAACTGCGCGGCGATCCCGGCCGAGTTGATCGAGAGTGAGCTTTTTGGTCACGAAAAGGGTTCTTTCAGCGGCGCCGTGTCCCGCAAGCGGGGCAAATTTGAGTTGGCCCACGGGGGGACGCTCTTTCTGGATGAGATCGGGGACATGTCGTTGTCGGCGCAGGCCAAGGTGTTGCGCGCCTT
The DNA here is from genome assembly GCA_937123825.1 of uncultured Pseudomonadota bacterium. Classification (GTDB taxonomy): domain Bacteria; phylum Myxococcota_A; class Bradymonadia; order Bradymonadales; genus CAKZKQ01. The sequence continues at coordinate 21,133 of CAKZKQ010000404.1, forward strand.
GCAGACCGGAGAGGTCACGCGCGTGGGCAGCGAGCAGATTTTTCACGTGGACGTGCGCGTGATCGCGGCGACCAACAAGGATCTGCGCGAGGAGATCAAGGCGGGGAACTTCCGCGAGGACCTCTTTTTCCGGCTCAACGTCGTGCCGCTCAATACGCCGCCGCTGCGCTCGCGCGGGGGAGACATTCCGCTGCTGGTCGAGGCCTTTGTGGCCGAGTTTTGCGATGAGTACGGCATGCGCCGCAAGCGGATCGCCGACGACGCGCTCAAACTGATGTCCCAACACAGTTGGCCGGGCAACGTGCGCGAGCTTAAGAACGTCTGTGAGCGGCTGGTGATCATGGGCGGCGACCCGATCAGCGTCACCGACATCCCCGACGAGGTCGCTCCCAGGGCGCAGGGGGGCATGTCGCTGGGCGTGGAGCCTGGTTCGGTGACCCTGCGCGAGTACAAGGCGTTGGCCGAGCGCCATTACGTGGCCTCAACGCTGCGGACCTACGGGTGGAACGTCACGCGCGCCGCCGAAATGCTGGGGATCGAGCGCACCAACCTCCACAAAAAGATCAAAGCTCTGGGCATCGAGCGCGATTGAACCCCACGACCGGCGCCTTTTGAGCTTTCAGGCGGGCGCGTTGGTTGCTTTAGGCTTGATCCCGAGGCGCGACGAGGCCGAGCATGGCGTCTTGTTGCGCTTGGATAAAGTCGGTGATGTGCGCCATCAGCGCTCGGACTCTGGGGCTGTGCCGCAAGTCTTCGTGGGTCAGAATCCAGACCTTTCGAATGGGGGGAGAGGGTTCTGTGAGGCGAACCAACCCTGGTTCTTTGTCGCCGATGATGCAGGGCATCACGATCGCCCCCACGCCGTGTTGTGCGGCCGTCATCATCAGCATGTAGCTGTCGGCCCAGAGTGCATAGGGGGCGTCGCCGTGGGCGCGTCGAAAGCGCTCGGTCATGGACGACTCGTGTCCAGCGGGTTCCCAGCCGATCCAGGGGATGGTGTCGGTGGGGTGGCCTTTCCAACTCGGCGCGCCGTACATGGCCAGCGCCAGCGTGCCGATATGTCGACCAAAGAGGTGCTCTGCAGGCTCTTGGGTGACCCGCAGCGCCACATCGGCTTCACGGCGCGTGAGGCTTTTGAGTGAGTCCGAAGCTTTGATCTCCAGCGAGATCTGGGGGTGTTGTCGTCCAAAGTCCCAGATTTGGTCCATCCAGCCGCGGGCCAGCAGCTCAGGGATGGTCAGCCGCAGCGGTCCAGCCAGCGCCAGTTCTTGCCCTGTCGCTCGTCGCTCCAGATCCAGGAGCGTCTCTTCAATGGTTTGCGCGGTGTGCACCATGGATTCGCCTGCGGCGGTCCAGATGACACCGCCCCGCAGGCGCTCAAAGAGCACCACGCCGGTGCGTTCTTGCAGGGATTTCAGACGCCTTGCGATCGTGGTTTGGTCCACGCGCAGGTGTTGGGCGCTGCGCGTAAGGGTTTTGTGCCGTGCCAGCGCCAGCAGGTAGCGCAAGTCATCCCAGTTTTCGAGCTTCATGACGCCACCAAGGGTGTGATTCAGGCTGCAGCCCGCGAAGGTTCTACAGTACCGCCCTGTCCGACCACTCGGCCAGTGTCCAGGTGGGTTTCCACCCCTTCGAGCACTTTGCCCAGCATCTGGCGCATTTTGGGCCCCATGGCAGCCTTGCCCATCAACCAACCCATGGGGCCGTATTTGACCTTGAACCGGCATGTGTAGCGAACCAGGCTTTTTTGAGGGGCGGTTTGGACGACTTCAATGGTGACGTCCATGTGCGTGGTCGGGAACGGACCGTGATCAAAGACCTCCACGTGGTAGCGCATCTCCTGGGGGTTGTAGCGGGTGATTTTTTCCTGGACGCTGGTCCCGTCGTAGAGGTCGCAGCGTCTGGCCGCGCCCAGGCCTCGTTTGACGCCGTTGACGGCCTCAGAGTGGCGCACGACGGGGTGGTAGACCCAGGTGCCCGCAAAGTCATCCAGAAGGTTCCAGACGGTGTTGGCAGGGAAGTTCATCTCTCGGGTAACAACGACAGTATGCATGGGACGGATCCTTGGTGAGAGGAGCCCCATCACCCGACTTTGAGGTGATCGATGTGATGGGGTTGTGGTGATTCAGTGGGTTTGTGGGCCCTTGTGTGGATGGGGCCGTGGGGCGGCGTCAGCCAAAGACTTTGCCGCCAATGGCGTAGCCACCTTCTGCGGTCTCATCGATCTGGACGCTGATGAAGGCCTTGATGTCGCCTTTGCCCTCTTCCTGGGCGACCTGGGCCAGGGCGTCGGTAAGGCGCTCCACGATTTTCTTCTTTTCGTCTTTGTTCCAGGCTTTGGGGGGAACGGCCAGTCGGATGGTGGGCATGGTGTGCCTCCTTCTTTGGGGTATGGCTGCGCTTTTTAGCGCGCAGCGCTGGGTGATGCGGTGCGGTCACCGCGTTGTGAAAACGTCATGTCTTCAAAGCGATAGGTGTGGACCGGGTCGTCGTCGTCTTTGGACAGGTAGGCGTCCATACGGTGGGGCAAGAGCATGCCCTGGACCTCTTTGAAGTCCCGGTAGTGGTAGAAGCCGACCTGGCTGGCGCCAGAGAGGCGCACGGTGAACTCGGTCGCTTCAAGGCGGCCTGTCTCTGGGTGGATGTAGAGGAGCCACTGGTCGATCTTCTGGTTGGGGTCAAAGGAGCCCCACGAGAGCATGACCACCTCGTAGGGTTTGCCCTGCCATTGCCGTGTGCCGACGTAGGTGACCTGGTCTGCCGAGGCCAGCCGGAACATCACGCCAACCATCATCTCCGGGTTTTGGACAAAGACGCTGAAGAAGGCGTCTTCATCGACCCGATGGCGCTTTAGGTGGCCGTCTTTGAGCCGGTGGATGTCGTCGCCCGTCGCCATCCACACTTCGCCCTTGGCCTCGCCTTCCAAAAACTCGATCCGGCTGTGTGGGAAGTGATGAAGGTAGGCTTCAAGGCTGGCCTGCGCGTTGTTGTCTTCGTAGGGGGTGATTTGGAAGAAGAGCCAGTTTGGCCAGTCGTCCTTGAACCTGGCGTGGACCTTTTCCTGGCGCTGCCAGGCATCCAAACCGCCGTGGGCCTGGAACATCTGGTCCATCAACTCGGCGCCGCGTTGGCGTTGGGCCTGCGTGAGTTGGGATTTGAAGTTGTCGGGGCGCAGGTCGGCGGTGCCGCAGGCGCTGGCGACGAGGGCCAGTGCAAGGACGCTCAACATCAAGCAAGTGCGTGTGTTCATTGTGTTTGGGCTCCTTGGGTGGGCGGTGGGTTCAGCGTTGGACCGGTTGCGAGGCGGGTGCGTCTGGTGGGGGCAAGGGGAGGTCACCTTTGTGGGGAACTCCCGAGGCACATGCAGCGGCGGTCAGGGTCAGGGCTGCGAGCGCCAGCAGGACGCAGCGGTGCATTGAGACGATCATGGTGATCCTCCTTGTGGGTGGGGCGGTGTTTGGGTGTGGTTGCCGTTGCCAGGGGATGTCGCCTGGCTTGAGGGCAATTTAGCTGGCTTTTTTAAAGGTTCAACCCAGAACTTCGCAGTTCAAAGCTGCAAAGACGCAGGTTGAGGGCGCTGCCCGCAGCGACCGAGTTGCGGAGTGTGTTTTGGCAGAGGTGGGTTGGGGGTGGGCAGGCGTTGGCGCGGTTCAGTGGAGGTAGCGGGGTTTGTCGTCGTCTTTGGGGTCAAGGGGGTGGCCGCCGCGCAGGAGTTTGAGGCGACGGCGAGCGCGCCAGAGCTTGAAGCGGTCGATGGCGCGCTGGGGTTTGTAGTAACCGGTGACCAGCGCGGCGCCCATGAGCAGGCCCCCGACGTGCCCGGGCAGTGAGGTGGGCGAGCCCAGGAAGATGAAGAGGACGTCGAGGCCCAGGAAGATGGGCAGGATCCACTTGCCTTTGATGGGTTTGCCGATCATCAAGTGCACCGGCTGCTCCCACTGGTAGATGCTGAAGGCGGTCACGACGCCGTAGATGCCTCCCGAGGCGCCCACAACAGAGGCGCCAGGGCTGCCGATGAGCGCGATCAGGATGGCGTCCAAGGCCAGGACCGCCGCAGCGCCGCCCAGGCCGCAAAGGAGCACAAAGCGGACAAAGGGCAAGGCGCCCCAGCGTTTCTCGACCTGTCCGCCAAAGGAGTAGAGGACCAGGGCGTTGAAGAAGATGTGAAAGAAGTCATCGTGGAGGAGCTGGTAGGTCAGCGGCTGCCACAGGTAGAAGTGTTCGAACATGCCCTCCCACGACAGGAAGAGGGCGCTGGTCATGATCTTCTCAAAGCCCAGGGAGCCTTTGAAGAGCGTGGCGATGTAGAGCACGACGTAGGTGATCAAGAGGGCTTTGAGCCCTTTGGTCAGCGGGGGCCATGCGTAGCGGACGTTTGGATTGGAGAACCCCATGTGGTGTCTCGGTGGTGGTGTGCGGTTTGTGGTGCGGGCAAGTCAGTTTTTGTTGACCAGCTCGGTGCCATCAAAGGCACAGTATTTCATCTGGTGTGTGTATGCCGTGCCGCATTCGGGGCAGACGCGTGTTTTGTCGCCCACGCCTTGGATGGGGGCGCCGCAAGTGCGCCTGCCCATCACAGGCAGCAGGGGCATCTTATCATGGGGGCAATACTGGAGCCCGCCTCGGTATTCCCGGTGGCAGCAAGGGCAAATGGAGCCGCTGACGGTGATGTAGGCGTGACTTTGGGGGTCGGCCGGTGTGAGCCGGGCGTGATCTTCGCTGCACCAGTGGTGTCCGGGTTCGTACGGGGTTTCACACTCCGGGCAGATCATGTCGACGTCTTCGGGGTCTTCGTGCCCGGACCAGTCTTCGATCTGTTGGAGGTGTTGGCCATCGTGGGGGCAGTATTCGGCGCTGATGTCGTAGACGCGGTCGCACTCGGGGCAGCCGCGCACGACGATGGAGGTGTCGAGGTAGTCGGTGGAGCGATGGCGCAGGGCTTGCTCGGCCTCGGGGCTGACCTCGGTCTCAAAAAATGCCGCCGCGCCGCCGTCGTCCAGGGTGCTGGTGGCGCTTTGACCGCTGCCGATGGCGCTCAGCCCAGAAGAGCGCGCCCCCATGTTGGCCACCTTGGAGAGGGTGATGCCGGACGATTCGGTCAGCGCATGGGCCAAAGTGGTGCGCTGGGTCTCGGCGATGGCGGTGCGCTGTCTGCGTCGCCACGCGATCCAAAGCAGGCCAGTGGTGGCTGTGAGGATGGCGATCAAGAGGCCGCCAAGGACCAGGAGCCAGGTTCTGGCGCCAGGTTCAAGTCCGCCGCCGTCCTGTGCCCATCCCAGCGATGGCCACAGCGTGATCATGGCGATCGCCCCTGCCGCCCGGGCTGCGCGCACAAAGGGGCGCAGCGTTGGGGTGAGGTGAGGCTGGCGATCGGCGCGTGTCATGGTGCTGGGGCCTGTGTTGCGGGGGGTTCAGGGCAAAAAGCGTCCCTTGACCCGGAATCGCCTGGTGACGCCTTGTTCGTTCATCAGCGTCAGGCGTTGTTCGCGCGCTGAGGTGCAGTTGGGGGTCTGGCCCTTTTTGAGCTTCTCCCGAACGGCGACCTCAATGTGCTGGGGGATGTCGATGAACGCGGTCTTGTACGCCTCGCAGCTTGGGCACTCCATGTGGGGCTGACCGCCCTCCCAGACAAAGCCGCACGCTGTGCAGGTCCACAGCAGGGCCATGTTGAAGGGGTCGGTGGGCGAGATCTTGGCCATGGGCCGTGTCCTCTCTTCTTTTGATGAACGTTGGTGGTTTGGGTCTGCGCACAGCGCGCTGTGGCCCACAGTGTAGTTTAAACCGAGCCAGTGTCGAAAACCAGGGTTTTGCCCCCGACGTCCACGACATCTCATCCGCGGCGCGTCTGGGAGACGCTTCTTGTGGAGATGCTTTGGGGCTTTGGGGGGTGTGGTGACGCTTCTACGCCGGGTCCTTTGGGGCGGCGGGCGCGTGGGCGCTGGCGAATGTGGCCAGCCACCGCGCGGCGACCTCGTCGCCGAGGCTTCGGTGGGCATCGAGCGCGGCCTCCAGGATGCCCTGAGCGTCTTGCCCTTCGGCGCTCAGCGCCATCCTCGCTTCGACATCGAGCGCCATGGCCTCGGCATCGGCGCACGGCCCCGGCAGTTCCTCAAGGGCCTGGCGCCACGTCTGAAGTTGGGCCGCAGCGGCGTCCTGTTCCTGGGCCTCCAGGTGGGCGCGGGCGGCGGTCAATCCGCAGCGAATGGCGCATGGCAGCGCGCCCAGTTCGCGGGCTTGATTGGCCAGCGCCGCAATGGGTTCGGCGCGCGAGGGGTTGGGGGTCTGAAGGCTGGCCTGGGCGCTGAGCATGGCGTGGACGATGTGATCCAGGCGCCGTCCGGCGGCTTTGCTGGGCACAACGAGGGCCTCAAAGGCGGCGACGGCGGCCGTGGGATCGCCGTGCGTGCGCTGGAGCGTGGCTTCGAGGCGCTGGACGTTCATCAGGCCGCTGGCGTCGCCGCTGTCCTCAAAGGCCTTGCGGGCCTGGGTCAAGCGCGCGTCGCTCAGCAGCGCCTCCAGCCCGGCATCCGGGTCGGCCAGGGCGTCCTGTTCGAGCATCGCCAGGGCGGCGGTGTGAATGCCTGCGGCGGCGTCGACTTGTTGGTGAAGCTCCTGGGCGCGCTGGAGCAGGTCGCGGGCTTGCTGGTGCAGGCCGCGCCGGATGGCGGCGCCAGCGCGGATGCCTTCGATGGTGGCCAGCAGCGGGGCAAAGTCGCCGTCGGTGGCCACCTTGTGGGCCTGGTTCAGTGCGTCGTCTGCACCATCGGGGCCGTCGAGGTGGCCGCGCAGCAGCGCAACGCGAGCGTGGAGCGCCAGCGCGCTGGCGAGCCCCTGAGGGGTCTCCAGGGCTTCAAAGAGGGTCTTGGCTTGTTGGAGGTTGCGCCCGGCGGACTCCAGGTCGCCCATCTCAAGGTGGGTGGAGGCCAGCGCCAGCAGGCCGCTGGCGAGCGCTTCACGGACGCCAGCTTGTCGGGCCAACTCAACGGCCTTCATCTGGGCGTCCATGGCATCTTTGAGCGCGCCGCTGCGGCTGAGGATGTTGCCCAGGTCGAGCTGGCAAGCCGATTGGCCTCGGGCGTCGTTCATGGCCTCGTGCAGCGCGCTGCCCTCTTGGATGAGTTGGCTGGCGATCTGCATTTGACCGGCGCGCATGGCCAGTTGACCCAGGCCGCGCAAGGCGTTGGCGACCCCAATGCGATCGCCTGCGCGCCCCAGGACGTCTCTGGCCCGCTCGAAAGCGGCCGCGGCCTCCTGGTTGTCTCCCTGCCGCCTGGCAAAGTCTCCAAAACTCAGCAGCGTGCGTCCAGCCCCCACAGGGTTTCCCGAGACCAGAAAGGCGGCCGCCGCCTCGCCCATGTGCTGACGCGCCTGGCTCAAGTCGCCTCGGGCGGCGGCGATGAGCCCCAGGTTGCCCAGTTGGTTGGCGCGCCCACCAGGGTTTTGGACTTTGTTGTAAAGCTCAAGCGCGCGCTGGGTGAGGATCTGGGCGCGGACCAGATCGCCGCTGTCGAGGTGCAGCGCGCCAAGGTTGCCGCAGCTTAGCGCCATCCGGGCGGTGTCCTGGGTCTGCTCGGCGCGGGCCAGCGCGTCGCGGTAGATGTTGGCGGCCGCGTCGCGCTGTCCGACGGTCTGGAGCACGGCGCCGAGGTTGTTGAGGGTGGCGATGACGGCGTTGGTCTGCCCGCTGTCTTCAAAGAGCCCCAGCGCTTGCTGGTAGGCGACGATGGCCTCTTGCATCTGGCCTTCTGCGCGCGCCTTCAAGCCGCGCTGCAAGGCTTCGCGCCCCTGCTCAAACAAAGCCCTCTTGTCGCTCATCGCCGCCTCCTGACTGGCCGTCGGTGGTGTGGTGTCGCCTTGTGGTACCACATCCAGACGCGCAGGGGTACGGCTTCAGCGGTCTTCGAGGGCCGTGCGCACAAGCCGAAAGCCGACGGTGTGCTGGCGGCTGTTGTCGGCCGCCGCCGCCCTGGCCCCGGCCCGGCAATTGCGCGCCTCGTCAAGCCAGGAACCACCCCTGAAGACTCGCCCGCGTCCATCCGAGGGTCCCAGTGGGTCGGCCATGGTCAAGTTTTCGTAATCGCGCAGATAGCGGTCATGAACCCACTCGGCGACGTTGCCGTGGACGTCGTAGAGGCCAAAGTCGTTGGGGGCCTTGCCGGCGACTTGTTGGGTGTGGTTTTCGGAGTTGTTGCAGTACCAACCAGCCTCCCGCAAGTTCGGGTCAGACCCGCATGATGTTTGCCGGCTCTCACCTGTGAAATAAGCCTCTTCCGAGCCAGCGCGCGCGATGTACTCCCATTCGGCTTCTGTGGGCAGGCGGTAGCCCTCGCAGTCCTTGGGGTGGCCCGTGGGCGATTGGATGGGGTCGCCCCAGTCGTTGTAGCAGGGCTGGAGGCCTTCGGACTCCGAGAGGGTGTTGGCAAAGAAGACGGCGTCGAGCCAACTGACGTTCTCCACCGGGCACTCCGGGCCGCAGCGACCAAAGCGGGCGGGGTTCCAGCCCATCAGGTCGCTCCACTGGCGCTGGGTGACCTCGGTGGTTTGGACATAGAGGGCGTCGGTCAACTGGACGTAGTGCTGGGCTTCGTCGTAGCTGACGCCCAGCTCGTCGGATGGCGAACCCATCAAAAAGGTGTTGGCAGGGACCCAGACGTATTGCGCCGGTGGGATGGTGTGGCACAGCCCGTAGCTGCATTCTTGGTCGTCCCCGCAAGGCCCCTGGCAGGCGCAGTTCTCTTGATCTTCGGCGTGCAGCTCCGGGTCGCAGACGCACTGGCCATCGACGCAGAGTTCGGCCTCGGGCTGATCGCAGGCGCCAGCGCAGGCGCAGTTCATGCTGTCGGTCATGTGAGCTTCGGGATCACACTGGGGCTCATCGTCACCGGCGTCGGGGTTGTCCGGCACCCCGCCCTGGCCGTTGTCGTCGTCCGCGTCGTCGGTGTCTTCAGGGTCATCTGGGGTCGCGTCGCCAGGGTCGTCCGTGTCCTCGGCGTCGTCGGTGACGTCGTCCTGTCCATCATCGTTGTCCGGTGGCTCGCCCGCGTCCGCGCCGTGGTTGTTGGTGGTGTTGTTGGTCAGCGGATCATCGCCGTCTTGCTGCCCGTCGTTTTGATCTTCGTCTGGAGCCTGACGCCCAGGTGGGCTCTGGCGTTGGGGGTTGTCTCGCTTGCTGGGCCAGACATCTTCCACGGCGCACCCCGCCATGAACATCGCCAATATGAGCGCGCACAACGCCCAGGTTTCGGGGCGGAGGCGGTTTTGACCCAAAGGGGCAGCGTGGATTTTGGGGGCGATCTGCGTGGTGCCAGGGATCATGACATGCAGCTCCCGAGTGGATGGGGTCTTCTTTGGTAGTGCTGGTCACAGAGACCTTGCCGGCTTGTTTCCCTAAGCGTGGCCTGGGACGGTTTGTGACGGACTTTTTATGGATGTGCACGAAAAATCTTTTGTGAAGCGCAAAAGCGACCAGTTGGTCGCTTTTCTTGGGCCGCCGCGACCACGGGCTTGGTGTGGATGATGTTGGGGGGGCTTCAAGAACGTATGGGCAGTTTGCGCAGACAGGTCTTCTTGAGGGCCTGGGTCTGACGTACCTTGTGATTGCGCCGGGGGCATGGGCCTGTGCGGCGCGCCAATTCCAGACAGTCAAATCAGCAGCGTCGGTCGCGATTGCTATGGAGGAGAGCCATGGTCCGGTGGAGTGTGCCCTTGGTGGTGGTGTGGTGTGTTTTGTGCGTGCTGATGCCGTCGGTGGCCGATGCGCAGGAGGGTGAAGGTCGTCACTCGTTGACGATCCGCACAGGCACCAGTCTGCAGAACAATCTGGACGTGGGCCTTGGATACCAGGGCCGTTTTGGTGATCGGTTTCGGCTGGGCTTCAATGTCCAGGCGGCGCAGTATCGGGAGGCGTTCATCAGCGCGCTCTCGGTCAAGGACGGGGTGCGGGCCAGCGTGTCGGTGCCGATGGCGTTTCGGATCGATGAGATTGGCCCGATGACGACCCACCTGTGGGTGGCGCCGAGGCTCGACATCGTCCAGGCGCCCGACGGAGGGTTGGTGGATGAGGATGGTTTTGGTTTGGGCGGCGAGGCGGGGTTGCTTTTCAACATCCGCACCGATTCGGGCATGCGGGTCGAGACCGGAATTGTCGTGCCGTTTCACCAGGAAATCAGCCCGGAGTCTCTGACGGACAAAGTGGGTGTGCTCATCCCTGTGGGGACTGCGTGGATGCTGTCTTCCAACTGGGCGCTGGCCACGCAGGTGCGCTTCGGGCCGGTCTTTGGTGGCAATGGTGACACGGCCAAGTTCCTGGGTGAGGCCTTTGTGGGGCTGCGCTTTGGCGCTGACCCCAACGCGCTGCTCTTTTTCTAATGCGACACAACACGACGGAGGCAATGACGATGAAGGACAACAAGGTGATCATCGGTGTGGGGGGCTGGGTTGCGTTGTGGACGCTGTGCATGCTGGCGTGGACGCCATCGCAGGCGGCGGCCCAGAGCGCAGGGGTCGAGGCCCAGAGTGAAGATGGCCCAGTGGGCTGGTTTGTGGCGCCCCATGGGCGCTTGATGGCCACGGGCAACCGCGTCAGCCACGCCTGGGGTGTGGAGGGCGGTGTGACCTTGTGGGACTGGGTCAATGTTGGGGCGGTCTTCTACCAACGCAGCGGACCGGTCAACGCAGAGGATTTTCAGACCGATCTGCCCGAAGGCATCACCTACAAAGGCAAAAGTCGTCTGGAGCTGGGCTCAGAGTTTGTCTTTATGGGGTTGCAGATCGCCCCTCAGATCCCGATTGGCCTGGAGGATTTCTCGTTGGAGGTGCCCCTGGCCTTTGGCAGCGGTGGGGCAGGGTTTTATCTGAAGGGTTCAGACCGCGACACCCCGGATGGGCGTCGCGTCAGCGAGTGGGAGAATGAGCTCTTTGAGGGCAGAGATTTTGCCGATGGGCTGGGTTGGGAGGTGGGCTTGCGCGGAGTCTGGAAGCCCACCGATGAAGATTGGTTTCGTTTGGCGGCTGGGGTGCACTACACCAGCGTTGACTTTGACGCTTTTGCCCGGCAGGCGCCCTTTTATGACGGCCTGAGCATGTCGGTCTCAGTCATGCTCGGGCGGATGTGAGCCCTGGGTTTTGAAGGCGCCGTGGTCCTGGTTGACGATGAAGTCCCAGACCGCTTTGACGCGCGGCTCTTTGTGGAGCGTGGCGTGGGCGATGATCCAGGTGGCGTAGCGCGGCATCTGGGGCAGCGCGTGTGGCATGGGCGCCAGACCGTCAAAGAGCAGGGCGAAGTCCCTGGGTAGGATGGTGACCCCCAGGTTGTTGAGCACGGCGCTGCGGCGGACCTGCATGCTGTTGGCGCGCAAGACCGGCTCGACCTGCGGCAGGTGCTCTTTGAGCCAGCGCTCTTCGGGCATGTAGTGCTGGTCGCTGCCCCAGCCAATCCAGTCCCATTGCGTGGGTGGTTTTTCGCCGTGGGTGTCCGCGTAGGCCTTGCTGCCAAAAATCTGCCCTGAGGTGCTCGTCAGGCGCTTGATGATCAGATCCCCCTGGGTGGGGCGCACGGTGCGGATGGCGATGTCAGCCTGCAAGCGCGTCAAATCCACCAGGCCCTGACCAGTCACAAATTCAATGCGCAGCCGGGGGTGAAGCCTCCGAAACGGGGCCAGGAGCGGGATCATGAGGTTGGCGCACACGTCTTCGGTGGTGGCCAGACGCACCGAGCCCTGAAGCTCCTGACCGAAGCTATCCCGGACGGTGTTCATGCGGACGCTGGCTGTCTCCATGGCCTCGGCGCTGGGCAGCAGGTGCCTGGCCAGGTCCGTCGGCGCTGTGCCTTCGGGGGTGCGCACAAAGAGGGCGCGTCCAAAAGCGTCTTCAAGGCCTGCGATGCGGCGGCTGATGGTGGCCTGCGTGGTTTGGAGGCTGCGGGCGGCCTGGGTCAGGCTCCCCGTGCGGTACACCTCCAGAAATATCCTCACGTCGTCCCAGCGCATCGCTTCTCCCTTGGATCAAAGACACCGTGCCCTCATTGTGGGGTAGGCCGTGGCACCTGTCCACGGTCCTTGGGGTGGCAAACTTGACAGAGGCGATCCGTCCTGTTGTATACATTCAATCACCTACAGGAGTTCGTGGGGGCCGGTGCCTAACAAGGATCCGTCCGATGATTGACGGCGGTGTCCGACTTCGAGAAGCAAGTGGTGTCCGTGGGGCTGTGCGCGGCCCGCTTGTCCTTGCTCCCGGCGTTCCCCCAGGCCGCGTGGCCAGCGGCGGCACAAGACCATCGAAAGGAGGCTCCATGAGCAACATCGGCAAAACTGAGCTTGTCCGTGCATTTGAGCGTCGGTTTGACTTCCAATCGGCCCGCAACGTCTTCAAAGGGTCGCTCAAAGACCTTGGAATGGCAGACAAGGACGAGTACAGCGCCGAAGAGGTCGCCTCGTTGGCGGCCGCCGTCAAAAAAGCGCACGGCGGCAGCGTCGAGAAGATCACCGCGCGCCTTGAAGCGCTCGCCGGTGGTCAGGCCCCCGCGCCCGCTCCGGCCCCAGCGCCCGAGCCCGCCCCGGAACCCGAGCCTGCTCCCGAGCCCGAACCGGCCCCGGAACCTGAGCCTGCCCCCGAGCCTGAGCCAGCCCCGGAACCCGAGCCTGCTCCCGAGCCCGCCGCTGAAGAAGTCCCCGCCGAAGAGCCGGTCGCCGCTGCGGAAGAAGCACCGGCCCCCGAGCCCGCCGCTGAAGAAGAGGCCCCCAAAGAAGAGGAAGAGGCTCCCAAGCGCCGCCGCCGTCGTCGCCGTCGCTCCACCTCCTCTTCGGACGAGTGAGCCAGCATGCGGGCAGTCATTCAGCGCGTCTCGCGCGCCAGCGTCACCGTTGAAGGAGAGGTCGTCGGCCAGATCGGCCTGGGCCTGCTGGTCTTGCTGGCCGCTGGCCGCAACGACACCGACAAAGACCTCGACTGGTGCGTGCGCAAGGTCCTGGGGCTGCGCATCTTCCCCGACGATGACGGCAAGATGAACCGCGACGTTCTTCAAGCCGGCGGCAAGCTCCTGGTCGTCAGCCAGTTCACCCTCTACGGTGACTGCCGCAAAGGCCGCCGCCCCAGCTTCATTGGCGCCGCGCCTCCCGAGATCGCCGAGCCCGTCGTGGATCGCTTCGTCGAGCGGGCCACCGCCCTGGGCGCTGAGTGTCAGACGGGCCGCTTTCGCACCCACATGCACGTCGAGCTGCTCAACGACGGCCCCGTCACGCTGCTCATCGACAGCGAAAAGACCTTCTAGGGCGCATTTTCCCAAAACAATCGCGCTTGCAAGGCCATCCCCTTTGGAGGCGTGGCCTTCTTTTGTATGATGCAGCCCGCAATGTAGCCTCAGAAAAGGCCTGGAGGCCTCTCTTGCGCGGTTGTGGACGCACCACAGCGCCGCCCCAACACACTCACAGACAAACGGCCACGCGCCGACCTCACGTCAGGAGCGCCCCATGAGCGAGCCGGTCAACAACACCATCTTTGGCAAAATCATCCGGGGAGAGATCCCCTGCGATAAGGTTTTTGAGGACGAGGACGTGCTGGCCTTTCGGGACATCCACCCCGCTGGGCCCACCCACGTGCTCATCATCCCCAAAAAGCGCCACATCCCCACCATCAACGACGCCACCGCCGAAGACCAGGCGTTGCTTGGCAAGATGCTCCTGACCGCCGCCGAGGTCGCCCGCAGCGAAGGCATCGACCAGAGCGGCTACAGGCTGGTCATCAACTGCAACCAGCACGGCGGCCAGACCGTCTACCACCTGCACATGCACATCATCGGGGGCCGCGCGCTGGGCTGGCCTCCCGGGTGAGCCCAAAGGGACCCCAAGAAATGCACAAGCGCGTCTGGAGTAATCTCACAGACGCGCCGTGCGTGCTCGGCCCCGGTGCAGCCGGTATGGGCTTATTGTATTAGACCCTTGTGATAACAAGGTGGGTGTGGTTGTGGGCAGCGTCGAGCCTTCCCCTGGTCAGTTGGGGCCTGGCTGTATCCACCCAGTGACGACTCCCTCTAATACGAATACAAGGGGTTTAACAAATGTCACCGCCACGAACTGCTCAGCGCCGGCAAGAACAAACTTAAGGGCCCCGCGCGCCAAGAGCAAGGCTCAAATGCATCTTTGACCCTCCACCGCCAATGCGGCTGACCAAGCGCCCCTTTCAACGCCCCCGCGATGGGGGTATAACACTGGCGCCGGAGCCTGAGCGCGCAGCCCACCATCCAGACCCGACGGCCCTACGCCGCCGAGGGCAGCCTCGCCAGTCCGCACACAACACCAACATGTCATCAGGGAGCCTGGGAGGGTCAGATGGGTCAGAGGGAGCCGGTTCGTATTGGGGTCATCGGGGGCAGCGGCCTCTACAACATGGAAGGCATGACGGTTCTGGAAGAGGTCCAGATGGAGACGCCCTTTGGGCCGACCTCGGACGCCATCATCGTCGGTGAGATGGAGACGGAGGCCGGCGTGCGCCGCGTGGCGTTCCTGCCCCGTCACGGCCGCGGCCACCGCATCAACCCCACCCAGATCCCCGTGCGGGCCAACATCTGGGCGCTCAAGAAGCTGGGCGTCTTCTGGTTGACCTCGGTCAGCGCCGTGGGCAGCCTGCGCCAGGAGATCGAGCCGCGCCACTTTGTGGTGCCCGATCAGGTCATCGACCGCACCCGCAGCCGCGTCAACACGCTCTACGATGAGATCGCCGTCCACTGCGGCTTCTCCTACCCCTTCCACCCCGACCTGCGCGCCATCCTCCTGGACGCCAGCCGCAAGGAAGGGCTGACCGTGCACGACGGCGGCACCTACGTCTGCATGGAAGGGCCGCTCTTCTCCACCATCGCCGAGTCCAACATGCACCGCGCCTGGGGCGCCTCGCTCATCGGCATGACGGCCCTTCCTGAGGCCAAGATCGCCCGTGAAGCCGAGATGTGCTACGCCTGCCTGGCACTGGCGACCGACTACGACGTCTGGAACGAAGACGACCACGTCGATGTGGCCGACATCATCGCCAACCTCATGGCCAACTCGGCCAACGCGCAGCGCGTCGTCAAGCGCGTCGTCGGCGCCATCCCGCTTGGCAAAGAAGAAGAGTGCGAGGCCTACCACGCCCTCAAAAACGCCATCATCACCTCGCCGGATCTGATCCCCGAGTGGACCCGCGAAAACCTTGGGTTCATCATCAACAAGTACCTGCCCCCCCAGGAAGGCTGAAGTTTGCCATGAAGACGACCCTCTTGCTGTCCATGACGGCGCTGCTGCTGGCTTCGGCGGCGGCCTGCGGTGATCCCGACACCGATTTTGCCAACGCCGACATTGAAAACCAGGCCCCTGCGGCCCTGCTTCAAGCGCCGTTGACCGTCGAGCTGGGCGAAACCATCCTCCTGGACGCCTCGGGCTCCGCCGATGAGGACGGGCAGCTTGTAGAGTATTGGTTTCAGGTGGGGCAGGAGGCGCCGATTCTGCAATCGGTCAGCCCCCAGATCTTCCACACCTTCACGGCCCCCGGTGAGGTCCTGATCACACTGACCGTCATTGACGACGGCGGCACCAAGGACACCGATCGGGTGGAGATCGTCGTCGCAGAGTAAGCGCAGTGGTGTTTCTGAGGCGCGGCGTCAGAGGTGGGTCAGCACGTGGTGCATGGCCTCGCGCCCGCCGCGCTCGGCCCATTTGACCACGTCATCAAAGAGCTTCTTGGCTTCGTCTTGCTGGCCTTCGGCGTCCAGCAGCCTCGAGAGCCTGTAGCGTGCGTATTGTGCGTCGATCCCAATGCGCAGCTCCCCCACATCTTTGTAAAGCACCACCGCCCGCGCCCGCTCTCCCTGGTGGAGCAGCGCGTCGGCCAGGACCAGCTTCAGGCTGTCGGTGTAGAGCCCGCGCGGGTCATCTTCGAGGTAGTCTCCGGCGCGCTTGATGGCCTCGTCCATGCGGCCCTGTGCCAGGGCGGCCTCGGCCATGTGGAGGGCGGCGCGCTCGGCGAAGCCGTGGGGCTGCATTCGTTTGGGGACTTTGTCGAACGCCTCGTTGAAGTTGCGCTCGATGGGGCCGTAGTCGATGTATTTGGGGGCCTTGATGAGGATCTGGCCGCTGTCGTCGGCGAAGCCCTGGCGCAGCTTGGTGCTGCCGGGCTCGTAGTAGGCCTCGGCGCAGTCGCGTTGGCGACCGATGTCGGCCACTTCCCAGCGCAGCACCGCCATTTCGCTGCGCAGCTTGGCTTCGTCGAGGGCTTCGAGCTTGTGGGTCAGCAGGCGCTCGATCCGGGCGATTTGGCCCGTTTTGCGCTTGTGGCGCGCGTGGCCGATGGTCCGCATCGACTCGGTGGCGGCGTAGCAGCGAAAATCGGTGCGGGAGACGAGTTGGACGTCTTCGGACTGCTGGCAACCGGCCGTCAGGGCCAGGAGCAGGAGAACGGCGAGCGCTGTAAAGGAGCGGGTCATGGGCATCCGTCGGCAAGGCGAGCCGCGTTGTGTGGCCGCCGCTGAGGGCAAACGTTCGCAACGCAGAAGGTTCTTCCGGGCGAGCGCAGAAGGTCTATCAAGGGGTTGGTGGGCGCGTCAATGAGGCCATAAGCCGCGGGTCCGGGGGCGCGCCCCCGGCGGGGGTCTGGGGGCTGGCCCCCAACTGCAGCCTGGCAAGCCTCCCAAACGCACTTTCGAGCACCAGAGCCGCCGCGCAGCGGCATCATCCAACCGCTTTCTTCGCTTCCATGCCTTTTAAAAAGCAATCGCGCAGTGGTGCATGTTCCGCTGCGCGATCTTGAGTTCGAGGGGCTGCTTTTGGGGGCCAGCCCCCATGCCCCCGCCGGGGGTGCACCCCCGGACCCGCGGTTTATGGGGCGTCTTCGATGGTCAGCAGCACTGCGCCGACCTCGACGGTCTGGCCCGGCTCGACTTTGATGGCGCCGATGACGCCGTCGCGGTGGGCTTTGAGCTCGTTTTCCATCTTCATGGCTTCGACCACGACCACGCCCTGGCCCTCTTCGACGGCCTGACCGGGCTCGACCAGCGCGGTCACCACGCGGCCCGCCATGGGGGTTTTGAGCTCTGGGTCGTTGTTGGACAGCCCCTTGCCGGTGGCCTGTGCCATGCGCAGCTTGCGTTGGTCAAAGACGCGGCGCTCAAAAACCTGACCGCGCAGCAGCACCGCCCAGTCTTCTTTGGTCTGTGTTGTGTCCACGTCGTAGGACTGGCCGTCGATGAGCATCCGCATGCCCCCGTGTGCCATCCACGCGGCGTCCACGGCCACGTCGCGGGCCTGCTCGGTGCCCACGTCCAGGGTCATGTGGTAGAGGTTGGCCTCGGGGTCAAACTCGATGGCGATGTTGCGCTCGTCGTCGGTGCCGGGCGCCACGGTATAGATCTTCTTCAATGGTGACCTCCTGGCGGCCGACTAAAAACGTTGCAGTTGCTTGTAGCGCCCGTAGAGCTTCCACGAATCGCCGCCCTTGCCGCCCGAGTTCTCACCGGGGGCGTTGAAGCTGGCCGCCGCAGCGCGATCCTTCTCAAAGGACGCCAAGACCGCCGCGATGGTCGCCAACTCCTCAAGCTCCGGGTCGCGTTTGGCGCTCGTCTCCAGCAGCTCATCGATGGTTCGGGCCAGGAACTGCGTGTCGTAGGTGCCGTCCACAAAGGTCGGGTGGTCCAAAATCGCCTTATGAAAGGTGATGTTGGTCCGAATCCCCCGCACCACGTACTCGCCCAGCGCCCGCTTGATCCGCGCGATGGCGTCCTGACGGTTGCGGCCCCAGACCACCAGCTTGGAGATCATCGGGTCGTAGTGGACCGGCACCTCGGCGCCCGAAAAGACCCCGCTGTCGTCGCGGACCCAGGGGCCTTGGGGGACTTGGATGTGTTGGATCAGGCCCGGCGAGGGCATGAAGTTCTGGCTGGGGTCCTCGGCGTAGATGCGGCACTCGATCGAGGCCCCGTTGGGCACGATCTCATCCTGCTCAAAGGGCAGCGGCTCTCCGGCGGCGATGCGCACCTGCCAGTGGACCAGATCCAAGCCCGTGATCATCTCAGTGACCGGGTGCTCGACCTGCAGGCGCGTGTTCATCTCCAGGAAGTAGAAGTTCTGGTCGATGTCGAGCAGAAACTCCACCGTCCCCGCGCCCACATAGTCCACGGCGGCCGCAGCCTTGGTGGCGACCTCACCCATGGCGCGGCGCACCTCGGGGCGGATGATCGGGCAGGGGGTCTCTTCGATGACCTTCTGGTGGCGGCGCTGCACCGAGCAGTCGCGCTCAAGGATGTGCAGGTGCTTGCCGTGGGTGTCGGACAGGAGCTGGAACTCGACGTGCTTGGGCTTGACGACGAACTTCTCCACAAAGACCGTCTCGTCGGCGAACGAGGCCAACGCCTCGCGCCTGGCGCCGTCAAAGGCCGACTTGAAGTCTTCCTCGCGGTCGACCCGGCGCATGCCCTTGCCGCCGCCGCCCGCTGCGGCTTTGACCAGGACCGGGAAGCCGATTTTCTTGGCAAACGCCAGCGCCTCGTCGGCGTTGTCCAGTGCACCGCTGCCCGGCACCACCGGCACCCCAGCGGCCTCCATTGTCGCCCTGGCCAGAGTCTTGCTGCCCATGGCCACGATGGCGTCGGGCGGCGGACCGATCCAGGTCAGTCCGGCGGCCGTCACGGCGCGGGCAAACCCGGCGTTCTCCGACAAAAAGCCATAACCGGGGTGGATCGCCTCGGCCCCGCAGGCCAGCGCCACCTCGATGATCCGGTCGCCCTGGAGGTAACTCTGGGCGCTGGGCGCAGGACCCACGCAGTAGGCCTCGTCGGCGCTGCGCACGTGCAGCGCACCCCGGTCAGCCTCGCTGTAGATCGCCACCGGGCTGATGCCCAGCTCGCGCAGGCCTCGGGCCACGCGCACCGCGATCTCGCCACGGTTGGCAATCAACACCTTCTTGAACATTCATCAACCCCCACGCTTGTGTGCTTCGCATGCCCAGATCGGGCCGGAGATAGTTCGTAGAGCCTTGCCTCTGGTTTGTAAAGATTCATCGACCATGACAACAGGAACGCGCAAAGTTCAGAAAAAACCGTGGGCTTGAAGAAATCGGGCCTCGATGGTGTTGAGAGGACTGCTCGCGCCGCCGCGCCTTGCCATTGGTGCCCCATGGGGAGTACGTTGGCTTGCCCCTGTGGGGCCTTCTTGGCTGTTTTGATGGCCTGGAAGATGCGCTCGGGCTGTCTTTTGCCGTGCGCTCCATTGACTGTCCTTGTCCCGTGATATTTTTCGGACCTGTTGTGGAGTGCATTTTGTCTGGCACCGACATGCCCCGGGTATGGATGAATCGTGAACTTTGATGAGTGACTGAGGTCAAACGGATGGATGTCCGCGAATTGAACGAGATGGTCCGCACGGAGTCGGCCTTCATCGATCGCATCATTGAAGAGGTCCACCGAGTGGTGGTGGGCCAGCGCTATATGATTGAGCGCTTGCTGCTGGGTCTGCTCTGCGACGGCCACGTGCTGCTTGAGGGTGTGCCCGGGCTGGCCAAGACGCTGACGATCAAGACCCTGGCGCAGACCCTGGGGGTGGACTTTGGGCGCATCCAGTTTACGCCCGACCTTCTGCCCGCCGACCTCGTCGGCACCATGATCTACAATCAGGCCACCCGAGAGTTTGAACCCCGCAAAGGGCCGATCTTCTCAAACCTGATCCTGGCCGATGAGATCAACCGCGCCCCGGCCAAGGTCCAATCCGCCCTGCTGGAGTCCATGCAGGAGCGTCAGGTCACCATCGGCGGCAAAACCTACCCGCTCGATGAGCCCTTCCTGGTCCTGGCCACACAGAACCCCATCGAGCAGGAAGGCACCTACCCCCTGCCCGAAGCCCAGGTCGACCGCTTCATGTTCATGATCAAGGTCGGCTACCCGACCCGCGACGAAGAGCGCCAGATCATGGACCGCATGACCGCGCGGCGCAAAGTCGAGCTTCAGACCGTCACCAACGCCGAAGAGATCAAGCGCGGCCGCAACGTTGTCGGGCAGATTTACATCGATGATAAGGTCAAGGACTACATCATCGACATCATCTTCGCCACGCGAAACCCCGGCGACTTTGGCCTCAGCAAGCTCTCAGACCTCATCGAGTACGGCGCCTCGCCGCGCGCCTCGATCTTCTTGCACGAGGCCGCCCGCGCCCACGCCTTCATGCGTCACCGGGGCTATGTCACCCCCGAAGACGTCAAGGCCGTGGCCCCCGATGTGCTTCGCCACCGCATCATCCTCACCTACGAGGCCGAGGCGGAGGAGAAAACCAGCGAAGATCTCCTCCAGGAGATCCTCGACCACATCGAAATCCCCTGACACCCGACGACGGAGGCCATCATGGGGTGGTTGTCGTGGCTGCTTGGGGATTCTGAACCTGAAGATCCCTGGGCGCTGCCCTCAGAAGACGACGCGGAGGCTCGCGCCGAGCAACGCCGCGAACTCATCAAGCGCGTGCGCAAACTGGAAATTGTCACGCGCCGCATCGTCAACGACCAGTTGGCGGGCTCCTATCAATCGGTCTTCAAAGGCCGGGGGATGGACTTTGACGAGGTGCGCCTCTACCAACCCGGCGATGAAATCCGGCTCATCGACTGGAACGTCTCCGCGCGCATGGAAGAGGTCTACGTCAAGCAGTTTGTCGAAGAGCGCGAGCTGACCGTCTTCATCATGGTGGACGCCTCGGCCAGCGAGCGCTTTGGCACCGGCGGACGCAGCAAGCAGGAGGTGGCCGCCGAGATGGCCGCCATGCTGGCGTTCTCAGCCATCAAGAACAACGACCGCGTCGGGTTGATCATCTTCACCGACAAGATCGAGGTCTTTGTTCCCCCCAAAAAGGGCCGCAAGCACGTCCTGCGGGTCATCAGCCAGATCCTGGAGTTCACCCCAGAGCAGCCCGGAACCAACCTGGCCGAGGGCATCAACTACTTTGCCCGCGTCTGCAAGCGTCGCTCGGTGGCCTTTCTGCTCTCGGACTTTCAGGACTCGGGGTACAAGCGCGCGCTGCACATCGCCTCGCGCCGCCACGACCTGGTGCCCATCGTCCTGCTGGACCCGGCCGAAGAAGAAATCCCTGTGATGGGGACCGTCTCGATGGAAGACCCCGAGACGGGAGAGATCATTGTGCTGGACACGCTCAGCCGTCGAGGCAGAGAGCGGTACCGGCAGATGGCGCGCGCACTTCGCGAGCGCCGCGAAAAGATGTTTCACAAGCTCAAGATCGATGCGATCCATGTTGAAACCGACAAAAGCCTGCTGGAGCCGCTGGTCAACTACTTCAAGCTGCGCGCCAAGCGCTATTGAAGTCCTCTTGACCCTGTGGCTGGTGACGCTGGCGCAGGTGGCGTCGGCGCAAGCCCCCGCGACCGACGCCGGCGCGCCGACCAAAGACCCGCAACCGCCGCCTGTGGCCGCGCCCGCAGTGGCGCCCAAGGTCAAGGGCGAGGTGTCTCTGAAGCAGAGCTTCGGCGCGATGGTCGATGGAAAGCTTCAGACCATTGGTCCCAACGACAAAGGGCCGCTGAAGGCCTCGGTCGGCACGCCGCTGATCATCCAGTTGGACATCAAGCGCCCGCTGGACACGTCGCTGGCGTTGCCCCAGGAGCAAAAGACCGGTCGGTTTGAGCTTTTGGACGTTGAGCGCGTGCCCGTTCAGGTTCAGCCGGGGGACACCTCGGTCACCGAGACGGTCAAGATGTCCTTTGCGGTCTATAGGCCAGGGACGCACGTGCTTGAGCCCTTTGATTTGAAGATCATGGACGCCGAGGGCGGGATCTCTGCGGTCTCGACCCAGGCGGTGAAGATTCGAATCGTCAGCGTGGTAGCCAACGAGAAGGATCCGCAGATGCCAGCGGTGCGAAAACCGGTCTCGGTGTGGATCGAGGACTGGACGTTGACCTGGATCGCGGGGATCGCGCTGGGTTTGCTGCTGGCCTTTGGCCTGGGCGCGCTGCTCTACAAGGTTTTGACGCCGCCGCCGCCGCCTCCTCCGCCGCCGCCCCCGCGTCCGGCTCACGAAATCGCCCTGGAGAAGCTCGGCGCCATCGCCGCGTCGTCGCTTTTGGACGAGGGACAGTCCGAAGAGTTCTACGTGCGCGTCTCTGAGGCCGTGCGCGAGTATCTTGGGCGCCGCTACAACCTCAGTTTGACCGATCCGGCGGGTCTGGAGATGACCACCGAGGAGTTGACCGCGTTGTTGCTGGACGTGCGCTGGCCAAGGGGCATGGATCTGCACTTTGTGACGCTCCTTTTGCAGGACTGCGACATTGTGAAGTTTGCCAGGTACGCCCCCACAGAGGATGAGGCCACCGATGTGCTGCGCCGCGCGTTCCAACTGGTCGAGTTGACCCGCGCCACCATCCTTGGCGAAGGGGTTTTGGGCTCCAAAACCGAAGAAGACGCCAAGAAAGACACCGCCGAAGAGGTCGACGCGCCCGCAGAACCT
The DNA here is from genome assembly GCA_937123825.1 of uncultured Pseudomonadota bacterium. Lineage (GTDB taxonomy): Bacteria > Myxococcota_A > Bradymonadia > Bradymonadales > CAKZKQ01. The sequence goes on from CAKZKQ010000404.1 coordinate 43,584, forward strand.
GCCCAAGATGGCCAGGAGCCGCCCGCGCAGGAAGAATCCAGCCCCTATGCGCCTTCTGAAACGGCTCCACAGGCCGAAGAAGACGCCGAAGTGGCCGATGATGGCTCCGATGATGGCGTAAGTGAGGCCAAAGAGGGTGATGAGGCGGCCAAAGTGGCCGCTGAAGCGTCCGAAGAGGCCTTCGGGGCTTTCGAAGTGTCGGAGGAGGCGTCCGAAGCGTCGGACGAAGGGGAGGACAAAGATGCTTGAACTCTTTGAGTATCCGTGGGTGCTCCTGCTTTTGATCCTTTTGCCGTTCTACGGGCTGCTTTTGTACGGCCGCAGGCATCGCCGCAGCAGCCCCGTGATGTTTTCGCGCGTGGAGTTGGCCCGTCAGGTCAGCGGCGGCCCTCGCGTGGCGCTGCGACAGCTCATGCCGCTGCTTCGTCTGGTGGCGGTGGGGCTCTTGATCATCGCCTGCGCGCGCCCCAGCATCCCCGAAGAGGAAGAAGCCGAGGTTGAAGGCATCGACATCTACGTGGTCTTGGACATGTCGGGCTCGATGCAGGCCATTGACGTGACCGATCCGCAGCTTGCCGAGTACCAGCGCAAGGGCAAAGAGCCGCCCAACCGCTTTGAGGTCGCCAAAGAGGTCCTGGCGGACGTGGTGCGGGAGCGCACCGTGGACCGCATCGGCATGGTGGTCTTTGCCCGCGAGGCCTTTTTGCAATTTCCGCTCACCTTGGACTACGGCACCATCCTGCGCCAGCTTGATCAGCTTGAGCTTGGCGACATTGATGGGTCGGGCACGGCCATTGGCAATGCGCTGGGGCGCGGGGTGGCAGGGCTGCGCGAGCAGGGCGAAGACGGTGTCATGTCGAGCCTCGACGAAGACCCGCGCACCAAGATCATTGTCCTCATCACCGATGGCGACCGGCGCGGCGGCAACCTCTCGCCGCTTGAAGCGGCAGACTTTGGTGTGGAGCACGGGGTGAAGATCTTCCCCATCCTGGTGGGCCGCGAAGGCAAGGCCAGGGTGCCGGTGGGGCGCAACCTGCGCAGCGGTCGCATCACCTACCGCTATCAGGACTACCCCGTGGACCCGGAGCTTTTGGAGAAGATCGCCAAGCGCACCGGTGGGACCTTCTACCGGGCGACGGATCGCCGCGCGCTGGAGTCAAACCTCCACGAGATTCTGGACAACTTTGAACGTGCAGCGGTGGAAGACATCACCAGCGTCAGCCGCCAGCAGGTCTACGGACCGTTGGTGGCCTGGGCGGTGTTGCTGCTGGTGCTGGAGATGTTGGTGACGTACCTGATCATCAGGCCGTTCCCATGACAGGAGGGTTGGAACATGCAATGGGCTGAACCTCAATGGTTGTGGGCGCTGCTGCTGGTGCCGGCGCTCTCGCTTTTGTACGGCTGGCACTGGTGGTGGAAGAACCAGGTGGCACGCAAGCTGGGCAACGCCCGGCTCCTGGCGCGCCGCTCGGGCCGCAAGCAGGTCTTGCAGTTTGTGCTGGTCATGATGGCGCTGGCGCTATCTGTGGTGGCGTTGGCCAGGCCGCAGTGGGGCGAGCGGGCCCGGACGGTCAAGCGCGAAGGGATCGACGTGGTCCTGGCGCTGGACATCTCGCGCTCGATGCTGGCGGCGGACGTCAACCCCAACCGGCTGCGCGCGGCCAAGGACGAGTTGACCCGCGTGATGAAGCAGCTGCGCGGGGACCGCGTGGGTTTGGTGGTCTTCACCGGCGTCAGCTTTGCTCAGGCACCGCTGACCACCGACTACGGCGCCGTGAAGTTCTATTTGCGCAAGCTCGACCCCAGCGACATGCCCGTGGGCGGCACGGCGTCGGGGCGCGCGTTGATCGACTCGATTGAGTTGCTCACCGGCGAGCGGATCGGGCGTCAGAAGAAGGAAGACGACGAGTCGCTCAAGCCCGACAACCAGATCAAGCGGGCCAAGACCCAGGTCGTGGTGCTGATCACCGACGGCGAAGACCACCAGGGCGATCCTGTGGCCGCCGCCGAGTTGGCCAAAGAGCGCGGCATCCGGGTCTACACGGTTGGCTTTGGTTCAGCCGAAGGGGTGCCCATCCCGATCGTGGACCAAAAGGGCGGCCGCGCCCGTTATCTGCGCGATCGCAAAGGCAACACGGTCTACACCCGGCTCAACGACGGACCGCTTAAAGAGATCGCCCAGATGACCGGCGGTCAGTACTTCCACTACAGCGATCGGGGCAGCATCGCCAACGCCATCACCCAGACGCTCAACGAGCTGGAGAAGGAAGAGTTGGCCAGTTTGCTGCGCGTGGAGGGCGAGGATCGCTTCCACTTCTTCCTCTTTCCGGCGCTGGTGCTCTTGCTCCTGGCGACGTTGTTGGGTGAGCGGCGCGGGGTGCACCCGGCCTTCTGGCTGCGCCACCGTGTGACGCCCGGGCGTCACGGCGATGAGACGCAGTTTGAGAAGATGGCCAAGGTGCTCTTGTTGGCGCCGGTGGTGGCGCTGGCCATTGGAAGCCAGGGCTGCGACACGATGTACGAGACCTTTGTCCGCACCAAGGCGCCCGCGGTCGAGCGCGGCAACCAGCACATTGAATCGGGCGAGTCTGCCGAGGCGCTGGCCAGCTACAAGGCGGCCGCCGAGCAGATCCCCAGCTCTCCAGGGCTCTTTTATGACCTGGGGATCGGGTTTTTGGAGAACACCGAGTCGGATCAGGCGGTGGCCAACCTGTCGCGTTCGCTGGAGTCTTCGGACCCGGAGTTGCGCTTCAAGGCGCTCTTCCACATGGGCATCACGCACTTTCGCCAGGAGAAGTGGCCCGAGGCGTTGGAGGCCTTTAAAGGCGCCCTGAAGATCAAGCCCGACAACATGGACGCCAAGGTGGCCTTTGAGGTCGCCCTGATGAAGGTCTACCCGCCGTGCTCGGCGCTGGAGGACCCGCTGGAGGACAACGACGAGCGCGAGGCGGCCACCAAGATGGAGGAGCCCGAGCAGAAGGAGTTGACGCTCTGCGGGGAAGACGAAGACTGGTTTGCGGTGCCGATCTACGCCGGATCCATCATCCGCGCCACCGCAACATTCACTCGCCTGCGCGAGCGCGAGCCCGGAGACCCCGAGATGCTCCCCGAGCCTGGGATGTTGCGTCTGGTGCTCTTTGGGCCCGACGGCGAGACCGTTTTGGGGCTCAGCCAGGACAACCCCGAGGACATGAAGCCGCCCAAAGAGGGCGAAGAGAAGGCCGAGCGGGCGATCGGGCCGCTGAAGTTGACCGCAGACATGCTGGAGATCGCCCCCGGCAGCCGCGATCTGGGTCAGGCGTTCCTGCGCGTGGTGGCCGACGGGGACCTGGAGTTCAAGTACGACGTCAAGCTGGAGGTCATCCCGCCGTGCTTTGCCATGGAGGACGACTACGAAGACAACGACTCGCTGGAGGCCGCCAAGCCGCTCCAAAACAGCGCCGAGCCCCAGAAGCTGCGCGTGTGTGAGGACGACGAAGACTGGTTCACCTACGACGTGCAGCCCGGCGACGACCTCTTTATCGACGTCATGTCCGAGATGGACGCCGAGCGCCAGCGCCTGCCGGTGCTGGACCTGGCGCTGATGGATGAGACCGGCCAGGAGGTGCTCAGCACCGTGGAAGAGGTCCAGACGCCCGCAGGCAGGATCTACGGCGTGAAGCTGCGCGGCATCACCGAGCCCCGCAAGGTCGCGCTGCGGGTTCGGGGCATGGAAAACAAAGAGCAGGGCCCATACAGCGTGTCGGTCTACCACTACAAGCCCTGCGGCCAGTCTGGCGGCGACGATCGCCTGGAAGAAAACGACCGCCCCGAAGCGGCCACCGAGCTTCCCCGAGGCCAGGGCCCCGTGCGTCACCTGCGCTACTGCCCCGGCGATCCGGACTTCCTGAAGTTTGCCGCCCAGAAGGACGATCAGATTCAACTTGGGCTGGCCCACGAAGAGTTTGAAGACGATCCCCCCGCGCCGCCAGCGCCCATGGTTTTCCGGCTCCTCAACGCGGGCGGCGACACCGTCGTCACCGACGGACAAGTCATCCAGGTCGCCCCGCCCCAGACCTCGCCCATTCAGCAGGCGCTGGGGACCGAGAAGATCGAAGAGGAGGAGGTGTCCTTCATGCTGGAGGTCGACAGCCCCGTGATGGTGCCGCGCTTCTACAGCATCATCCCGCTCGACGGCGACAAGTCCCAGCCGCCCCCTCAGGAGAACCAGCCGCAGGACGGCGAGCAAGACGACGAAGAGAACGAGGACCAGGAAGGAGACCAGGAGCAATCCGACCAGGGAGACGAGGGCGACAAGCAGCAAGAGCCTTCCGAGCAGGACGAGCCGCAAGACGGCGAGCAGGAGTCCGGCCAGGAAGAGGAGGAGGCCACGCCCGAAGAAGAGCGCCGCGAGGCGATTGAGCAGCTCCTGGAGAACCTCGAAGACAACGACGACAACTTCCAGCTCAAGAAGGCCCTCGAAGATGTGCCTGACCGCTACATTGAAAATGATTGGTGACGCCGACAGGTCCGCGCGCCTGATCTCCAGACGCGCATGGGGCCTGTGGGGTGTGTTGGGGGCGATGGCGCTGCTGACGCTCTGGCCGCAGGCAGCGGTGGCCCAACAGGGCGAAGTCTCCATGACCACTTTGGTGGACAACCGCACCGTTCAGGTCGGCGATACGCTGGAGTACACCGTGTTGTTGGAGACCGGCGGCCGCCAGGACGTGCGCTTTGTGCTCCAGCCCAACTTTGGGACGCTGCGGCAGGTGGGTTCGAGCCGTGGAACCCAGTTCAAGGCCACCAACCAGGGCATGGCGCTGACCTACACCTTCAATTTTGGCTTGGAGGCGGTCAAACCCGGCACCGTGACCATCAAAAGCCCGATCGCGCGCATTGGCGACAAGCAGGTTCAGGGCCGCGACCACAAGATCAAGGTGGTGGCGCGCGGCAAGCTGGACCCCAACGCCAAGAAGCAGACCGGGCCCGTGTCGTTGGAGCCCGTTTTCAGCACGTTGGAGCCCTACGTGGGCCAGCAGATCGAGGTTGAGTACGGCATGATGGTCGATGACCGTCAGGTGGGGGCCTTTGGTGCCGAGGTCCAGGACGTCAAGGTGCCCGACTTTGATGGGTTCTGGACCGAAGACCTCAACCAGCGCGTGCGGGTCTCGGCCCAGCGGCGCAAAGTGGTCGATGGACGGCGCTACACTGTGCGCCCGCTTCAGGTCATGGCGGTCTTTCCGCTCCATGTCGGTGAGGTTGAGGTCGAGCCGATGACGATGGTGGGCAGCATCAGCGGCAGAAGGACGCTGCGGCGCCGCCGCATTGAGGTGTCGTCTCCCACTGTCAAACTCAAGGTCCGTCCGCTGCCCGCTGGTGCCCCCAAAGGCTTTCAAAAGGGCAACGTGGGCCAGTACAGCTTTGATGTGAAGGCCGACAAGATCAAGGTGGCGGTGGGTGAGCCGCTGACGGTGCGCCTGAGGGTGCGCGGCGTGGGCATGATCGGGCGCGTGGAGCTACCCAAAATGCCCCAAAGCGAGCTTTACACGCTGCTGGAGCCCGTCGAAGACAAGAAAGTGGACGTGCGCGGCCGCGTGGTGGGCGGAGAGAAGGTCGCCGAGGTGGTCCTGACCCCCAACAAAGAAGGGGTTTTGGAGATCCCGGCGTTGGTGATGCACACTTTTGACCCCGAACAAGGCAAGTATGTGTCGCTGTCGTCGCGCCCGATCAAGGTCAGGGTGTCTGGCAAGGCAGCGGCGCCCCCTCAGAAAGAGGTGGAGTTGATCGAGCGCGAAGGCACCGTGCCCGAATCGGTCCGCGTGGCCGAGCAGCCGCTGAGCCCGCTGCGTCCGATGCCTGTCATTGAACCCGTGGAGGTCAGCGACACGGTCTATGCGCGTCCCGTCTTTTGGGGGGCGCTGCTGGCGCCTCCGGTGGGCTACGTGCTGTGGTTGGTGCTGCTGGGCTGGCGCCGCCGTTCATTGGAAGACAACCCCAACCGTGCACGGCGCGGCGCGGCCAAACGCGGGGGCGCGCTCCTGGATGAGGCCAGCCGCCTGGCCGAGGCTGGAGACGCCGCGCGGGCCAGCGACAAGATCAAGGAGGCGCTGACGGACGTGTTGGCGGCGGGGCTGGAGGTGCCTCCTGGCAGTTTGTCGCGCAACCGCCTTGAGCGGCTTCTTGGCGACAAGGGGGTGGCCAAGGACACCATCAAGCTGGTTCTGGACGTGCGCGAGCGCTGCGACAGCGTGCGGTTTGCGGCAGGAGATGGCCGCGAGGCCAAGGCGCTGGTCATCGACGCTGGCAAACTGCTGAGCGATTTGAAGAAGGTGTTGGGCTGATGAAGGCACTGTGGCAATCGATGGCGGTGGCGGCGATCGTCTTGTGGTCGGCGTGTGCTGCGGCGCAGGCTCAACCCGCCGGTGACCAGCCTGCCGCGCAGGCGCAGGCCGCCAAACCCGATCCTGCGATTCTGGACGGCGAGGGCCGCAAGGCGGCCGAAGCTGCCTTGGGGGGCGATCACGCCGAGGCGGCGCGCCGCTACAAGGTGCTCCTGGACACGCGCGGCCCCGATCCGGTCCTGCTCTACAACCTGGGCACCTCATGGGCGCAGACCGATGAGCTTGGCAAGGCCTTGTGGGCGCTTGAGCGCGCGCGGCTGCGGGCGCCGTCGGATGGGGCCATCAAGCAAAACCTGGAGATCATCCGCCAGCGTGTTCGCGTGGCGCGCATGTCCCAGAAGGTTCGTGGTCGTTTGACCCAGGGCGATCCCGAGGGGGTCTTCTGGGTGCGGCTGCTGACGTCGTTTGGATGGTGGTGGTTGTTGGGGCCGCTGGTGCTTGGCAACCTGCTCTTCTTTGTCTTTTTGGGCCTGCGGCGCTCCAGCCCGGAGGGCGGCGTTCGAGACGCCTGGACGGTGGGCGCGGGTGTGATGGCGGTGCTGGTCTTGTTGGCGTTGGTGGGCGTTGTGGCCCGTCAGGCCGTGGTTGACAGCGTCACCGTGGGGGTGGTGCTGGGCAAGGGCGTTGGGCTGAGCGACAACCCGGCGCCCACCACCGTGGGGCGACCGCACATCGACATGTATCAGGGGGCCGTGGTCCGCGTGTTGACCCAGCGAGAGGATGGTTGGTTCCAGATCCAGCTTGTGGATGGCACCCTGGGTTGGGTCCGCCAGCAGCACGTCGGGTTGGTGGACTGAGTCCACTTTGTGGGCAGCGGAGCCGTCGGTCCGATAAAAGCTCGATGGGCGTTCCTTGCCCGCAGCCACGGCTTTGGGCGGTGGATCAATCCACGAGGTCCCAAAGGCCCCACCTTGTCTGTGTCCATTGCGGGGCTTATCATATGATCTGAGTGTCGGCGCTGTGGGCGCTGCTCCAGTCGCGTGCAGATCCTCTTTGGGGGTCGGGGAAGCCGGAACATGGACATCTTCAAGTCACTTTTTGGCAATCTTCTTAAACAAAAGAAGCAGCAATACCAGGCCAACGTTCAGGCCCAGATTCACCGCAACACATTGGGCAAGGTTCAGTCGCGCGCATCCGACGCCATGGCCGAGATGGACCGCAAGGTTTATGGCGCCCAGCACGCCGTGGAGGATCGGATCAAGGGCAAGCACCGCAAGAAGGCCCCGGGTGGACAAGACAACAACGCGCCGCAGCCCGCCCAAAAGGCCCAGGGCGGTGGAGGTGGCGGCGGTGGTCAGGCGCCCGGTCGAGCGCCGGGCCGAGGTCCGGGACGAGCCCCTGGTGGTCAGGCGCCCACTGGTCCGGGGGCGCGCCCGGCTGGGGGTTGGTTGACGGCGCCTCCTCAGGCAGGAGGGCGACCCGCCGGACCCCCGCAAGCGCAGAGGGCGCAGCCCCAGGGCGGTTTTGGCCGCCCGGCAGGCGGCGTGCCCAACTACAGCGCGCAAGGCGGCGGGGGTGGTCAAGAGCGGACGCAGGCGATCGACATCCGAGGTTTGGAGAAGGCGCAGCAGCAGCAGGTCGTGGGGTGGATTGTGGCGCAAAGCGGCAACCACAGAGGGATGGACTTTCGGCTCTTTGACGGCAAAAACGTCATTGGGACGGCGGCCAACTGCGACCTTGTGGTGACCGACCCCTATTTGTCCGCGCGTCACTGCACGATCCGTTATGAGAACGGAAACTTTATGATCATCGACCTCGACAGTCGAAACGGCACCTACGTCAACCAAAAGCGCATCTCTAAAGAAGAGCTTATCGACAACGACACCGTTCGGCTGGGCAAAACCGAGTTTAAGTTCAAAGCCCTTTATTGACCCGGGGCAAATGTCCCGCGTTTGATGATTTGTCGATCGCTTCAGGCCATCCGAGCACTGCCGGGTGGCTTTTTTTGTGCCTTGGTGCCGGTCTGCGTCCGCGCAAGACACGCCGTCGTGCCTGTTTTGGGCTCCTGGCGACCCTCAGAAAGAAATGTCCTTTGGGGTTGCGGGGTTTACTCCTGGGCGTGAGCGATTAACCTTCTCTACTGGGGCGCGTCGAGGCCATACGCTGACGCATCCTTGATGTGAAGGGGGTTGGACTGCCCCTGTGTGCCAAACCGCAGTGTGGCTTTGGCCTTTTGTGCATCGTGCTGCATCCCCTGACCAACGTGTGTTGGTGTGGTGCGGGCGATCAATTCGGCGAACAACACCGAGTGAACGAGAGAGTGCCCATGCTGCGAGCCATCGCCGTTCTGCTCATCAACCTCATCAACCTTATGCGAAGCAGCCTGCGTCGTCTGACGCGTCTTTTGCCGGGTCGAAAAGAGCCTCCAAGGCGCTACGTGCGCGTCAAGTTGCCCACGGGCGTGGAGTTGACCGGCAAGGCCCGCAAGATCGGGCCGATCAAGATTGGTTTGCCCAGCAAGGGTTCGTGGTGGGTTTTTGACAACCTCCTCAAGCGCCTGGCGCGCGACCGCGACGTCGAGGGGATCTACTTCAAGGCCGAAAAAGGCCCTGCCAGCCTGGTCGATGCCGCCGCGGTGGCCGATCGCCTGGCCAAGGTGCGCCGCGCGGGCAAGCGCGTGGTCTGTCACATGGACCAGGGCATGGTCAAAGACTACGTGGTGGCCACCGCCGCCGACACGGTCACCATGACCCCTCCTGGCAGGCTCTACTCCTTTGGGCTGCGTCTGGAGATGATGTTCCTGGCCGATGCCTTTGAGAAGGCGGGGATCAAGGCTCAGTTCGTCAACCTGGGGCGTTACAAGACGGCCATGCACCGCTTTACGCGCAGCGCCATGACCCGGCCCCAGATGATCATGATGCAGCAGCTTGCCCACGGCATGAACCAGCACATCGCTGATCGCATCGCGCGCCGCCGTGGCATCTCGGCCCAAGACGCCCAGGAGCTTTTTGCCCGCGCCCCCATCTCGGGCCGCGACGCTCGCCGCCTTGGTTTTGTCGATCACACCATCTACGCCGATGCCCTTGAAGAGACGCTCCAGCAAGAGGGCGACTGCAACCGCGCGGTGGAGTTGATCACCTCGGAAAAATACCTGGCGACCTCGCTGCCGCCCTTTGAGTGGAAGCCGCTTGGTCGGCGCAAAAAGCCGCAAGTGGCCGTTCTGGACCTCAAAGGGACCATCATGCAGGGCAACGAAGGCGGCCTGACCGGCCAGATTCGCAACGCTCTGACCCCCGAGCCGGTCATCAAAGCCGTCCAGGCGCTGGCCAAAGACAAGTCCGTCAAGGCCGTCGTGCTGCGCATCGACTCGCCCGGCGGTTCGGCGCTGGCCAGCGACCTGATGTGGCGCCAGATCCGCAAACTGGCCGAGTCCAAGCCCGTCATCGCCTCGCTGGGCAACGTGGCCGCAAGCGGTGGCTACTACATCGCCGTGGCCGCCCACGAGATCGTGGCCCACCCCGAGACCATCACGGGCTCCATCGGCGTCATCGCCGGGAAGCTCTCGGGCGGCGAGCTGCTCGAAAAACTCGGCGTGCGTTTTGACCACGTGGACGACGGGCATGGTTCTGGGTTCATGAGCCTGACCAGCGCCCTGGGCGAAGACGAGATGATCAACCTGCGGCGCGACATCCGCGGCTTCTACCGCCGCTTCCTGCACCGCGTCTCGCAGGGCCGCAAGATCAGCCGCCGCAAGGTGCACCGCCTGGGACGCGGGCGCGTCTACACCGGCTCCAGGGCCAAGGCCGTGGGTCTGGTCGACCACCTTGGCGGCCTTGAAGACGCCATTGAGATCGCCTGCAAGCGCGCCAGCGTGGAGCGCGACGATGTGGCGCTGCGCTTTGTCGATCACAGCCGCGCGTCGGTCAAAGGCCTGCTGGGCGCTGGCGCCACCGCCAGCTTTGAAGACGCCCCCAAGACCAGCGACAACGCTGAAGTGGGCCAGCAGTTGGCTGCCGAGCTGATCCCCGAAGACCTCCACCCCTACCTGGCCGCGGCGATGCTCATGCGCAAGCCCAGCGCCCTGGCGCTCATGCCCGCGCTGCCCCAGACTTGACGTTATTGCCCGGCCACGGCACGCTCCCAGACTGTCTTTGACGTTCAGCGCCGAACAAAACCTGGCCTTCTGGTGTTGCACCCGTCAGCACCAGAATGACAGACCGTCAAAGGGCAAGGTGTGTGTGCGCTTTGCCCCCACGCGGCGCTCCTTGTGAACGACACGCGGAGATGACATGAAGCCAAGCGGCTTGCTCCATATTCTGGCCTTCGGGCTCCTGACGCTTTCCCTGATGGCCTGCGCCCCATCACTGCCCCAGCAGGTGGTGACGCAATACGGCGAGGCCGTCGCCGCCGATGATCCCCGCGAGGCGTATGAGTTGCTCTCGCCGGATTTGAAGGCGCGCGTCAGTTTCAAGGACTTCAAGGCGGCCTGGAGCGAGCGTCGCAAGGGCCTTGATGAGTATTCGCTGGAGATGCGCGCTGCGGGCGACAACCCCGCCCGAGTGCAGGCGACCATGTCCTACACCGACTACGACACCCTCCAGATGCGTCTGACAGACGACGGGTGGAAGATCACCAGCGGCGTGCTCTCGCTTTACAGCCAGGAGACCCCGCGCGAAGCGTTGGTGTCGTTTGTGCGCGCGCTTGAAGGGCGCCGCTACGAGGTGTTGATGGGCTTTGTGCCCAGCAAATACGCCCAGCACATGAGCGCCGAGAGCCTCAAAGAGGACTTTGAGGCCCGCAAAGATGAGATTGACGAGTTGGTCGTGGATTTGAAGGCCAATCTGGACAGTCCCATCACGGAGCGAGAGGACGTGGCGTACATGCAGTACGGCTCGCGCAAGCTGACCTTTGTGCTCGAAGACGGCTTGTGGAAGATCGAAGACCCCGGGTGACGCCGGGGCCTGCCGTCTTTGGCAGGTGCTGTGTCCTTCAGGAGATTTTGAGCATCTCGTCGAGCTTGCCCTGCCTGTCCAGGGCGTTGATGTCATCAAACCCGCCCACCGCCACCCCATCAATGAAAATCTGCGGCACTGTGGTGCGCCCCGTGACCTGAACCAGCCAGCTGCGCTTGGCCCGGTCACCCATGACGTTGGTTTCGTCGTAGTTGATGCCTTTGTGATCAAGCAGGCGTTTGGCGGCGTGGCAGTAACCGCAGTAGGGGGTTGTGTAGATTTTGACTTCGGCAGCCATGATTGTTGCCTCCGTGGGCGCGCGAGAGCCGTTGTGGCTTGTCCGCGCCTTTGGTTGAGCGCCGGGCCGCTTTTTTGGGCCTGACGAGAGCGTGTGTTGTCGCCTCACCGGGTCTGGTGGGCAAGGGACATGATGTGGGTCGTGTGGGTTGGGTTCACAACACCAGCAACCAGAAGATGGTCACCGGTGCGGCAATGCCAAACAAGATCGTGGTGTAGCCAATGATGTCGCGGGCTTTGAGGCCCATGATGCCCAGCAGCGGCAACGCCCAGAAGGGCTGCAGCATGTTGGTCCAGGCGTCGCCATAAGCCAGCGCCATGATCGCTTTGGAGGGGTCCAAACCCAGCTCTTTGGCCGCGTTCATCAGCACCGGGCCCTGGACGGCCCACTGGCCGCCTCCCGAGGGCACAAAGAGGTTGACCAGCCCGGCGGAGAGGTAGGCAAAAATGGGGAAGGTGGTGGCGTTGGAGATGGAGACAAAGAAGTCGCTGAGTTGAACGATGAGCCCGCTGGCTTTGAGCATGCCCAGGATCCCAAAGTAGAGCGGGAATTGGAGCACGATCCCCACGGCGCCTTTGGCCCCATCGGCGGCGGCGCGGCCATAGGAGCGCGGCGAGCCGTGCAGGAGGAGCCCGGCGGCCAGGAAGAAGAGGTTGACGGTGTTGAGGTTGAGGGCCTTGAAGCCCTGGGTCACAAAGGCGTGGCCCACGTAGGCCAGGCAGAGGCCGCCCAGCAGCGCTGGGATCACCAGTGAGTCTTCCAGAGCGGCGATGATGGGGTGCTGGGTGCCGTCTCCTTTGGCGACCTTGACCAGCTTGGGGCTGGCGCTCCTGGTGGGGCCAGAGAAGGGCACGCAGTCGGCCTCGTTGCGCGGGGTCAGCAGGTAGTAGACCAGGACCGTGGTGATGATGAGGCTGACGGTGACCACCAGGTTGAGGCCGCTAAAGAGGGTCTGGTCTACGGGGATGACGCCGACGGTCTTTTCTAGGAAGTGGCCCGACTCGGCCACCTTCAGCGGCGCCGAGCCAGACAGGCCCCCGTGCCACACCAGGAGCCCGCTGTACGCGGCGGCGCCCATCAAGGGGTAGTGGAGGGCTTTGCCGCGCTCGGCCCAGGAGCGGCCAATCTCGCGCGCCAGCAATGCCCCTGCCACGGCCCCCAGGCCCCAGTGGATGTAGCCTGAGACGCACGACACCAGCGCGACCACGGCGCTGGCCTGTGCGGCGCTGCGGGGGATGGCGGCCAGCTTGTCGATGAGGCGTTGGATGGGGGGGCTGAGCGCAAAGGCGTAGCCGGTGACCAGGACCAGGACCATTTGAAAGGCGAACTGGAGCCCGCCAGCGCCAAAGAGGGCGCCGCCCCAGCCGCCGATGAGGACCTTGTTGAGGCGCTCGGCCATGGGCAACTGCGCCACGGCTTGTCCGGTCGTGACCGCCAGGGCCAAAACCAGCAGCGTCAGCAGGACAGCCAGGACAAAGGGCGAGGGGACAAAACGGCCCGCCAGGCGACTCATGACCTGTCCGAGGCGGTTGATGGCGCTCTTGGGTCGGGTGTCGGCGCTCATGTCTCTTCCTTGTCGTCCGAGAGGGTGGCCAGGACGCGGCGCACGCGCATTTCGGTGCGTTCGATGCGGTCCCGGCAGGTGCGGATCAGCAGCGCGGCGCGCTCAACCTGAGCGCTGAGTTGGTCCAGGTCGATCTCTTCGTTTTCGATGCCTTGGAGGATCTGGCGCAGCTCTGCCACGGCGTCGCTGTACCCCAACTCTTCAGAAGAGGGCAGCTCCGGCGGTGTCTCGTTGGCGTCGGTCATTCGGTGGGCTCCTGAGGGTGGATGCGTTGGACGTCGAGCTGGCCTTTGGCCAGTCGGACCTTGAGGGGGGCGCCGGGGGCGACGCGCTGCGCGTCTTTGACGACGGTGCCTTGCGCGGGGTCGATCACCAGCGCGTAGCCACGCTCCAACACGCGCTCGGGGTCGAGCGCCTGACGCTGGCGGTCGGCGTGGTCCAGGTCGCGGCGTTGCTGGGCGATGGCGCGCGTGGTGGCGCGCTCAAGGCGAGCTTGGAGTTCGTGCATTTCGCGGCGCTGGCGCTCGGTGCGACGTTGGAGTTGGGCCACGGGGAGCCGGGAGACTTCCTGGCGCGCCCGGCCAAGGCGGCGCTGTGCGGCGTTGCCAAGGCGCGTTTGGAGGTCCTCAAGACGGTTTCGGCGCCGCGCCATGAGGCGGTCGAGCCGATCCGGGTCCAGGCGGCCCTCCACAAACCAGTCCAGGCGCTGGCGTCGCATGTCCAGAGTGCGCTGCGCGGCCCGTGGGACGCGCGTGGACAACTCACCCAGGGCGCGACGCCCCTCGCGCAGGCGAGCTTGCGTCCAGCGCCCAAGGTCCGTGGTCAGGTTGCGCAGCTCGTCGTCGCGGCCGCTGACCCTCAAAGATGCCTCGCGGGCGATTTGCCGCCCCACAACGTCCAACGTGTCGCTGTGGGCGTAGAGTTGGCGTTGGACCTCGGGGATCATGGTGGATTCGATGGTGTCCAGCGCCTGGACAAAGCTCTGGACCTGGAAGACCAGCGCCTGGGCGACCGCCGTGGGGGTCTTGAAGGGGCGCACGAGGTCATCGACCAGGCAGTGGTCCATGTGGTGGCCGATGCCGCAGAGCATGGGCACGGGGAGTTCGCAGATGGCCTTGCCGATCTCAAAAGTGTCAAACTGGCTCAGGTCCGAGCGGGCGCCGCCGCCGCGCACCAGCGCCACCACGTCCACGCGGTGCTGGTTCTTTTCAAAGAAGCGCATCGCCTGCAAGACCGTGTGCTCCAGTTTGGCCCCCTGCATCCGCGCGTCAAAGACCAGCACCTGGAACCCCAGCCCCGAGAGCTTCAGTTCGTTGATGACGTCGTTGTACGCATCCGAGCCCACGCTGGTGATCAGCCCCACGCGCAGCGGCACCTCGGGCACCTCCAGCGCCAGGTTTTGCTCCGAAATCCCCATGTCGTCCAGGGCTTCCAGGACGCGCTCGCGCTGCTGGGTCAGGGCGCTGATGGTGTGGTAGGGGTCAAGCTCGCGGATGCGCAGTTGGAACGCGCCGGTGCGCTCCACGATCTCCACGCGCCCCTGCACGCGAATCTCCAGCCCGTCGCGCATGGCCAGCGGCGGCTGCATCTTGGCCATCATCCCTTCGATGCGGTCGCGCTCCTGCTCAAAGGCCACCACCTTCAGGCGCGCCTTGGGGTTGGAGCGGTTCCACTCATGGCGCTCCACCAACTCAAAAAACGCATGACCGCGCTTCTGGCGCCACCCCGACACCTCGCCCACCACCCAGATATCCCCGTCAAAGTCGTTGCGCAGAGCGCGTCGGGCGCGGGCGTTGACCTCGTAGGGGGAGAGCGAGTCGCGCCGAACGCGGCGGCGCATGCGGCGAATGGTGGCGTTGCGCCCGCCGCGGTGGGCCAGCACCGACACCGTGTCGGGGACCTCAAACTCCCACGGCTCCAGGACCTCCAGGACGTCGGTGGTGAACTCCGCCGGCACATACCAACTCTTGTCCTCAGCATCAAAGCGGCGCTGGGGCAGGGCACGGACCTGCTCCACAAGATCGGCGTCGTAGCCAAAGCGCAGCTTCAACTCACCGGTCTCTTCCCTGAACTCTATGCTCCGCCTTCGCCTTCGCCTGGCCATCCTCACGCCCCACACATCCATCGGGTTGCCCCACGCATCCATCAAGGCACCTGAATATTTGACCTGTGTCAAGCCGTTCAATCCCCTGCCACCGCACATCTGCCTTGCGCAGCCTCGAAATGACGGGCCCACACAGGCTACAGGCGGCCACCGCTGCCCTTTGAGCGAGGTTCTGAAGGGGTTGCGGGTTTGATGCGAGACAGAGTCGATGTAAAAAGCTATTCTGTAGGGCCCATCGGGGCGCGTGGCGTCCCATCCAACGAGGAGGTGATGCGTGCGCACATTGGATCGAGACAAGCTCCCGCCCCATCAGGAACGCCTGCTGCGGTCGGCTCAGGAGGCCTCTGTGGCGGCCCACTGCCCCCACTCGGGCTTCTCTGTTGGCGCCGCGTTGCTCCTTGAGACGCCCGACGGCGAGCGCGTGGTCACCGGGACCAACTACGAGACGTCCAACTACAACTCGATCTGCGCCGAGAAGGCCGCGCTGAGCCGCGCCTACACCGAGCATTCCTGGCAAGACGGTGGCCGCGTTGTCCGCCCCAGAGTCTTGGCTGTGGCCGTCTACTGCCAGAGCGGCGGCAGCGCCCAGCAGCCCTGCGGCGATTGTCGCCAGGCGCTCTTTGACATCAACCCCAACATGCAGGTCATCAGCGCCGCAGGCCCGCGCCGCGGCCTCCACGACCCCCGCGCCAGCATCACCACCGTGCGCGAGCTTCTTCCGCACGGCTTCGAGCTCCTCACCCGAGAGCGCGGTCAGGACGCCCGCATCGAAGACAGCGACGCGCTCATGGACTACATCGTCCACCTGCCGCGCCCCGATGCGATGGTCAAAGACCGCCAACACCGCCAACAACTGCTCGAAGGCGTCCGCCACCTCCTGCTCGTCGGCAGTCCCAGGCGCGCTCGCCGTGTGGCCACCATGGCCCACGAGCGCTTCGGCGCCCTCCACACCGCCGACGAAGCCTGTTTCTGCGACCTGACCGTCCCCGGACGCGATGAAACCGGCCGAGAATACGCCGTCTACGTCGTCACCATGCCCGACAAGACCAAGATCGCCGTCGCCTCCCACGGCATCGGCCCCGCAGGCGCCGAGATCATCCTCAGCGAGCTGCCCGCCGCCATCGCCGTGGCCCAGGGCGGCCAGGCCCCCCACATCGCCGGCATCATCCGCGCAGGCACCCGAGGCACCCTCAGCCGCGTCCCGCTTGGCTGCGTGGCCCTCTCCACCAGCACCTGCAACGAACACCTCGATCGACTCGACGCCAACCCCGCCTGGCTCGACCGCCTGCGAAACGCCGCCAAAACCCAAATGGGCATGGAGGTCATCCCCGAGCACGAGATCGAACCCCGAGGCGAAGACGACTGGCCCCAAGACCCCACCAAACTCCTCATTGAAGGCCTCGGCGCCTCCGTCCCCTTCTTCTGGGCCGCCCAGGGCCGACCCCTCTACCGACCCCAGGTCCCGCTGACCGACGGCGCCGCCGCCGTCGAACGCCGCGCCCGCGCACAACTCCTCGAAAACTGGCGCCGCCAGGGCGTGCGCTGGGTCGAAATGGAAGACTACACCGTCCACCGCATCGCCGCCCACTGCGGCTACCCCTGCGCCACCGTCGGCGCCGTCATCGCACACCGCCAACGCGCCGACGGCGTCTTCCAACTCGACTACTCCAAAGAAGCCCTCTCCCGCTCACTCAGGTCGTCGTGCAGGTCAACCTCGGATGCACCACCAAAGTCTTGCTCAGCCAGAAGGCGGTCAAACTCAACATACATGATCCGCCGCTGCGTACTCAAACTAAGATCCAAGTTGGTGCCCGACGTCACGATCGCATTGCTGGTTCCGATGACCTTCGGTTCAAAATAGTCACCCATGATCGGATGGCGGTGTTTCTGGTCAAAGCTGTAGGGCTCCGCGCTGAACATCACATTGAGCTCCGTGCGCGCAGTGTTCATCGACTTCGAACCCTCTGGAATCACAACCACATACTTGCCCACGAGCGCGCTCGCGCCAAACTGTCCCGACATCGTCGGCATGAGTTTCCCAATGTCCTGTGGTTTAAACCAGTGATTGACCACATTGACTGCAGTGGATTTCCCCGTCCGCGGTCGCCCGATGAGGACGGTGGCCATCTGCCAGTCGTCGCACAGCTTGTTCGGACACAACACCCTCCCGAGAAGACCCATGACGTCGATGATCTCATGGTCGCTGAAGTTCTGAGTTGCAAACAGATGCTTCAGCGCTGGGGTGCTCTCCCCGATCAATCGCGTCAGCAGCTCTGGAATGTTGCGTTCGTGTTGAAACGTGAGAAGCCGAAATGGTGTAGCGCCAACAGGCCAATCTCCCCAGGTGTGGTCTTGCTTCACACCAAGTTACACGAAGCGATTCATGCTCCCAGGCTCCTTCAACAACTCCGGGAACGGAAAATCCATGTCGTAGTGGACTTGCGTGGTTTCTCCTTTTTGCAGCACCACATGCGCATGTTTCCACTCAAAAAAACGCATATTCACAATATCGAGGCACCCGTCCCGCCAACCGACGACACACTGCCGAGTCTGAATCATCGGCAATGCATCGAATGCATCCTCGCACATCCGCTCTTCCAATTGCTTTCCGTGCTGCATCACCGCCTTGCCCATCGCAGACGGGAACGCGAATTGCACCATGTCTAAGAACTCGTCAACACCCATCACTGGGCGATAGTTATAGTTGAACGTCGCGCCGTCTGTGTCGGGAACCGCTAGGTCGACCTTCCACCGGACGTCACCCTGCGAGGTTTTGGCGACCCCTGGCACACGAAAACGAAGATTGAGGTTGATCGCAGTCTTTGTGACAAACAAAAGGGTGTCCGGAAATGAAATTTTGTCACTGACCCGTTTCTTCGGCGCCTTGTCGCTTGGCGACAACCACACCGAAAGCCACTCGGAATGCACATCCATCGGGGTGCTGGCCGGATCACCCATCGCAATCAGAAAACGGCAAACCCTCCATGAGTATTCCAAATACATCAACATGTAGACCTGCAGGACGTGCAACGGGGCATCGTCGTCAACGACCCATGTCTGGATGTTGTTGCCGTCGGTTGCACCGTCGGGATCCCGAGCACCGAGTGATGGACGCTGTGAAAACATAGCCAGTCGACCCATCACCGCGGCCCCGTGTTCGTATCGCCCAGCCACTGCGTCCAAATCACTCCCGCATCCATCGAACATCCATTCGGCCATCATCAAGGCAGTTTGCGCTCGCAATGCGTTCACCACCACTTTCAACTCGCGTCGAACTGGAGTGATGGCGGCCAAATGTTCGCTCGGATCTGCTGCAACTGCAGCAAGCTCAAGCGCTTGTGCTATTCTGTCGAACGTCTCCACTGCAGTCCCTAACTGGTGTGACAACGGGCGAACACGAGCCCCTGGCGCCGCGTCGAGTGGTGCATCAGACGTTTCAGGATCAGCTGGCTGGTCGACGCTCCGACTCTCCATTGAGCCATCCACACTCATGTCTGTACACATTGAATTCGGTTCACACAACACAGTGACAACAGACCTTCGAAAAGCAGATTCCGTGGATGATTGTCTCGGCCGTCACCGACACTCCCTTCTACCGCACCAGCGTCTCCTTCCGCGACCCAGCGCGCGAGACTCGAGGACGCACTCCCTGCATCACTGGAAGCAGCGTCATCGTTGTCAGAGTGTGCGGCCTCGTCATCGATGTATCGACGGCGGTCCATCACTGCTGCTGGGATGCCCGCCTTGTCTTGTTCAAAAAAGGGGGGATTAAAAAAAATGTTTTTGCGCTCCCGCGCGAAGGCGAAGGACACGAGGTCAGGAACGCAAACCGGCGAATCCCATGGACCTGTCTTTATACTCCCAATGTGATATCCCAGAAGCTAGATCGTTGGTCCAAAGGACGCTAAAGCCGTTGTGTCTGCTGCTTGGCACAGAAGCGGACCCGAAGAAGGGACAGGTCGCGGTTTTTACGCCCGCCAGCGGCGACCAGTACAGTGAGTTTGTCACACGATGTGCGTTGGACCGCCAGTTTTCCAAGACATGGATCGAGTTTGTTCCAACTTCCGACGGTCGTTATGCAAGAACATGTCTCCCGTTCATCGTTGACTCTTCGGACTGTAGTAATGCCAAACAAACGGCAGGACGGCTCGTCGACATTGTCAAAAGTTTCACAAGCACCGTGCACGACGCCAGCGGTCGTGTTTGTAAACCCGATGTTTTCATATGTGAATACCCCGACGAGTCACGAGACGCATTTGCTGCCGTTTTCCCGCCACCCAGTTTGCCGCGTGGCACCCGGTTGCAGGACATGAAACTGTACACTCTTCAAGTCCCACGGGTATTTCTCGACCAAACAACGCTTCTGCACATCATCGCAACGATGCCCGACGTCTCCGGGGTCCACTGGTGGCTGACAGTCTTGTCTATCGGGGTTGCACACCCCGTCTGGTCCGCTGCAACTAACAGTTATCGGTTCGTGAGTCGGCTACGCACAGGCCGCCCAGCTGTCGAAAAATGGGCTGCAAGACCAGTAATCGTGCAACAGAATTCGGTCATGTTTGCGTCTTCATTGGAAGCAGGTGTTGCCGACGCCGACAACGACATTCACTGCAAGGCGCGCCTGGACCTCAGCCAAATCGTTCGTGTTCGCAAACTCGCGCTTGCCAATCGACATTGTACCATTGTCGCAACGTCATGGCAGCCAGTGGAACAAATCCCGGATGTCGCGTTCGCCGTCAACGACTGGCTCGCAAGTTGTGGTATGTTTCAGCAACATGGAGCCCAGGTCACTCGTTTCAAGGCCAGTGTGTCTCCACAAAGCGGGTATTTGATCAATATCGCCCTCCAACTGGACCACCGTGTCTGTCTCAACATTGACAGCGGTTGCCACGATTCAGGCGACAACAGCGTCCTTCGGATTGACCGCAGCGGTGCATGGATCCAATGCCGATCCCGCGAAGACACGCCTACAACCAACTGGGCACCGGATGCCGCATTCGAAGACATTGTGGCATGTCAGACATTTAGTCGGAAGAACGAACAACGGGTGCGGTTGTCGCTCATTCGCGACAAGCTCCAGGATCGCGGTATGCTCCTGAACAGCGCAGGACTCTTGGACCCACCGACGCGTGTCAAATTGCTGCTTGGTTTATCACTGAGTACGGCATCAGATGCAAGACATGTGGAAAGCTGCGCGTTAGATCCACACGCGGTCGAAATCCCCGCCGAAGGGAGTCGTTTGTTTCAAAAGGCCGTAGTCGCGGCCGTGTCGACGACTGGTTTCCAGCGCTCACCAACAATCGACGGGTTCGGCGATCGGAACGTATTAATTCGACAAGTCGGCGACCGAAACCGGGCTATGCTTGCGGACAAAATCGACTGCCGCACCAATGGAAGTCGGTACGCCCGCATGCTGAGGCAAAGTCTTGTCACAGAGAGGTCGAACAAACAGCCACAATGGCGCATCCGTCCGATTTCCTCGATCGATCTCGGTGGACAGTTCGACCCAGATGAAGCAAGCCCCCCTGTTCAGAGATCACCAACGTTGCCACAGCCACCCGCAGAGGACACGAGGCCGCGGCAGAGCCGGTCCAACCGCCACAAAACATTCACGTCCGTGGCTGGGATCAGCGGATTCGGCGATGAGATGACAAAGTTGTTTGGCGACGACGGAGACAGTGCAACGCAACCAGACACAGACAGGTTCCACCTCAAGCGCAAGGCAGCGACCACACTCTTGAGCGACTACCCCTGTGAGGCCCACTTCGGCGCCCCCCTACTGAACTTTTTCATCCAGCCACAAATACCAGTCGTTTCACTGGCTCACAATGTCGTACCGCGTTCGCACTGGGTCTCACCGGCTCCATAGCTCGACCGAGTATCACCCGATGTCCTATTTTGTATGAGTCGGGTGAAGTCCGGCGAAACCGAACCACGCAACATGTCATCGGGCAAAACAAGCAACCACAAAGACACCAAAGCCAGTGCACAGGCGCGAACTGTTCTCAGCAACGCGGTGAACACCCGAGACCAGCTTGCTGGCAAAAGCAACGCGGTGGAGAACGAGATCGACCAGCTCAGCAAAGCGGCAACCCGGTTTGTCCATAACATGAGCAAAGGCAGCACCATTGCATACCAAGAGCTCGATTCATT
>CAKZKQ010000405.1 GCA_937123825.1 uncultured Pseudomonadota bacterium
TCGAAAGGAGCGCAGCCATAGCAGCGCTATTGCAAGCGACTTTCGTGGTTCCCTGCGCCATCAGGGCCGCCCCAAACGGATTGGGAGCCAGACGAGGGTCATGTCATCAATGTCGACGCCTGAGCGTGAAATGTTGACCTCTACCGGTTCGATCTCAAGGGCTGTCTGTGCCCATTTGACCTGGGTTTCGAGGGCGGTGTCTTGAAGTTCGTCTTCGAGGTCCAGGAGTTTTTGTTCCAGGGCGTCGACTTTGTCTCCTGCGGCTTGGAGGCGTTGGTTTTGGTCGCGGACCTGTTGTCGCTTGCGGGTGGCGCGGCGCGCCCCTGAGGTCATTTTGCTCAGGCGGCTGCGGCCGCCCAGGAAGATGCCCAGGATGCTGGAGGCGCCCGAGACGACCTCTTCGCGCTGGCGAGATTTGAGTTTGTCCTGTGCGGCGCGTTCTTTCTGGCGAGCGCTTTGGAGTTGGTCCTGGAGGCGCCCGAGTTGGCGCTCGATGCGCTGGCGTTCTTTGGCGATGTCCTGGTCGGCGCGTTGCTCGGCGATGCGTTTGCAGCGCGCTTTGAAGGCATCGAGCGGCTCATCGACGCGGGAGTAGAGCTTGAGTGTCTTGTTGCGGTGGATGGTCAATGAGCGCTCGCGCCGGAGCCAGCGTTTGAGGCTGGCCTGGGTGCTCTTCCACCATGAGGCTCGGTGGATGGGGGCTTCGGGGGCGATGTAGCTGGCTTCGGGGGGCGGCGCATCGTGGAGGGCTCGGGCGTCGTAGCCCAGCGCGGTGCCGTTTTCCGGGTCAAAGTGCTCGGGCAGGGGGTGCCCGACGCACTCCCACTCTTCGACATGGTCTATCCCGGCGCGGGCGTCTCGGTAGTGCAGGTGGACTCGTCCTGCGAGCGCGGCTTCAAAGCGCGTGCTGTGGGGGTCGAGGTTGAGGGTTTTGTGCCATGGTGCGGCGGGGTCGAGCCAGGCGGTGCGCTGTCCTTCGGGGGGTTGTGGGCGCAGCTGCGGTGGGTCGGGATCTTTGGGCAGCGCGGCTGTGGCCGGGGCTGGGTTGTGGTGGGTGGATGGTGGGGGAGGGGCGTGGTTTTGGGGGTGGGAGGCGTTGAGGAGGGCAAGGTCGGCCTGGGTCATGGGTCCGCGCAGGAACGAGAGCGTGCAGCGGGTTGAGAAGTGCGTTGCGGGGGCGCTGTGGTGGGTTTGGAGGGCGACGAAGTGCCTGGGGGCCAGGGTGCCGGTGAGGTTGTCGATGTGTTGGACCAGGGTGGGGCCTCCGGCGGCGCGGGCGGCGTCGAGGACGCGCGCTTTGTCGCGTTGGGTTTGGAGGCGGCCCACAAACCACATGCCGGCGTTGCCCATGATTTTGTGGTCGAGGTCGACGGGGTTCTGTGTGGCCAGGACGATGCCGACGCCGTGGGCCCGGGCTTGTTTGATGAGCGTCATCAAGGGGCGTTTGGTGGAGGGGGCGGCGGTGGGCGGCGCCATGCCGAAGGCTTCGTCGATGTAGATGAGGGCGCGCAGGGCGCTGGTGCCGGGCTGTTGGCGCATCCAGGCCACGGCGCGGGAGAGGGTGACGGTGGTGGCGAAGCGCTGCTCCTGGGCCGAGAGGTGGGCCAAACTCAGGACGTTGCAGGGGGTGTGTGTGCCGTTGGGGGCCATCAGCGCGTGGATGTCCAGCGCGGGGCCCTGAAGCCAGGCGCTGAATGCCGGAGAGGCCAGCAAGCCGCCGATGCGCATTGTCAACTCGGCCCGCTCTGAGGCCGGGTAGAAGGTGTCGAGTTCAAAGACGCCCAGCGTGCGCATCGGTGGCCGTTGGACCAGCGCCAGGAGGCGCTCAAGGCTCAGATCGTGGCCATGGCGCCAAGCGTGCTCGATGAGGTTGGTCAGCAAGATGTAGGGGCGACTGGTGAGCGGGTCGGCGTTGAGGGAGACCAGCCCCAGCAGGCCCGTGACCCAGGTGTCGATGGTGTCTCGGTCGGTTTGCGGGTCAAAGGGGGCGGTGGGGGCCTGGAGCGCGCCCAGCAGCGCCAGCGGCCGGGTGTGGCCGCCAGGGGTAAAGACGGTGGTCTGGGTGTGGTGGTGGAGGTGGGCGGCGTCGCCTGGGGAGAGGTTCCAGTCGCGCAGCGCCTTGGTCCAGCGTACGGCGGCGGCTGCGGCGTCGGTGTCCCGGTGTGGGTCAAACCAGGGCTGCAAATGGGCGGCGTCCAGAGCCGGGAAGGTCAGGGCCAGGTTGCCCATGTCGCCCTTGGGATCAATGACGAGGGTGGGCACGTTTCGGCGCAGGGCCTCTTCGATGAGCGTGATGCCCAGACCCGTCTTGCCGCTGCCGGTCATGCCGACGATGACGGCGTGGTTGGTCAGGGCTTCGAGCGGGGGGCCAAAGGGGACGCGGTGGGCTGCGTCGGGGCTGTGAAGGCGTCCAAGGTAGAGGGGGTTGGGTGGTGGGGTCATGCCAAAACCTGGGCTGTGTAAGTCGATCGCCGATGAATAACCCAGAGGCTGACGCAGCGCCGTTTAAAGTGCAAGGGCAGCGGGCGGCGCAGTGTGTGGCGATGGTGCGGGTGAAGGTCAGGCGCGGGAGGGGGCGTTTGGTGGAGGGGGCGCGGTTACTCAGGCAGCGTTGCGAGGGCTTGCGCGCTCAGGTAGGGCGACGCGCAGAGGATCTCGCGCGATTTTGCAGAGAGCTTGCCTGTTTTCAGGACTTCCAGGCCGCTCAGTTGCTCGTTTTCAAGGGCGACGAGGCGCGCGGTTTTGGCGTTGAAGCCGCCGTCGAAACCCAGACAGCGCAGTTTTTGGGGATCAACGGCGTTGATGATGGCTTTGGCTTGAGCGTGGCCCACGCCAGCGATCTCCAGACGGCTGAGGTTGGCCAGGAGCCCCGACTCGATCAGCGCCTGGACCTGCTTTGCGTCCAGACCCCGGTGGATGATGAGGGCGTCCAGCCGTCGCATCAGTGGTGACTTGCAGAACTTTGTCCAAGCCGGCGTGCTGCCAATGCACGGCGAGATGATGAACCCGGTCACCGCTGGCATAAAACCCTTGCGGCCCATGATCTTGAAGCTGTCGCGGGTGCAGTTGTTGGGGCCGACCACCAACCACCGTATGTGATCGAAGCACTCGGTGTTGGCCAGTGTGCTCAGCCCCACCGTCCCCTGGACGCTGTAAACCTCGGAGAGCATCACTGCATTGCAGAGCGCCAACCTGGGATCCAGGCCCGTATCAAAGGCCGGACCACGGACCCAGCCATCTGGCGGAAAACGCAATGCCTGACCCCATGAGGCCTCCAGGATCGGTCTGGCGTACTCAATGGCGGTGTCCGCGTCTTGGGGATTGTCTTCGAAGGCGTCAAAGAAGGTCTGAATCTGGCGCCAGTTGCCCTGGGTCGGCGCGTTGTAAAGGAATTGGCGCAGCTCTGCGAGCTTGTCAGAGGCGTTGTGGTCTTCCACATCCAACCGAACAGCCTGCGGGGTTTGCGCCCCCCACGCCGCTTGCCACTGACCCACGCGCTCGCCCCAAGCCTGTTGAGCCTGTGGGCTGAGATCTGCGGCAGTGGTGCGCAAAATGAACTGGGATCTGTCGATGGTGACGGGGGCGCCGTGGACGTCGACGGCCTGAAGGTCGGGGTTGACGCCAAAGACCGGGCCGTCTGGTTGATGAAAGAGCATCCCTCGACAAAACCGCCGCCACATGGGGTGATCGCACGTTTGCTTGTGCCAGTCCGGGTAGAGCCAGCAGACGTTCTTGCCGCGCTCCTTGAGTTCACCAAGGGCGTCTTTGAGGCCTTTGGCCACGTATTGCTGGTGTTCCCCAAGGCGCTTGAGTTGTTTGCGCGCTGCGTGGTTATCAATGGGCTCGCCGTCCATGTGCGACGCGTGCTCAAAGAAGAGTTCGATGGCTTGCTGCGGCTCGCCCAGGACATCGCTGCTCTGTGTCCGGGCATTGAGTCGAAAGACATGGGGCCGCCCGTTCCACTGCCACGATGAGGTGTCCCTCCAGCCATACCAGATGGTGTCGGCACCCCGGGCGCTCAGCGCGTGCAGCCCGTAGCCAAAAGTCGGCCGCACGATGCCTTCGGCCTCCAGTTTGGCGATGGGGCGCCCCTGGGACCACTTGTTGCGGCGTTTGCGCAGGCTTTTGCGGATGTTTTCGACCGTTTTGGTGTCCTGGCGGCTCATTCGATGGGTATCGAGCTTCTGAAAGCGCTCTTCATACATGTGCAGGAAGGTGCGGGCCATGGGGCTCTTGTGACAGGCCAGGATGGTCAAGCGGTGCGGGGTCAGCGGGGAGAGGGTGTGGCGGTCGCGCCAGAAATCGAGGAAGGCCTCTGGGCCCCCCGTGTGGGCCAGTTGGAAGAGGCCCCAGAGGTGTTCCTCGTTGTTGGGGTCGGTGGTTTGCCACGCCTCGTAGATGGCTTGGCCCAGGTCAATCAGATCGTTGGGGTTGAGTTGGTCGGTCAGGTTCCGGGTGCTGGTCAGATGCCTGCCGGGGGCTTCGCGGCGCAGCAGACCGAGGAGGCCGCCAAGGGCTTTGCGGTTCAGAAGGCGACCGTCTTTGGTGCGGACTTGTGGGAGGTGAGCGCCTTTGAGGAAAACCTCTTTGTTTTGTTCTGGCAGCGCTTGGAGACGCTCAAGGACGTCGACCTGGGCCTCTGAAGAGGCGCTTTGGACCCCTTCGGCCATAGGAGCGTCCTGGGAAGACACGGCGGATTGGGTCTGGCGAGCGATGGCGGCCTGCGCTTCGCATTCTTTGAGGGCGCTTTGGAGCGCGGTGTTGATCTTGGCCGTTTTAATGCGTTTGAGGGCGTCTTTGATGGGACCAACGCCCTGGGGAGGGGCCAGTTTCTGCACAATGCCCGCGATGGCCAGGCACGCGTTGTTGTTCGCGGTGGCCAGTCTGGCCAGGAGTTGCTCGATTGGCGGGGCGCTGAGGCCGATGAGGGCCTGGGCGGCTGCGTCGCGCACCCCGGCGCTTGAGTCTTCCAGGAGATCGACAAAGAAGAGGGCGTGCGCGCCGGGGGCGTTGACCGCCAGATATTCAATGACCGGCGGCCTCTTGGTGGCGCTCATGGCCAAGGCGCGCAGCGGCTCCCAGCGCCGCTCACCAAGCCAGTCAATGGAGATGTGTTTGTCACCGCCGTGGGTGTACTCGTGGGCCAACATCCAGGCCTGGAGATCTTTGGGGCCGTGGCCCTGCGCCCAGTGGTTCCAGGTCTCCAGCCCGTATTTGGGGCCTCGCTCCGCGCGCAGCAGCGGGAGCCCCAGCGCCCAGAAGACGTGGTCCTGGGTTTGGAGGTTTTCCAGGTGGTTGTTGCTGAAGGTCATGGAGTGCCAGACGTCCGCGATGGTGTGTCGGGTGGCGTCGTCCAAGGCGTCGATGGCGTGCTGGGCGCGGGTCATGGGGTTGGGTCTTGGAGGCAGCCCTTGGAGCGCCTGGAGGGTGTCTTTATGCTTGATGTGGGGCAGGGCTGCCAGGAAGTCGGTGCGCTCCCGAGGGGCGTCCATGTCGGTGATTGCAGCGACGGCGGCCTGTCACGTGCTTTTGGAGGACGCTGTCCCATGTGCAGTGGTCAGTGGGCCT
>CAKZKQ010000406.1 GCA_937123825.1 uncultured Pseudomonadota bacterium
GGACGAGGTCGAGGCCTTTGTGCCCAGCCAGTCCCGCGTGCCCGAGACGGCCCAGGTGGTCGAAGAAGACGGGCGCGTCACCTTCACCTTTGAGACCGGCGAGTCCATCGACTTGAAGTCGCTGCGCCAGCAGCTCAATGAGGTCGACCTCTTCCCCAATGAGGGCACCGGCGCAGCGCTCTTTGAAGACCTGGCCGATGACTTCGCCGTGGACTTTGATGAGGCCGAAGCCCGTGCCTCCATCCAGCGCGGCGCTGCCCCCAGAGAAACCTCGCACGGCATCCCCATGCCGGGCCCGGCGGTTGGCCACACTCAGGTCATCTCGCTGCCCGCCTTTGGGAGCACCGGCCGACGCGCGTTCCAGGGGCTGCTTGAGCCCCCCTCAAACACCGCCGTCCTCGATATGGTCCTCGAATATCTGGCCACAGAGGGCCGCGCCGGATAAAACAGAGCCGCGCACTGCACCGCGTCCTTGAACAAAAGCGCCATGGACGGCGCCAACAAGGGCCACAATCGCCGCGCGACACCACACACCCACACGGAGGCCAAGGAAGGTGATCCGTTTCGAGCATGTCTCTTCGACGCTCACCGAGGCCCCACAACCGGCCCTCGATGACGTCTCTTTCCACATCCCCAAGGGAGAGTTTGTCTGGCTTGCCTCGCCCACCGGCCAAGGCGCCTCACAGGCCCTCCAACTCATCCACGGCGCCCTGCGACCCGACAACGGGCAGTTGACCGTCGATGACATCGATGTGGCTTCTTTGCGCAACTCAGACCGGCCGCGCCTGCGTCGAATTGTGGCGCTGGTGGGGCAAAACCCCAGGCTCCTGTCCGATCAGACTGCCCAGCACAACGTGGCGCTGGGGCTGCTCATCGGCGGTGAGCTGGCCGACGTGGCCGCCCGCAAAGCCCGCAGCGCGCTGATGGACGTGGGGTTGGGGCACCGCGTGCGCCGCCCCGCCAGAGAGTTGACCGAGGCCGAGCGACACCTGTGCGCGCTGGCGCGGGCGCTGGCCATGGCCCCCTCGGTCTTGCTGGCCGACGAACCCACCGGCCGACTGGACCCCGAACTGAGCGGTGTGGTGCGCGACCTGCTGGAGAGCGCCCACCGCCGGGGGACAACCGTCCTGTGGGCCACCAGCCGCCCCGAGCTTTGGAAGGAAACCCCCCACAGGGTCCTGCGTTTTGAGCGTGGCGCGCTGGTCGAAGACCGCCCCGCCCGTGACCTGGGGCAGTGGTTGCCCGATTTCAGCGCCGCCCCCGAGGCCGCGGAGGCCAACCCATGATCAAACTTCACCTCAAAGACCAGTGGCCCGCCTCGCTGGGCGCCATTTTGACCATCGCCGCCGCGCTGGTGCTGCCCGCGCTGCTTCTGATGGCCGCCAATACCACCGAAACCGTCCAGGAAAGCGCCCAGGTCGGCGCCCAGGCCGAAATCATGATGGCCGCAGGCACAACCCCGGACGCCGCCCAGGCGCTCGTCAAAGACCTTAAGGGTTGGGGCGAGGTGGTCGAGGCACGGGTCCAGACGCCTGAGCAGAACTTGCAGGCGCTGACGGCGCAGTTTGGGCCGCTGGAAGGGCTGGGCGCCGCCGCTCTGCCCACCACCGTCCAGGTCCGCTTGCACAGCGGCGACGGGCTTGTGCAGGCGCACAAGCGCCTGGGAGAGCTGTCGGCCAGGGCCGACGTCGAGGCTGTGCAGACCGGCAAGGCCGAGGTTGCGGCGCTGGGCGGCGCGATGGAGCCGCTGCGCGGGCTCTTGTATGGGCTGGCGGTGGTGATGGCGCTGGTGGGGCTGCTGGGTGTGTCGAGCGTGTTGGGGCTGGGCATCTTTCGGCGCCGCGAAGAGATCGAGGTCATGCATCACCTGGGCGCTGCCGACAAGCAGCTCGTCAAACCCTTTGTGGTCCAGTCGCTGTGGCTGGGTCTGGTGGGCGGTGCGTTGGCCGCTGGCGGGCTTTGGTTGGGCATGGAGGTCTTGGCCTGGCCGCTGATGGCCGCCTTGCCGGCGCTGACCTTGCCCGCTGCCCCTGCCTGGTCTCCGGCGCTGATGCCGGTGGTGGGCATGGCGGTGGCGCTGCTGGGCGCCATGCTCAGCGTGCGCGTTTACATGCGACAGCTTCAAGAGGGGGTCTGAGCGATGAACCTCTGGAAATGCTGCGCAGGGTTGGTTGTGGTGGCTTTTACGGCGCTGGTGCCCTGGTGGGCCGCCGCCGATGGCCCTGACGGCGCTGGCGCGCCGTCGCCGACCACACCGACGTCGGCGGCCCACACCCCCAACGCTGCCGCCCGCGCCCTTTGGCGTGCCACAACCCACGCCAGGCTCAACCCCGCCTGGACCACCAAGGATCCTGCCGCCTCACAGCGTGCCCGCGACCTGCTGGCGGTGTCATGGCGGACGCTGGCCAGCGGCGCGCCTGAGGCCAAACCTCCGGCTGCGCTCGTGCAGGTCAACGACAGCGCCTCCAAGGCGGTCACGGCGGCCACCGATGGCATTGACAAGGCGCTTGGCGCGGCGCCCACGCAGGCGCAGGCCCGGTTGGCCATCGACGCTGCCGCTGAGGGCGTTGAGTCGTCCTTGGACGGGGCGCAGAACAAGCGCCCGCAGCCGGTCGCCGAGGCGGTCTCTCCCGAGCCAGTCAAGGCCGGCGCCGAGGTCGCGGTGGCCAAAAATACGGCCACGCAGCAGCAGCCCAACCCCGGTACCGACAAGCCCTCGGTTGAGCCTGCACCTCAGAAGCCTGTAGAGAACGCGCCCAAGCCCGCCGTGGCGCCTGTGGCGCAGCCTGCGCGGCCCGACGCCAACCAGCAGCTCTTGCTGGCGACCCAAAAGCAACAGGTCCCCACCGAGTCTTTGGCCAAGGACGATCTCCTACACGACAAAGGGACCTTGCACCCGCCGCTGATCTATGGGGAGCTTTTGCAGGGTTTTGGCTTCATGGAGGAGTCCAAACGCTCCAAAAATCTGATCCGCCACACGGGCTGGCGCCTCCAGGCCCCTTCGACCCACCGTGTGCGCTGCATCGCGCCAGGGAAGGTCGTCATGGCCAAGCCCTACAAGGGTTTTGGGCTGATGATCGTGGTCGATCACGGCAACGGGTACCATTCTGTTTACGCCCACATGGGAACCATCATCGTCGCCGAGGGGTCTAAGGTGGATAAGGCCACGCCCCTGGGTCAGGCCGGCAAGCGCGAAGGGCCGCCGATCTCGGAGCTTTACTTTGAGCTTCGCAAGGACGGCATCCCGGTCGACCCCGAGGGCTGGTTTGCGTCGGCCAAAGAGCTGCGTCCGCGCTGAAAGGCGCAGGCTTTGGCTTGGGGCCACTCGCACGGCGCGTCATGTACGATGGATGGAGATGCGGTGATGAAGAGAGCTTCTGGACGGTACGGTACGCTGGCGGTCGCGGTGGCCCTGGTGGGGCTGGGTTTTGTGTGCGGTCTTTTGGTCGGGCATCCCGCGCTGGTGGACGCCGAGCCCCAGCCCAACCCCTACGCCAGGCTGACCACACTGGGCAAGGTGCTCAGCTACATCGAGCGCTCCTACGTCAAACCCGTCGATCAGAATATGTTGGTGGATGCCGCCATCAAGGGCATGGTCACGGCGCTTGACCCCTATTGCGACTACCACTCTCCGCAGGAAATGGCGCAGATCCGCCGCGAATCTCAGGGGCCCTTTGTGGGGGTCGGCCTGGAACTGACGCGCCGCCAGGGCAGGATCATCATTGTGGCCCCCATTGACGGCGCGCCGGGGGCCAAGGCAGGGCTGAAGGCGGGCGACGAGTTGTTGGAGATCGACGGTGGGTCGGTCTTTGGCATGCGGGTGCGCGACGTGGTGGTCTTGTTGCAGGGGGAGGATGGCTCCAAGGTCAAGCTCGGCGTGGAGCGCATCGGCGGGCAGCGGCTGGACTTTGAGGTGACGCGCGCGCCGATCCGTTTTGACGCCGTGACCTTCAAGGAGTTGACACCTGGGCTGGGTTACGTTCGTATCCGGGCCTTTCAAGCGGGCGTGTCGGTGGATGTGGAAGATGCGATCGACACCCTGGAGCAGGACTCTGGAGGCTTGAAAGGCCTGGTGCTGGACGTCAGGGACAACCCTGGGGGGTATTTCCTGGAGGGCGTGAAGATCTCGGACCTCTTCTTGGATGAAGGGGTGATCGTGAGCACGCGCGGACGCGGCGAGCACCAGGTGGACATCTTTAAAGCCAGCGCCGAGCGGACCCGCTTTGAGGGGCCGGTGGCGCTCTTGATCAATCGAGGCTCGGCCTCGGCCAGTGAGATCGTCGCGGGGGCGTTGGGTGACCATGGCCGCGCGGTGATGATCGGGCAAAGGACCTTCGGCAAGGGCTCGGTGCAGACGATGGTGGACATGAAAGATGGTTCGGCGCTGAAGTTGACCACGGCGCAGTATTTTACGCCCAACAAGCGCTCCATCACGACCCACGGCATCGTGCCCGACATTGAGGTGGCGTCCCAACCCGAGGCCAAGGCGGCTTCTGGGGAGTGGTTTGCGGCCGATGCGCAGCTGCGCATGGCCCACGGACACCTCAAGTCCATGCTCAAGGTCAGCCCCGACGACGGTGAAGAGGAGGCACGGCCTTGATCAGAGGTCAGCGCGTGGCGGTGGTGATCCCTGCCTTCAATGAGCAGCGCCTGCTGCCGGTGACGCTGGGGACCATCCCGGGTTACGTCGATGCGGTGGTGGTGGTCGATGACGCCAGCACCGATGACACGGCGGCCGTGGCCGCCTCGTGCGCTTGCCCCGTGCCTGTCATTGTGCAGCGCCACGAGAGCAACCAGGGCGTCGGCGCGGCCATCGTGACCGGTTACCGCTGGTGCCGCGACAACGGCATCGACGTGTCGGTGGTCATGGGCGCAGACAATCAGATGGATCCCCACGACATGCCGGGGTTGCTCCTGCCGATCATTCAGGGCGAAGCGGATTATGTGGCCGGTGATCGCATGTCGTGGCCGGGTGGGTGGAAGATGTTCCCCAGGGTGCGCCTTGTGGGCGTGGTCGCGCTGGCGTGGTTGACGCGCTGGGCCACGGGACTGAGCCAGATCCGCGACGCTCAGTGTGGTTACACGGCCATCAACCACCACGCCCTTTGTCGCCTGGATCTGGACGGGCTCTATCCCCGCTATGGTTTTCCCAACGATCTGCTGGCCCGCGTGGCCGAGGCGCGGCTGCGCGTCACCACGCGCCCAGTGCGTCCGGTGTACGCCGACGAGCAGAGCAAGCTGCAGATCTCGCGCGTGGTGGTGCCCCTCTTGCGCCTGACCGTTAAAAACCGGCTCGCCCGACAAACCGCCCAGGAGTCCGGCTCGGGCGTTGGGGTGGTCTCTTCGATCATTCCTGAGGACGAGGTCCCCGAGGGCTCGACCGGTGGATGCTGATCTGTGGCGACCCTGGTCGGCGCCCGCACACTGGCGCGATGCCGACGGTCCCAGACCCCTCATCATGTTGACATCGTCCTTTCCCACGGGGCCAGGGAGCCTGGCGGGGCGCTTTGTCTTGACCATGGCGCAGCAATTGGCCCAGGCAGGCCACCGGATCACGGTGGTGACGCCC
>CAKZKQ010000407.1 GCA_937123825.1 uncultured Pseudomonadota bacterium
CTTGGGTGCACGCGCTCCCAGAAGTTGGGAAGATCCCGGCCTCTGCGCAAGCACCGGTCCTCGCCGTTGCCGCGGCAGCTGTGGACAATCCCTTCCATGATCTCGTTGAAGTCTGTGTCCATCTTGGACCTGCTTGTCGAGAACTTCATGTTGTGGGCGATGATGGCTCCGATGAGCGCGCGGCCAGGAAAGTCCATCATTACGACGCTTGTGCGATTGACATAGCCTTTGAAGATGTACTCGAGGGTGCTGAGGTTGATCCCCTTGTCTTCTTTGCCGCTGGCGACCGCATCGATTCCTTTCTGAATCATGGCGTCAAAGTCGTACCAGTTGTCCACTGTGCTGTCGGGAGGGAGGTTGCCCGCAATGGTTTCGGGCGTTGGAAAGCCGCCTTCGACAAGGATTGCAGGCACATCTGAGAATTCAATGTTTTTTGTTGGATCTGCCAGCGCTGACATGCCGTTGTCAGCAAGTTGATTGAGATACATCACATCGGTGCTGCCCGAGCTGGTCGCATCCAATTGCTCTTTGACGGCTTTCCATTTTTCGTGGATGTCTCTTTTTGAGGTGACCAGCCCATTGCGTTTGTTGGAGGGTTGTTGATTCATCTGAGACCCTCCCCATTTTGGTCCGAACATGGTCTCGCTGCTGAAGTCTTGAAGGATCAGGATTTTCCCTCGAACATCCTTCAAGCATGGAATGGTGGGCTCGACTGTGGAATCTTCGTTGGGGTTTTTCCAGAAGTATTCATGGTACTTGGGGTCGTTCCAATAAGCAGTGAAGATGTCTTCGAAGGACTGCGAATCAGGGGCTGGAGATGACTCTTTTTTGACGTGCATAAGCACTGCTTCTGTAGGGTTGGATCTTACAAAGTTAACCACTGTATCAAGCACATAGTTAAAATCTTTGCCTGTCCAGTAATCGCCATGATTGATGTCGAATCGATCTTTGTTGGGGCGGCATCGAATGTCCAAAACACGGATGCCAGAGGTCATTTGAACGCGCAGGTCTGCGCTTTGAGTCTTGGCATAGTCGACATGTTCATCCAGAAGTTTATCTCCCGTTGGCATGAACGATATTGAGCAACTGTCATGTGTGCCAGGGAGGGACATCGCTGTGAGCTTTGTATCTCCATCCACCCAAGACATCCAGTTTGTGTGATTGCAACCGATGGCTGGGCTGTTGGTGAATGATTTGCGTCTGCTTCCCATTTGTTTTCTCCTTTTGAACGATAAAATGGTTGATTGCTCTACGTCTCAATATGATGCGGTGTCATGCTGTATAGGCAATATGCAGGCCAACTTTTGAACGCCGTGTTTTTCGAAAAAATAGAGTTTTGGAATAGTTCAGATACGGTGTTGTACGGTAAAATGGACAGTTCATGAAGGCAGTTGGTCAGTTGGTTTTGGGGTGAGGGTTGTAAAATTATGTTGTGAGGATATGACGTGTGGGAATGATTGGACAGATGGAGCAAGATGGGTTGGATCGCTTGCTTGATAATGGTCAAAGAGGCGTTTGAGCCTGGCCAATATGGCTTGACGGCGCTGTACAGTGCGCAAGCACGCGGCTTTGCAGTGATGGGAGCATGCAAGGACGTGAGCCGAATGTGTTCGTAGAAGCGCCTGGCAAAGCGCCTGCGGCAATGTGGTCTGAATGTTGGCTGCTCTTGCCGCGCCGATGGTGGGGAGCGCCTTTAGCAAGGCCCGCGCTGGTCTTACTTTCATGAGAGCGTCGTCCAAACGCGCCTTTGTCCGCGCCACCCGCTCTTTATCCTTATGAAGCGATTGATTTTTGAGTGTCGCTGTGAGTGGTCAACGTGCATCCCTACATCAGACGGATGCATGGGCCTTGCTGCCCTTTAAAACCACAGTGGTGCACGATGAAAAGACATTGGATGCGACAGGCGCGGCTTCCTTTGACAGAGAAGGTCTCTTTGATTCTGGCGGTGGGTACGGCCGCAGCCTGCGTGAGTCTCTTAATGGGTTGTGGGCGCAGCGACATCGCTCCCCCGGGGCAAGGGGCGCGGTGTGGTCAAGGCACAATCCTTAGAGACGGCGTGTGTCTTGCCGAGGCGCTTGGTCCACAAGTCGAGTGCGGCGCGGGGACGGTGCTGACCGACGAGGGCGTTTGTGAGGCCGTGGAGGTGACCGATCCTGACGGGCTGCGGTGCGGACCGGGGACTGAGCGGCGCGATGGACTTTGTGTCGCTGTGGAGGTCGATGGCCTTGTGTGTGGTCGAAACACCCGGGAGGTCGGCGGCATCTGTCAGGCCGACCCCTGTGACGGGCTTCAATGCGGGCCTGGCACGCGCCGCAGCGGCGACCTTTGTGAAGCCGTCCCCACCGATGGGCTGGCATGTGGCCCGCGCACGCGCCCTGAAGGCGATTTGTGCGTGGTGGATGTTGGTCCGGGGTGCGCGCCGTGTGGCGAGGGCGCTCGATTTGTGGATGGCGCCTGCGTTGGTTTGGAGTTGGGGCTTCGTTGCGGTGAGGGGACGTTTGAGAACGATGGGTTTTGTGAGGTCGAGCCCACCGAGCCGTTGGTGTGTGGGGAAGGGACCCGGCGCGTGGGTCAGACGTGTGAGGCGTTGCCGGGTGGGCTGCGCTGCGGGCCTGGGACAGAGCAGGTCGTGGATGTCTGCGTGGTGGCCGACGCGCCTGACCTGGGGGATGAAGAGATTGTCTTTGAGGGCAGCGTTGAGCTGCGCAGCCGCGCCGACGTGGAGGCCATTCGGGACGTCAACCGGATTACGGGCGAGCTGACGGTGAACACCCCAGGCCTTGAAGGGGTGAGTTTGCCCAACCTGCGCGAGGTGGGTTTTGGGATTCGGTTCTTTTCGCCGACCTTGCGTCAGATCCGCCTTCCATCGTTGGAGCGCACGGTGCGCATTGAGTTGATTCAGGTGTTTTCGTTGGAGGTTCTGGATCTGA
Source organism: uncultured Pseudomonadota bacterium (assembly GCA_937123825.1). GTDB lineage: Bacteria > Myxococcota_A > Bradymonadia > Bradymonadales > CAKZKQ01. The sequence goes on from CAKZKQ010000407.1 coordinate 2,931, forward strand.
GCAGTTTGGTGGAGCTTGAGGGGGCGTTTTCGCTCAGCGGCGACACTCGCCTGACCGTGGTGGATCTGCCCGCGCTTGAGCGCACCAACACCGAAGGGTTCGACGAGCGCACGTTTGTGGGCTTTGCCATCACCAACCACAGCGATCTGCAGCGCATCTCGGCGCCGCGCCTGCGCTCGACGCTCTCTTTGAACATCAACACCAACGCGGTGCTGGAGGTGGTCGAGTTGCAAGCACTGCGCGAGGTGCCCGACCGCTTCCAGATCAACGAAAACCCCAATTATCCGGCCTGTGAGGCCGAGGCGCTGGCCGAGCAGCTTGTCGTGGCCCCGAACACCAACCAAAACCCCTTCGCGGTTGGCATCAACAACAACGACGAGCGCGCCATCTGCCGCTGAATTGGGCTTTCAAGCCTGGCATTGTCCAAAAATATCAACAGCCATCCACGGTGTTGGATGGCTTTTGATGTTTTTGGCTGGTTCGGCCGGTGTTGGTGGGTTGGGTTCACCGGCGTTCAGGCTCTGTTTGACCAATGGGACCGTCGAGCGACGGGACAATTGTCAGACAGCGCCTGAAGGGTTTGGGGGTCATTCGCAGTTGAGCAGGGTGTCGGCGCCGTCATCGACGCAGGAGTCGGTGCCGTCGGCGGCGTCGATGTTGTCGGTGCCTTCGCCGCCGTCGATGGTGTCGTGGCCCAGGCCTCCTTTGATGGTGTCGTCGCCAGCGCCGCCGTCAACCATGTCGGCGTTGCGGCCAGCCTGGATGGTGTCGTTGCCCGCTTCGCCGTAGATGGTGTCGTTGCCTTTGTTGCCGGCCAGGAAGTCGTTGTCTTCGCCGCCGTAGATGATGTCATCGCCGCTGTTGGCTTTGATGAAGTCTTCGCCAGCGTCGCCGTAGAGGGTGTCGGCGTTGTTGCTGCCGTAGATGGTGTCGTCGCCGGCGCCGCCGTGGGCCTCGCCGCCGTAGGAGCACTCATCGCCGAGGTAGATCAGGTCGTTGTCGTCGCCGCCTTCAATGTGGTTGGTGACGCAGCCGCCGTAGATTGTGTCTTGGCCAGCGTTGCCCAGCGCCGTCAGGGCGGTGGTGGAGGCAAACTCGGCGGAGTTGGTCATGCGGAAGCTGTCGTTTTCATCGGAGCCGGTGAAGTTGATGGTGTTGATGTTGCTGGCCGAGAGGTTGCAGGAGGTGTCGGTGTCGCCGCCGATGGCGTCGCTGATGCTGATGCTGCCGCTGGCGGCGTCGAGAACGCGGACTTCCTTGGCGCGCTCTTCCACTTCGGTTGCGGTGTCAATGTCACCGGCAAGGCGCAGGGCACCGCCTTCGGGCATCACAACAAGAAGTTCTTCTTCCGGCAGGTTGTCGAGATAGAGAGTTGCACCCTGCCCTTGGTGGCGGGCATCAATTGCAAGGGTGCGCCCGTCTGCTGCTGTCAGTGTGAAACTGTCGTCGTTGAGCGTGGCGGCTGCGTCCAGTGTGGTAAAACCGGCATTGGCCGCACCGCTCTGCGCGGCGATCCTCGCCTCTTGGCTATTGGCGTCGAAAGTGATCTCTATCCGACCCAAAGCCGTATTGACGGAGCCAACGCCCGGAAAGGTCGCGGGCAAGATAACGGCACCTGACGACACACTGACCGTATGATCGGTGTTGCCAATGGCGATGGTAAAGGTGGCGGGAAGATTGCCCGCATCAAACGGGGCACCGACCACGGTGGTCATCACACCATCAGCGGCCCCCATGCCAAATCGTGCGGCCTCACCGGGATCGGAGGCAAGACGCAGCGCCTCGCCATTCAACTGACCACCAACGGTTTCCACGACAAGCGCGCCATCTGCCCCAAAGGCGGCTGTGATGCGACCGGCTTCCGGACCTTCTACGCTGACCCCGCCGTCTTGCATCCGCAGGGTATAGATCTGATCGCCCAACGAAACACGCATCTGTGCGCCATCTGCCGGGATGTTCGGCACCGCAGCGCCGGTCAGGCGACTGGCAGGTGCCTGCGCGCGCAAATCTGACAACATTGCTGCCGCGATGTCGCCTCCGGTTGTTGCCGTAAAGGGGGTCGCAGTCGCGATGATCTCGCGCCCGTCAGGTGTTGCCACTGCGATGCCGCGCAAAGCGGTGTCGCCGGCTGTTGGTGCCGCAGGGGTCAGGGTGACAGAGCTGCCAGCAGCGGATGTCTCGCGGCTCACAATTCCATCTTGAAACGCATCAAACGCAGCCTCGCGAAACACGCCATCTTCGGTAATCCCG
>CAKZKQ010000408.1 GCA_937123825.1 uncultured Pseudomonadota bacterium
TGGGTTTGTGGTGGCCGGCGGCTCAACGACGGTGCTTCGGCCCCCGATATCCATCATCGCCTGCTTTGCGGTGGGCTTTTTATCGATGCTTTTGTGTGATTGGGTTTGTGGGCTCTGCTATGGTGAAGTCGATGGAGGCTTGTGGGGACATGCATTCCTGAACCCCAAAAAAGAAGGTCCAGGAAACGTGTTTCCTGGCTGGGGTTTGGGGGCAGCGCCCCCATTCTGCCATTCATCGATGGCCGCGTGGGGGGATGGCGGTCGCAAGGGAGTTGATGCGGGAAACGTTCATGTCGTCGCTGCGCCGTTTTGTGCCTTTGGGTCTGCTCGTTGTGTGGTTTTTAGGGTCCGCGTGCGCTTTTGATGCGGCGGTGGACGATGGAAGCGCCGACGCAGGTGAAGACGCCCTTCAAGAGCCAGATCTTCCGCAGGACGAAGACGCGCCCGATCAGGATGTGGTGCCCGATGGGCCGGATCTTGAAGACCCTCAGGATGTTGAGCCGCCTCCGCCCGATGAAGACGCCTCCGATGCGCAGGAGGACGCCGATGATCCCGATCCTCCCGACCTCCCAATGATCGATTGCAGCCGTGATGAGGACTGTGATGATGGTGTGGCGTGCACGGTGGACGCCTGCGTGGATGGGGTGTGCGCCCAGACGGTGGACGACACCCGGTGTCAGGACGACAACCCTTGCACCGATGGGTTTTGCACGTTGCTCGATGGGTGTGTGCAGACGCCCAATAGCGCGCCGTGTGATGATGGCCTTTTTTGCAATGGGGCCGACACCTGCCGCCAGGGTGAGTGTGCGGGTCATGCTGGGGATCCTTGCGGGGAGTTGAACTGCGAAGAAGACACCGACCGCTGTCTGGGGTGCCTGGACGACGCCGATTGCCCTGGGGAGCAGCTTGGCCCACCCGATGTGTGTGTGTCTGATGGGGATGTGTGCAGCACTTCGGGGGTGAGCAGCCGGACGAGGACGCGTTATTCGTGCGCCAATGGGTCTTGTGTGGCGGCTGAAGACACCATCACGGAGCCCTGTGTGCGCGACACTGACGGCCATTCTTGTGGGCAAAACACCGAAGGGCAGTGGTCTGAGTGCGAGTACGACAGCTTTTGCAGCCAGCAGGGCCAGCGCGAACGTACCAACATCGCCCCCACGTGTCGCAGCGGCGCCTGCGTGAATGTTGTGGACACGCAGACCGAAGCCTGTGCGCGAGACACCGAAGGGACCATGTGCCAGGACACGACCATCGGGGACTGGTCTGAGTGTGAATACAATGATTTGTGCGTTGAGGATGGCGAGCGCAGCCGGATAACGATTGTGTACACGTGCAGGACGGGGGAGTGTCGGGGCAGGACGACGCCTGAGCAGGAGATGTGCAGCCGCGACACCAACGGGGTGCAGTGTACGGACTGCGATGCGATGTCGTGTGAGTGTCAACAGGGCCAGTGTGATGAAGTTCCGCTGGACGCCAATGTGTGTGAGCAGGCGGACAACTGGCGCTGCGAGCAAGACAGCGCCAATGGCTGCGTGGCGATCTGTGGCGATTACACCATCACGGTGTTCAGGAGCGACGGCCCAGAGGCGAACTGCCAGACCCCGCAAAACCAAACGCTCTTGTGTCAGCCGCCCAACACGTTCACCTGCGATGGGTGCCTGCAAGTGGCCCAGAACCGTTGCTGCTTCCCGTGAGTCTCCGGGTTCTGTCTGATAAATGGGACGGCGCCTGGTTGGGCAACGGGACCATTGCCAGGTTCTGTCTGACAATTGGAACCGAGTTCCGGCGAGCACGATGGTGTCGAGGTCGAGGAGGTGAGCGCAGGCGGGTCAGTAGACCCGTTGAGCATCGCCGACGACGAGATCGACATCATCGGGCCGTCGGGCGACGGGACAATTGTCAGACAGAACCTAGACAGAACACAGCCTTGGTCAGCCCTCCTGGCTTTGGGTCGCGTTGTCTTTGAGGACGTTTTCAAGGACGGCGGCGATGTCTGGGTGGCGCTCAGCGTAGCGCTCCAGCCATGTGGCGACGGGGACGCCGTCAAAGACCTTTCCGGATCCAAAATCCTGATAAAATTGGTGCATGTGGCCCCCATTCAAGAGCCAGCCTGCAATGCCGCCGGAGTTTGGACCCTCGGTGATGAAGCGTTTTTGAGCGTTTGCGGGCGTCAGCCCGTCGGGTGCAGCTTTGTTCATGGCGGCGTGTTTGCGGGCAGATTGGCAAGGAGGTTGTCACTCCCATCACAGATTTGTTTGAAGGCAGTGCGCCTTGGTCGCCCTGGTTTGAGGGAGCGTTGGGCGTGGGTTTGAATGGTGGGTCGGGTTTGAGGTCTTATCAAAAGGCAATGTCTGGACACCCTCGACCCCAGCGAACTCGCCGGAGCTCGATTCCAATCGTCAGACAGCGTCCAACGCTACGTACGGGGTGCAAACAGAGCCGCTAAGAACCCCATCAAACCCCCCGTGGTGCCCACAAAGATGGCGAGCGACCCCATGTTGTCGGACAGGCCCAGGTTGCCTGTGCCAATCAAGCACCCGGTCATCGTCAAGCCCAGTGACAACATGACTCCCAACGCCACGCCCCGCTTGGTATCCCAACGCTCGATGGCCGACTTGGTGACCGTCAAGATTCCAACTGCGAGTATTGCCGCAGGGATCATGGACAACAAAAATATGATTAATTTCATAAAAATCGTCTCTGGTATCAATGCGTGATCGTCTGACAAAGTTTAATGGTAAAATGCAGGGTATCAATGGTTCAAGCAGTTTTGAGGCCAAAACGGGGTGAGGTCGGGGTTCCGAAAGACAAGGCCCAACGTAGTGGACCCCGGATTTTGCAATGGTCTGGACGGTTTCATGCAGCCAAGGCTGGAGACGCGTTTTATTGCGTGGCAGTGATGAGTTTTTGGCCGCCGATGACCATGGCGTTTTGGAGGGGGGTGCCGTCTGGGGCGCAGAGGAGGCGATAGGAGCCGTGGCCGTAGGGTTGTTCAAGGACCCCAGCCTTGACCAGCCGCTTGAAGTAGCGCGCCACAAGGCCTTTGTCGGCGCCGATGGACTGGGCCACCCATGATGGGCCTGGGACGAGGCAGGATTTTTGGACTTCCTGCCAGATGGCCTCGTGAAGGGCCTGCTCGCTCATCGAAAACTTCTCGTTCATGGGGTGTTGCCTGTGCGGTGTTGCCGATCTCTGGGTGGGGCTGCTTTTGCCGGGGGTGTGGGGACGTGTGTCATTGGAAGATGTCTTATGAGGGGATGGTGACGAGCGCCCAGATGAGTCGGTTGCCGTCCTTGTCCACGGCGGGGCTGTAGACCTCTCCTTCATGTGCACGCAGGAGACCGCGTTTGGCCGCTGCTTCCAGGCCACGTTGGATGCGGCGCGTTTCGGATTTGTTGCCTTTGGCGCCGAAGTCTTGAACGAGCACAGCCGGTGGAATGGGGGCGAGGTGTTCTCGGCACAGCCGTTCAACAGCAGTCCTCAATGTCTCCAGGTATTTGGCGCGCGCTTCATCGCTGACCCTTGGCATGTTTGCCTCCCGTGGGATGTGTTGTGGAGCTTTTCAAGATGCCGTCGAAAACAATGTTCGTAAAGTGTTATTGTGTGGGGGCGGCTTCTTTGTGGATGGGGTTGGGGTGTTGTGGTGAGCTTGCTGGCGCTGGAGGGGCACGGTGCGGTGGGTTTTGAGTGGGCAGTGCCACTTTATTGATGAGCTTGAGTTCTTCCACCCTTGAAAAGATGGCCGTTTTGGCCGAACCTGTGACTTGTTTGTAAGTTGAACTCATTTTCGGGCGAGCTTTTTGGAGCGCTTGTGGTGTGGGGTTGTGGGATGAAGACGGCGGTGGTGTGGTTCTGCCTGTTTTGGGCGGTGTTGGTGTGTGTGGGTTGTGGGGGGGCGGACAAGCCCGATGGTGGGGTTGTGGTGGCGTCGTGCGATGTGGATGGCGACTGTGAGGTGGGTGAGGCTTGCCTGGAGCAGCGCTGTGCGGCCAGCGACGATGCGGACCACGATGGGGATGGTGTGGCCGATGGGCAGGACAACTGCGTGTTGGTGGCCAACCCTGTGCAGGGCGACGCCGATGGGGATGGGCTGGGCAATGCCTGCGATGACGATGCCAGCGGTGTCGACGTGGTGGGGCGTCTGGATGGTTCGAGGCTCTCTGGGGCCGATGTGAGCCTGGCCCAGGTCTCCATTGTGGAGCTTCGGGAGCCTGTGGGTGTGGATGCGGATGGGGCGTTTGGCTTTGAAGAGGCTTTGGCCGAGCCTGGCGACTTTGAAATCCTGGTGCAGTGGCCCGGCTTTGAGCCGTTCAGGCAGGCCTTTGACGCGCCCGATGGGCAAACCGTGGTGGATGTGGGGGTGTTGTCGTTGATCCCTTTGGTGGATGACGGACCTGTTCAGCTTCAGGGCGTTGTGCGTTTGGAGGGGGTTGAGGGCGAGGAAGGCCACGGTGGGATTTTGGTCCAGGCGGTGGCTGAGCAGGCTGCGGCTGAGGATGTGGAGGTCTTTTCCAACCCGGCGGGGGCCTTTGGGTTCACCGCGCAGCGGGTGTCGCATGCGCTGACCTTTTCCAAGGCGGGGTACATCACGCAAGGACCGGTGTCGGTGCAGTGGCGGGAGGATGACACGCCCGAAGATGGGCTCGACGATGGCCACTTTGTCTTTGATGGACAGCCCTTGAGTGAACACACCTTTGTGCTTGAGCCCGAGCTTCGCGGCAGCGTCAGTGTTCGTGTCAGCAGCCCAGTGGTCGGGGTTCAGTGGGAGCAAGAGGTGTCGGCGGCGCTGACGCTTCAAGGCCAGAACTTGCCGCAACCGGTAGAGTTTGTGGCGGTGGAGCAGGACCAGGGGGTCTTTTCTCTTGATGGGCTCGAAGTGGGCACCTACAGCCTCAGCGTGCAAGCCCCCCGACACCTGCCTTTTGAGCAAGACCTAATCATCGAACCCAACGACCTCGACCTCCAACTCAACGCCCAGCTCGCCCCAAACCTCAACGCCTCTTTGCTTGGGGTGATTGAGACCCCCTCGGTGGCCGTGGCTTTGGAAGACGCACAGGTCAGCCTTCAAGGCCCGCTGATGTCTGCCCCCGAGGTCGCTCAGGACGGCAGCTTTGAGGTGCTGGAGCTGGTCGAGGGCCAGTACACGCTCCAAGCCAGTCTGGAAGGGCATCGACCCCTTGAGCAGCTTGTGGAGGTGGTCGAAGGACCCAACGACATCGGTGCTGTGGCGCTTGAACCCATCAACCGTGTCCTTGAAGGCATGCTTGTGGAGGTTGTGGAGCAGGGGCTTGAGGTGGGGATCGAGGGGGCGTTGGTGGAGGTGGTCCGTGGCCAGCAAGTCCTTCATAGCACAACCTGCGATGCCCAAGGACGCTTTGCCTTTCCCGAAGTGTTGGCGGTGTCTTATGCGCTGCGCCTTGGCGCCACCCACTTCATTGAAGAGACGCTGGCCGTTGAGTCCAGCGAAGAGGGTTTTGTTGTCGAAGGACAGTTGTTGGGGCCGCAACGCGCTTTTGTGCTTGAGCGCAGCCCTGACAGCGACCGAGACGCCGACCGGATCATCGACACCGACGACAACTGCTTGACCGTGCCCAACCCCCAACAACACGACATCGATGAAGATGGCCTGGGCGATGCTTGCGATGGTGATTTGGACGGCGATGGCGTGGTCAACGGATTGGACAACTGTCCTGCGGCCCACAACCCCATGCAGGACGATGTGGACGGGCTTGGTCATGGTGTGCGGTGCTCTTTGGGGACGGTCAACGCCCCCATTGTGGCCTCGTGCAGCTTTGAGAACCAACGTTTGGACACGCGCGGACGCACCAACTTCTTTGCCAGCCAGTGTGGCGGCTCGCTCGCCCCTGAAATTGTGTACGACCTCCAAGTGCGCGAGGGCGAAGTCTGGTCCGTGGACGTGGAGGCCGAACACGAGGTACTCCTTGCCATTTTTGATGAAGAGAACAACCCCATACTTTGTATCGATGCTCCAAGCGCCCAGTTCAGCGTCGACGATTTGGGTTTGGGCACATTTAAGCTCGTTGTGGACGGCATCGATGAGCAAGACTTTGGACCCGTCAAGGTCTCCATGCAGTCGTCCCTTGGCTGCGTCCCCGATTATCAACTCCAACGCATCACAAACTATGAGTTTGAACCCAGAGGCGTCGCCCTTGAAGACGTCAATGGTGATGGCCACCTCGACCTCTTTGTTTCTGAGGCTGATCTGCAAAGGGTTGTCATGGCCTTGGGTGATGGCGCTGGAGGGTTTGGTGAGTTTAGCACTGTGATGGATGTTGATACCATTCCAACCTATATTTCATTTGGTGATATCAATGATGATAATATCAGAGATCTTGTTGTTGCCGTGACTGATGAAGGTGCTGGGTTTGTTTATTCGTTGGGGCTTGGTGATGGAGGGTTTGATGCTCCTGTTTTTGTCTCTGGTCCCAACAGGCAACAACGCCCTGTTATAGCCGATGTGAATATGGATGGATTTGTTGATTTGTTTGCTCCAACGTCATTGAGCAGTGTTTTGTTTTTAATGTTGGGTGGGGAAGGACTTGAGTTTATGCTTCAATACGTGTTTTTACCTTCAGATCAAAATTCAGGTGTGTTTGAAGACATCAACCAAGATGGCATCAATGATTTGATCTTTGCTGTGGATGCTGGAATTGCTGTTTTGAATGGGCTTGGCGATGGGCAATACGCTCCTGCAGTGGTTACTGAGACCATTCATGATGAGCCCAGGATGGTCCTTGGTGACATGAATGGGGATCTTTTGTTGGATGTGGTGACCTCAAACTTTCTTGGTCGTCAGGTCAGCGTGCTGCTCAATGATGGGATGGGAGGGTTTCTTCCAGAAGTTGTTTACCGGGTTGGCACGTTTGTGTCGTGGGTCGAGTTGGACGATGTAAATGGCGATGGCAATTTGGATGTTTTGTTTTGTGAAGACCGAATTGAAAGTGCTGTGGGTGTGTTGCTTGGAGATGGCGAAGGTGGGCTTGGGGCACGCATTTCTTATGGCATAGGTGGTCGCAATGCAGACCCTGTTGACATGTTGACTGGCGATTTGAACGAGGATGGTATTTTGGACATCGTCAGTGTGTCTGAATTTGCAAAGAGTTTGAATCTGAATGTGAGCCGTATGGAAGGTCAGCGCGGCTCTGTGTTTGAGGATGGTGACCTGCCCAGTTGTGAAGAGTCGGTGGTTTTGTTTGATGAGGTTGAATCTGCGTTTGATGTGTTGGTTCAAGAGCCTTGTCGGATAGAGCGCATTGAGTTTGATGTTGTGGGTGCGGTTGAATCGCAGGGACCGGTGACTTTGTTGTCTCCGGCAGGGCATCAAGTGAAATGGACTCCCAGTGCGTCGCTGTCGGTGTGGAGGCCAGAAGAGCAGGCGGTGTTGTCTCGCTTTGAAGGGCATGGAGCAGCGGGGGTGTGGCGTCTTGTGGCGGATGTGTTGCCAGAAGGGCTGGAGATGGTCATCAACAGAAATCCAGTCGATCCCTTTGGACAAGACACACTGGCGCCCATTTGCACCGCTGATTCAGATCAATCCGTGGATATGACGCAGGTGTGTCGTCTGGAAGGGGACAGGCTGGAGGGCCTTGAACTTGGACAGGACGGCGATAAGCAAGACGTGTTTTTGCTCCAAGGACCCCTCAACGGCGGGTTTGACCACGAGCAAGCCATTGGCATTTTTGTAGAGGCCGAGCCGGGTGTGGGTTTGGATGTGGAGCTGCGCCTGTTGGGGGCTACCCATGCCCTGGCGACAGGCCGCCAGTTTGCGCCGGGTCGGTGGTATTTGCCCTTTGAGGTGCCCCTTGAACACGCTAGCCGTTATCTGGCTGTCCATGTCCACTCCAGGCAAGTCGACACGTTTTCCTACAAGCTTGTTGTGCAGCCAGAACACGATGACATCGAACTCGACTGTGATGATGAGAGAGACGGTGATGGCGACCGGCGCATAGATTGCAACGACAGCGATTGTGCCTTTACGGCCAAATGTCAGGCAGTGCCCATCCCCGAGGTCGATGATTGGGTCACTCGCCAAGGAGTTCTTGAAGCAGGCGGTCATACCTGGCGGCGTTGGGACCGGTGCAATGAAGAGAGGCGCATGGGAGATGCTCTCTTTGAGACGTTTGTCTTTCATAACGACTCAGAGACCACTCATGAGTTGTCTTTCAACGTGATTTGGGAAGGCATTGAAGACAGTGACTTTGGCTATCTACACATCTTTGAAGGCATCTTTGAGCCCGATTACAATGACGGTTGTGTTGCATCTAACCGCGGTGGCCAGGGTTTTAGGAGTGTCCTCATTTCTGATGTGCGTGTTCGTCCTGGTGAGTTCATCAGCCTCGTGGTCAGCTCCATTGCGCCTGGTACCCCCGTTCCGCCCTACACCGTCGAAGTCTCTACCCAGCGTTGAACAGCTCCTCATTTTTTCCCCAGTAATTCTGTACAGATACCGTGGGGAGGCCCTCTTTGTGCGCCTCTCCTTCTTTTTGTGAGCCTATGCAGGTGGTTGGTGTTTTTGTTGTTTGGATGAGGGGGCGTTTTGAGGGGATTACCAGTTCCAGTGCATGGTTGCGCCGAAGCCGTCGCTTGAAATCATGGGTTCGAAGGTGGGCTTGTCTGTGTTTTGGGCGGTGGTTGGGGGGTTTGAGGGGGTGTTGTCGTTGAGGAGGAGCCAGATCAGTCCTCCAACGGCGAGCCCTGCGCCGACGCCAAGGCTGAGGCCTGCGAGCAGGCGCTGTTGCTCGCCTTCCTGGGTCAGAGATTCGACTTGCCGGGCTAGGTCGTTGGATTCGCCCTGGCTGTCTGCGCCAAAAGCCACGTCCTGGTCAGCGTTGACACGGGCGAGGTCGGCTTGAGCGATCTTGTCGTTGGTGTTGCTGACTTGAAAGGCAAAGATGCCGCCCACCGCCATGCTGGCCACGCCGGTCGAGAGGAGGATCCAGCCGCCGAGCGTGCTTTTGGGGGCTGGGGAGACGTCGGTGGGGGCGGCGATGCCCTGGTCGGGGTTGCGGGCCCTGAGTTTTTGTTCGAGTTCGGCCAGCGAGGACTCCAGTTGGGGACGGATGTCTTCTGGTGAGCGCGCCAGGGCCTGGGTCAGGTGGTTTTTGGCGTCCTGGAGTCGGTCTTGACCTTGGGCGACTTGGGCCAACAGGGCGTGGGGTTCCCACCATGTGTCGTTGAGCGCGGTGGCCTGCGTCAGTTTCCTTCCTGCGCCCTCCAGCGCGCCGGTCCTCAGGTCGCCTCGGGCTTGCTCGACCAACTCCCAGGCTTTGGCGTCGTCGGCGCTGAGGTCCAATGTCAGCGACACTGCGGTGCTTTGGCCGGGTTTGACCTCTGCGGTGAAGGTCCGCTCCTGCCCCCAACCCGATGCGACAATCTTGTAGGGCCCTGGCGGGGCAGGCCGCTCGGTGCCGTCGCAGATGGCCTCTTCGTCGTCGTTGAGGACGACTTTCATGCCTTCGATGTCGCAGCTTAGCGTCAGGCGCCCGTAGCAGACCTCTTTGTCGTCGGCGCGGAAGCGTTTGACTGCCTCGCGGACCTTGGCGGGGGGCGGATCGATGACCGCTGGGGACGTCAGCGCCTTGCGGAAGGCCAGCTCGGCGTCCACACACTTGCCCAGGCGTTGGTAGGTGCGCGCCAGGTTGAGGTAGAGCGTGTTGAGTTCTCCAAGCGCCAGCGCCTGCTGGTAGAGCTCCAGGGCCTTGGCGTACTGCTTGTTGTTGTAGGCGCGGGTGCCGCGCTCATTGAAGTTGTACTGCTTTTGGGTGGGCTCCAGACCCTGGGCGTCCTGGGCCTGCGCGCCGGCCGAGCCGATGAGCACAACGCCCAGGGCGGCGATGATGGCGCTCAGTGGCCTGATGGGGGATGCGTTTTTTCCTCGTGGGTGCGGCATGCGCTTGGCTTCTCCGGCTCAGGGGGTCTCGACGATGCTCATCGAGCGAGGTTTTCTCTTAAGGGCCACTCGGACGGTGCCTGCAGAAGGTTTGATCTTGAGCGTGCGGCTGTCGTGGTGTCTGGCGCGGACCGTGATTTTGATGGGGTCGGCGTCTTTGGAGTCAAAGCGCACGATCGCGGGCGCTGGGAGCGGCTTGTTGTCGACAAAGACGGTCGCGTTTCTGGGGGTGGTGAGGATGCTGACCTCGACGGGGGAGGGGTCTTGCGCCTCTTTTCGGGCCTGGTCGAGGATGGCCGTCATGGATTCGGGGGCATCCTTGGGCAGTGTGTAGTCGGGGTTGAGCTTGAGCAACTCTCGCAGGAGTTCGACGGCGTCCTGGTGGCGCTGCGTCTCGTCACCAGCGGCGTCTCCAGCTTCAAGAAGCGCAAAGGCCATCAACTCCAGGACCTGCAGGCGATCTTCGCCGGTGAGTGTTTCACCGGCGAGCATGGGTTTGAGCAGTCCGAGGGCCTCTTTGTGGTTGCCGCGCTTGGCGGCGGTGCGGGCGCGCCCGATGGCGCTGGTGGTGGCTTTGGGCGCGGGGGCCTGCTCGGGCTGGTCCTGGTCTTTGTTGGCCACGGGGGGTTTGGCGCCTTTGTTGGCTTTGGTCGCAGCGCCGTTTGTGGCCTTTTGGGCGGCGTTTTTGTCGGCCGCGGCGCCTTTGTCTGTGCGGGCGTCTTTGGCGTTGTCGGCCACCGTGCCTTTGTCGGCTTTTGAAGGGGCTTTGGCCGTGTTTTGTGGGGGCACTGAAGAGGGGCCCGAGGTGACCAGGACGATGCCTGCGATGGCGCCGAGCAAGAGTATGACCGCGACCCCCGCCGCCAGGAGCTTTCTGTTGCCGCCCGAGGCCTTTTCTTGGGCAGGGGCTGGCGCGTGATCCACGGCGAGCACGGCTGTGGGGCTCTTGTGGGCTGCGGTGGGCGCTTTTGTTTTGGGCGCCGTCTCTTCTTGGGCCGCTTTGGGGGCTGTTTCTGGCTCTGGGGTCGGGGCCGATGGTTGGGGAGCGGGTGCAGTGCCCAGGACCGTGGGGGTTCGGGTCGCTTTTGGGGCGGTGGCCGGTGCCGGTGCCGGGGGCGAGTCGGCGATGAGGGTTGGGGCCTTTTGTGGGGTTGGGAGGACTTCGGTGGGGGCGGTTGCGACCGGTTGGAGTGTGGGGGGCGGTGGGGAGGCGGTGTCGTTGGGTGTGGGGGTTGCGGGTTCGCTTGAGGGGCCGTTGAAGAGCAGTCGGCGGGAGGAGGGCGCCAGGGTTCGGCGCCAGTCGGCGCCCGAGGCGGTTGGGTTCAGGGCGGCGGCTTCGGAGGCGCGTTCAAGGAGGGCCTCGGCGAAGGTGTCTGCGTTGTCGTAGCGCTCGGCGGGGTCCATGCTGAGGGCTTTGTCGATGACGTCCCAGAAGGGCATGGCGCGCAGCGCGTCGTTGATGGGGAGGTTGCCGGCGCTGTGGACCATGACGGCCTTGAGCGGGTTTTCGCAGTCGACGACGGGGCGGCCGGTGAGCATCTCGCAGAGGATCAGGGCCATTTGGTAGACGTCGAGCGCGGGGGTTACGCTTTGCGACTCGATGTATTCAGGGGCGAGGTATTGAGGGGTGCCGAGGATCTGTCCGGTGCCGGTGAATTTGGCTTTGGTGCCGCCGCCGTCGACAATCCGGGCGATGCCAAAGTCGACCACTTTGAGCGTTTCGCGGCGCGTGCCGGGGTCGGTCAGAAAGAGGTTGGCGGGTTTGAGGTCTTTGTGGACCACGCCCATGGAGTGGGCTTCGCCCAGCGCCGCCAGGCTGCCCATCAAGAGGGATATGGCTCTTGGAGGGGCGATGGGGCCGTTTTGGGTCAACTCGGCTTCGAGGTCGTGGCCGATCAGCAGCTCCATGACCAGGAAGGGCTCCTGGGTGTCGGAGGTCGTGCCGAAGTCGAAGATGGACACGGCGTTGCTGTTGCGGATGGAGGCGGCGACCTGCGCTTCGCGGTGAAAGCGCTTGATGAAGACTTCCTGGCCGGCGGGGTCGATGGACAGGGCCGCCAGGTTGAGGACCTTGAGCGCGACGGGCCTGTTGATGGTCTGGTCCCTGGCCTCGTAGACGGCGGCAAAGCCACCGGCGCCCAGGAAGCGGACCACCTCGTAGCGGCCGTTGAAGACATGACCTGGCTGACGCAACGCCAAAACGACACCCCTCTCCTTATAACATCACAGCATTCTCAAAATTCTTTGAAAGCGGCCTCCAGGCCCCTTTGGCCTATGTCATACTGCACGAGGGTTGGGGTTGTCAGCCTTCAATGGGGTCTGTCTGGCTTTGGGGGTTGTTTTGCAGGCCCTATTTAATGAAGCCAGCATGCTGCGTGGGGGGTTTTGTTCGTAGAGCGACACTGCGATAATCGAGGTCAAAACCTTCGCCAGGAGCCAACTCGCCCATGTTCCAAACACTCACCGAGCGACCGCTGCCGACCATTTACACCACCGACGCGCGCTTTGAAGCCGACGGGCGCCCCGACAAGCTCTTGCTCAGCACGGGGCTCTACTGCGACGCCGAAGGCCGCTGCCCGGTGCCGGAGTTCATCAAGGAGGCCGAGGCCAGGGTCTTGGCCAGCGAGCAGACCAAGGCCTACCTGCTTTGGGGCGGCGATGGGGCGTTTAACGCTGCGCTGGAGGCCTTTGTGTTGGGCGCCGAGCATCCAGCGCGGGTGTCGGGCAAGACCAGGACGTTGCAGACGCCCGGTTCTACGGCGGCGCTGCGTCTGGTGGCGGAGTTGATGGCGCGCCACGCGCCGGGCAAAGCGTGCTGGGTCAGTCAGCCGGGTTGGGGCAACCACACGCAGATTTGCTTGGATGTGGGGGTGCCGGTGAAGACCTACCCATACCTGCGCGCCGACGGTCTGGCGGTGGATCTTGACGCGGTGGTGGGGGCGCTCGAAGGGGCCAACGCTGGGGATGCGGTGGTCTTTCAGGCTGCCAACCACTTGCCCACGGGGGTGGACCCCAGCGCCGAGCAGTGGGCGGTGTTGGCAGACCTTTGCGCGCGTCGGGGGCTGGTGCCGGTGCTGGACGCGGCGTTTTTGGGCTTTGGAGCGCCTTTTGAGCAGGAGTTTGCTGGTTTGCGGGCCTTTTTTGATGTGGTTCAAGGCGGCGGCTTTGTGACGACGTCTTTTGGCAAGGCCTTTGGATTGTATCGGGAGCGGGTGGGGGCGTTGACGATCGTTGGGCCGTGCGCGCAGCGCGCCCAGGCGCTTTGGACCCACGCGCTGCACGCGGTGCGCACGATCTACTCCAGTCCGCCTTCACACGGCGCCGCAGTGGCCCGTACGGTCCTGGCCGACCCGGACTTGAGGGCAGGGCTGGAGTCCCGCACCGCCCAGATCCGTGCTCGCCTTGGCCTGATGCGGCGTTTGATCGCCGAGCGGGCGCAGGCGGCGGGTTTGGGGGCGCGCTTTGCCAGGATTCAGCACGAGCGCGGCCTCTTTACGAAGACAGGCATGGACGAAGGTCAGGTGGCGGCGCTGCACGACCGCTTCGCCATCCACATGAATAGCCGGGCCGTGCTCAACGTCAGCGCGCTGCCCCAGGCCAGCGTGGAGCGCTTTATCGACGCGATGGCGCATGTGGTGGCTGATTCGGAGGGATGAAGCTGGAAGCGCTGCAGATAAGCGTGTCAGTTTGAGCGGACGCAGCGGAAACCGAGGGTGCGGAAGGAGATGTCTGCTGGGAGGTTGTCGCGGCTGGCGGCGCGCAGGAAGTATGGCGTCTGAACGGCCCAACTTCCGCCGCGGATGACCCGGTCTTCTTCGCCGCTCACGGTGCCTACCGGGTCCACGCCGATGCTGCCCCGCTCGTCATAGACGTCCGTCGTCCACTCCGAGACGTTGCCCATCATGTCGTAGAGGCCATAAACGCTCACGCCCAGCGGCTTGCTGGCGACGACCGACGGCGTCACGGTGCCGCAGCCGTGCCCGCCACTGTTTTCGTCCCGCATTACGGTGCGCTCACATGTGGGGTCTTCTTCACCCCAGGTGTAGGTTCGGCCATCGGTGCTTCGGGCCGCTTTCTCCCATTCGGCCTCGGTGGGCAGGCGCCAGCCCTCGCACTCGTACACGTTGGCGCCGTCGATGACGTTGCCAAGGTTGTCGTAACACGGCGCAAACCCCTCGTGGCTCGACAGCGCGTTGCAGTACCGGATGGCGTCAAACCAGGTGACCAGCTCCACCGGGCAATTCAACCCGCAGATGGCGCTGTTGCCGTTTGGCCCGTGGCCGGCCGGGTTGGTCCCAATCAAATCCTCATACTGCTGCTGGGTCACCTCAGTGCGCTGCATCAAGAACGACCGGGTCAGCGTCACCTCGCGCCGCGGCGATTCATCAAGCTCGCCCTGGTTGTCGCCCATCGTAAACGGCCCCGCAGGCACCACCAAAGACGTGGCCACACACACCCCGCCCTCACACTCCTCCAGCGGCAGATCCTCGCACTCGCCCTCCACACAAACCAGACCACCTGTGCAGGGGCCAGCACAGGCGCAGTTTTGTATGTCAGACTGGTGCTCTTCAGGCAGGCAGCCCCCGTCGCCCTCGGCGCACTGCCCCTGGCGGCACACCTGACCCTCTTCGCAAGGGCCCTTGCAGTTGCAGTCAAGCGCGTCGGACTGGTGGTCCGCTGGGACGCAGTCGTCATCGTTGGCGTTGTTGCTTTCGTCGTCAGAAGACGCCTCATCTGGCCACAAACACAGCCCGCCGATGCACTGCTTTGTACCGTTGCAGTCCCCGTCTGTGTCGCACTGGATGTTCTCCAGGTAGTTTGTGTTGAGGCACCCCACCGAGCCACTGACCATCCACACCACACACATCCACAGGCATAGTTTATGAGTGGTTTTTATCATGTTTGTGGCGCTTGGTGTTGTATGCATCTCTCCCTCTGAGTTCATCGGCTTTGTTGGTCACAGGGGTTACCCTCCAGGCCAGCTCTCTGCAAGGGCCAAGGTGCACACCTGCGCTTGCTCCTGTGACTTTGTCCATCCGCGCCCATACGGAATTGCCCATCATTGTGCGCAATTGTGGGGATTTCAACACAATCGGGCTCGGAGAACATGTTTGTCTGTGTTTTTGTTCAGATAAGGGCTTGACGAGAGAAGGTGGTTCACCCAAATTTGCCCCCTGTGAACATCCGTTACGATTGAACGGCTGTTGTGGTGAACACCCCCAAACCCCGGAACACTTTTATGAAGACGACAGACCTCCTTGGCCGCTGGCAGTTGATTGAAATCGAAATCCTCCCGGTCGAGCCTGGCGCCGATGATGGCGGCATGCACGACATGGGTGAGGGCCACAGCATGGAGCCTGAGGGCGGGCCCTGGGCGACGGCGTTTGTCGAGTTTCACAAGGATGGGTCGGTCAAATCGGATTTTCTGGGCGCGGAGACCGGCACATGGTCGCTTGGCGGCCAGTCGCTTTCCATTGAGCTTAACGAGGCTGAGCTGGCGTTGGTCGGAGAGCACCTTGAGCGCAAGGGTTTTGACGAGGAGCATGGCCGACAGATGAGCTTTCGGTACGCCAAAGAGGCGCCGGTGGTGCAGGGCAAGCCCAAGAAGCTGACGGCGAAGGCCAAGAAGAAGATCCAGCGGATGTGGAACGTCTACTGCGATTGTGACCACATTGGTGAAGACGAAGTGCGCCAGGTGCTTGAGGATGGCGGTGCGGCGGCAGCGGAGTGGGTTGAGAACGAAGACAACGAAATCCACCTGCTCGGCGCCGCGCTCTCAAACAGCTACTGGACACTGGCCGCCTTCATGCTCGACGCAGGCGTGCGTCCCACCGAAGAGACCCTTGAGCTTTTGGACCACCATGAGAAGTACGGGGACGACGGGGAAGGCAAAGAGGCGCTTTTCAAACGCCTGCGCAGCTTTGCCTAACGTCTCGCCCCACAACCATCGACAACAGCTCCGTCAGAGAGGTCACCCCCCTCGCCCTGTCCATCCAGATGGAAGGCACGATGACCTATGCTGATGAAGGAACCG
>CAKZKQ010000409.1 GCA_937123825.1 uncultured Pseudomonadota bacterium
GGGGGCTGGTGGGGGCGCACATCGTTGCCCGGACCATCGAGCGACACCCACTACTTTCGGTGCAACGATGAACTGAGCGGTCTGGACGGCGGGTTTTCAAACGAAGTCGTGTACCGCTTCAACGTGGATCGGCCGCAGGTCTTGCGCGCCGAGCTGGACGCGGATTTTCCGGCCCTGGTCTACGTGCGCTCGGGGTGGCAGATTTCCCAACTTCCCCAGCAGCTTGCATGTGCCGAGAGCGGCAACGGGCTTCAGACGACCCTGTCTGAGCCGGGCACCTACTACCTCTTTGTGGACGGCAACGACAACGGCCTGCCCAACGAGTCGGTGTCGGGCACCTACACGCTCTTCTTTTCGCTGACTGAATAGTCCAGGACCAAACCCATACCAAAATGCAGACAAAGTGAGTTGGACGTCTGTAGTTTGGTATCAGTCCACGCGCGGATCGGCGAAGTCCGTCTTGGGCAGCACGTCCTCGACGCGGCCCGTAAAGGCTTGCCTTGGGGCCATGTCCAGCGTCCAGATGGTGCGATCGCGCCGCAAGGGCCCGCCCCGGAAGGCCTCTTCGCCCTCCTCAGAGACCAGACGCATCGTCAGCCCCGATTCGGTGGGGCAGGGTAGGGCGGCGATGTCTTCAAAGCCGCGCTTGAGCAACCACCGCACCAACTCTTCGAGGTGGTCCGTGGGCGTGATGGTCAAGATCAAGTCTTCTTTGCCGATGGCCATGACGGTGGTGGTCTCGGGCAAGTCCTCGGGCAGCGGTTCGGTGCCGCCGCCCCTGACCAGCGCCACCGCCGGGATGGTCGATCCCTCGGCGGGCTCCTTTCGCCATGTGCCAAAGCCCTCGGCGCTCAGATCAAGGTGGGTCTGGATGCCTTCGGGCGCCTCGGTGTTGCCCAGCATCACCGTCTGCTCGCCTGTGGGGAGCCCTTCGCCGGGCTCATCATGGCGAGCGCCGCTGAGCGCTTGTCTGGGCAAGCGGATCAGCTCCACGTGGCTCTCTCCGCCGCCGAGCGTCAGGTCTGCCAGCAGCACGCGCGCGGGTTCTCCTGGCGCGGTCAGCGTCTCGGCAGCTGCCGCCAACTCTTTGGCGTCGT
The DNA here is from genome assembly GCA_937123825.1 of uncultured Pseudomonadota bacterium. Classification (GTDB taxonomy): domain Bacteria; phylum Myxococcota_A; class Bradymonadia; order Bradymonadales; genus CAKZKQ01. The sequence continues at coordinate 1,098 of CAKZKQ010000409.1, forward strand.
CCACCGCTGGGTGGCGCCAGGCCAGCCCCGTGATGTCTGCCAGGCGCTCCAACGGCAGGATGCGGTGGGTGAGGTACATGTAGTCGCGGCCATCGCGCTTGATGTAGCGCGGGTAGTTCATGTGCCACATGTCCTGGATCATCTTGGAGGCTTCAAAGTCCTTCGCCTCGATGTCCTTGACGTTGTAGAACTCAAAGCCCGAGTGCCCCGAGTTCATGTCCAGGTGCATGCCATACTCGCAGTTGAAGGCGATCATGGCCTTGCCGAGCATCTCGGCCGAGACGCTGACGCCAAACAAGTAGGCCATGGCGCCGCCCTCCATCAGGCACAGCCCCGTGCGCACCGTGTGAACCCCCGAGGCGGTGGCCACGCCGCCAGTGTTGCCCCACTTGCGCCGACCGGTGGGGTTGATCTGGTTGCCGTCCACCAGCGTATCGATGTTTTGGCGCAGGCTGGCGATCCACTTGGGCGTCTTGACCCCCGCAGGGCGCTGCCAGCGGCTCTTCCAGGCCTCGCCGGCGGGCCACTGGCCCATCAGCGTCCTTCCATCGGCCGTGCCCGCGACGGTCGCCGCAGCGCCCATTGGCGGTGCCACCACGCCGCTGTCGGCCACCATGCCACACTGGCAGTGCTTGCTCTGGAAGCCGCCGTTGAAGGCCGCCACCACGCGGGGGGTGACCTCAAGCTTGCGCGGGATCTGGCCGGTGCCTTTGATGCCGGTCTTGCTCTCGGGCTCGCGGGTGCCTGCCACGGTGCCCAGTTGGATGCGGCTGGGGTCCCAGGCGGTGACGCTGACGTGTGCAAAGCCGCGTCCTGTGTCGGGCCGCACCCAGCTTTGGTAGAAGACCACCGACTTGTCCCCAGAGGGCTTGATCATGCGCGTCATCGGCACCCATTTGCCCTCGCCGGGTCCCGGCTCGCTGAAGACCGGCTTTCCGGGGGGAGGCGGCCAGGTGCGCGCCTTGCGTCGCTCGGAGGCAGGCCGCCAGCGACCGCCCTGTCCAGCGACCGAAGGGATGTTGGCCAGCAAGGCGTCGGACTGGGCGGTCGCCGGGTCGGCGGCGGCCGCCAACGCGGGCGCTTCAACCGGAGCGGGTCCCAGGACAGCCTCGCGCTGCCGTTTGCCCCAGTCGACCATGGTGAAGACCACGTCCTCAAGGCGCGCGATCTTGGTGGGGCCGACCCAGGACAGGTCTCGGATGCTGTCGACCAGCCAGCCCAGGTGTGGCCGCTGGCCCTTGATCTGGGTGATGACCTCGGGTTTGGGGGCGCCCTGGGTCATGGATGTCAGGATGGCCTGCTCGGTCAAGTCGTTGGAGAGCTTCATCATCCAGCGCGGCGACCCACCGGTGGCCTCCAGCTCAAACTCGCGGTCGCCTTTGGGGATGACCGAGAGGGCCGAGTGGGGCGGGTCGAACATGATGCGCTGTCGGCCGATGCCGTTGGTCTGGCCGCTCTCCTGCCAGTTGCTCACCAGGTTCTTCCAGCGGTCCAGCTTTCCCCAGGTTTGGATCAGGCGAGGACTTTCGCCGCTGAAGTCGAGCGCCAGCAGGCCGATGATGTCTTTGCCGTTGCGCACGGAGATGATCGCCAGCGGGCCTTCGGTGTTGACCACGCGCTCGTCGGCGTTTTCTGTGCGGGTGAGGTTGAAGACCGGCGCCACGCGCACGGGTTGGCTCTCTGGGGCGCGCTGCACCGTGACGCGGCCAATGTCGCGGGTCTTGAGCCCTTCGGGCTGAACCTCGGCGATGGCGGCAAAGGTGTTGGCCTCTTGCTGGGAGGCGGCGTCGAGTGGCATCAGGTGGATGTCGCCGGTGACTTGCAGGCCCTCGGCTGCAAAGGCGGCGGTGGCCACCTGACGCACTGCGTCCAGCCCTTCTTTGTCTGTTTGGGTGCCCCGGTGGAGGAACCACGAGAGCGCCACGGCCACGATGACGGCCAGGATCGCCAGTGCGCTGTGCTGGCGAGCGGCAAAGACAAGAATGCTGGCTTTTGTCTCTTTTTGCTGACTCAAACTTCTGCCCTGCACCTTAAAGCGGCCCCGCGTCGGCGCGCGCGGGCTTTTTGAGGCTCTATCTGACCACAGTCTCGTCGCCCAACGACGCCGACCCCATCAACCTCGCCGCACTCCGGCGTCGATGGTCAGGCTGGGCCTGTGCTGTGGTTGGAACGCTTCTGGCAATGGTTGCCCATCCGACGCGTTCTGGATGCTCCTATAGCACAGGTGTCGCTGCTGAGCGATAGAAGGCACAGGTGTAAGACGCAGGGGATTGGCGCGTCAAATAGGTTGTGTGGACACAAGCACCCAGGTCAGGTGGCCGCAGGGACGCTCGGCGCCGCTTCAAACGCCCTCCAATGTGTGTGGGGCGCAGGTTTTTGGAGCGGTTGTTCTTGCTGCGCGTCCGTCATCATCGGGCTTGAGTCGCAAATGTTCACATAACCTTGAGGTCCGAGCGACATTTTTTAGATCGGCTTGGGGTCTGGCCCGTTATCTCAACAGGACAGGATACAGAGCAACAAGACCACCATCGCAGACAAGAGGACAGGGTCGTGAAGTTGAACAAGACGACGATGATTTTTGGAGCCGCCGGCCTGATGGTGATCGCGGCGTTGGCTTATGGGGTGGCCAAGCAAGGCGGTGTGGGGCCGGTGACGCCCCCGACCTTGCCGCCGACGCAGTTGCCCAGCGCGCCCAACGCCAAAAGCACCGTGCCTGGCACGTTGACGCTCAGCGCGCGTTTGAGTCAAAGCCACGCGCTGGCTGGTCAGGCGCTCGGGTCGGCCCAGCTCCTGGTGGACGTCGACGCGCTGGACCTCAAGAACGGCGTGGCGGTGCCGCTCGATGTGGCCGTGGTGATCGACTGCAGCGGCTCGATGCGCGGCGACCTGTTGGAAAACGCCCGGCGCGCGGCCAAGGCGCTCTTTGCCAACCTGCGCCCTGGTGACCGGGCCACGCTCATCACCTACAACACCAACGCCACCATCAATGTCCCGCTCATTGACGCCAGCCAGCACGAGGGCCGCTTTGACGCCGCCATGGACGAGCTGCTGGCCGTCGGGGGCACCAACATCTCTGGCGGCCTTCAGACCGCCCGCGAGGTCCTGGGCGCCAGCGACGGCGTCAACACCCGCGTGCGGCGGATCATCCTGCTGAGCGACGGTCACGCCACCAACGGTTACACCGAGGTCAGCGACCTGGCCCGGCTCTCCAACGACATCCGCAAGGGCGGCGTGTCGGTGACGGCCATGGGCCTGGGCTCGGAGTTCAACGAGCGCGCCATGACCCGGATCGCGGCGCAGGGCGGCGGCAACTACCATTTCATCGAAGAGGGCACCAGCCTTTCGCAGACCTTTGAGCGCGAGTTCAAAAATCTCGAAACCAGCGTGGCGCGCGGCGCGGCCCTGCGGATTTCGCTGGCCAACGGGGTCACCCCCGTCCAGGTCTACGGCTTTGCCCACCGCATCGAAGGCCAGCAGATCGTGGTGCCGCTGAGCGAGTTCTTTGCCGGCCAGAACAAGTCCCTCATGGTGGAGTTGTCCGTGTCGGGGACCAGCGCCGACCGCCTGGACGTGGCCGACATTCAGTTGGACTACTTTGATCTCAGCCGCCGCGACCAGGCCACCGCCCGCGCCAACCTCTGGATGGCCACCACTTCGGTGGCCTCCGTGGCCGAGGGCAGCTTTGACCGCGAAGTCCTCATCCGCCGCCAGCAGATCCTCACCGCCCAGACCTACGAGGCTGCCATGGAGCGCTACGAAGCGGGTGACAACGACGGCGCCCGCGAACTGCTCCAGAAGCGCTCCAACGAGCTTCAGGTGGCCAACCGCGCGCTCAAGAGCCAGAAGCTCGACGAGGAGGTCAACGTGGCCACCGGCGCGCTCAAAGATGTGGGCCGCTACGACCGCAGCACCCCCAAAGGCAAGGCCGCCATCAAGGCCAACCGCGCCCGCAAGTATAAGTTGGAGATCTCTCGCTGAGCGGCGCCTGCCCATCCCACATGCCCAAAGCCGTGCAGTGGCCGGGGTGATGGGCTGATCTTCATGACGACAACCCCCTGCGCAGTGCACAAGGCGCTGCGCCTGCGATTGACAACCCCCAGGGCGGTGGCCAACCCTCAAAGTGCGGCCATGAAACCCTTTTAAGGACGGATAGAGCGATGTTGGGTCAACTCCACTTTGATGATCACGCCGGATTTCAACGCAACACCCTCTACTGGACGGTCGCGGGCTCCGCTGGCGCGCTGCTTGGCCTGATCGCCCGCCACTACGCGGTCGTCTCGGGGAGCGTCCCTGCAGGCCAGGACCACGTCTTCTTGCTGGCCATGGTGGGCATGGGAATCGGCGCAGCCTCGGGGTTCTTCCAGGGGCAATGGTCCAAAGTGGGGCTGGGCGCTGGTCTGGGCATGGCGCTGGGCGTGGCGGCGGCGATGCTGGCCGGCGTGACGGCGCTGGGCGGCGCGGCCCCCTGGATCGGCGCGGCGGTCGCAGGCCTTGGCCTGGGCATCTTCTTTGGCCCTGAGGCCGCCCCCCGCAATGCGCGGGCGGTGGGCTACGCCCTGGCCTCAGTGTTGGGCCTCTACGTCACCACGCGCCTTGTGCTCACCCAGAACCCCGTGCTGGACGTGCTGGGCACGCCTGGACTCCAAGACGCCGCCACAGGCGCCATGCTGGGCTTCTTTTTGAGCCTTGGCGGGGTCGTGGGGCGGTTTCGCCTTGAGCAAGACCCCGTCAAAGACCTCTGGGCGCAGACCCGGGAGCAGCTCACTGGCGACATGCGCGAGCTTGCCGGGCAGGGCGTGCGCCTCTACGAAGAGATCCTGGAGCGGATCAAGAAGCGCCGCAGCCAGGAAGGCCAAGACAGCAACGCCCTGACCGAAGCACACCGCGTCTCCACCGAAACCACCACGCGCCTCATCCGCCTGGCCAACCGCTGGTGTGAAATCGAATCCAGCTACGACGACACCACGCGTCCTCGCCTGGAAGCCCGTCGCAAAGCCACCGAAGAGAAGCTCAAGGGGGTCAATGACCCCGTCATCCGCGCCGAATACACTGCCGTTCTGGAGACCATCGATGAGCAACTCCAGAGCTTTGGTCGGATCGACATCGCCCGCGAACGGCTGGTGGCCAGGATGCACCGCTGCCTTGCCAGCCTGGAGCGCGTCAGTCTGCGCATCCTCCAACTGTCCACCTCCGATGCTCAGGACGCTTCGCTCTCACTGCAGCCTGAGCTGGAGCGACTTGACGAGATGAGCGAAGAACTCTCCTGGAAGAGCCTGAGCGTGGATGACTTGCTGGCCGCTTCGGCCCCCGCGCCTGTCAAAGCTCAGGCTGCTGTGCCTGCCGAGCCCCAACCTCAGGCGCTCCCCCAAGAGGTGGCCCAGGAGGCCACCGAACTCCAGGAGGAGGTCTCTCAAGAGGCGCCTGCGGAGCAAGAGGTCAAGGAACCGGCGTGAATTCGATGTTTTGTGGGTTTTGAAGTCCCTGCCAGAGCGCGCTGGTCTGGCCAAAAAGGGCGCGCGACGCCATGCCGATGACTGGCCTGGAGGCGCAAATCCCTGCGATGCCCACCGGACGCCCGTCTTGGACCTCCAGGCGCTTGGGTGCTGGGGGAGGGTTGATGGGGCTGCCGTCGGCTTGGAGCAACGCGATGCAGTGCGGATCTTGACCCACCGGCGGCGGGCAAATCACGGCGGTACGGCCTCGGGCGGTGCGGATGACGGTCCCTGGTGGCAGCGGCCCAAACCACTGCGCCAATGCCTGGACATGCTGCTCGTTGTAGAGGACCTGACGGATGGGCTGCCGAGCGTGCACGCCGATGGCGTCCAGCGCCGCCAGGGCTGGGATCGGGGCCAGCGTGGTGTCGTGGGTGGCGGTGCCGTCGAGGTGGGCTGCCATGTGAGCGCACGCCTGAATGAGCCGCGTGGCGGTGGGGATGCGCACCTCCTGAGTGTTTTTGGAGGTGCTGGCCAGCGCCGCAGTGTAGGTCGCGCGGATCTTGAGCGACGTTAAGATTTCCTCCTGACACAAGAGGCGCAACAACTCCCAGCCTGCGTTGCTGTCTTTGCCGCGCAGTGATTGGCGCCACCGGTGGAGACCAAAGAGAAAAGAGGCCAGACCCACCTCGGCGATGGTGCTGCGCTCCAGTTGACGTTGGACGCACACTGCCACGGTCATCAGTGCCGTGTGTGCGATGCGCCTGGCCGGCGATGGGTCAAGCGAGCCCAGCGTGATGCACGCTTGCAGGTGCCCTCCTGCCGCAGTGGCGGCCATTGACATCTGCGGGACGAGTCGGTGAATGGCCAGCGTCGGCAGGGGCTGTGCGGTGGTGTGTTGGAGTCTGTGTCGGCGGATCAACTCCTGGGTGGTGGTGACGACGTTGGTGTAGGTCGACAGAGCCAGGCGCTGTTTCTGTGCGCGGTTCATCTGGCCCGTGCGAGGATGTTCATCCGGAGCGATGGTGCCAACCCAGGACAGGCCACTTTCGTCGAGCCACTGTTCCAGCGCGGTGCGCACGCCGATGCCGCTCATGCCGCTGACGTCGATGTCCAGGATCGGACCACCTCTGGGGTCGAGCATCAACTGCACGCCGATCTGCTCCAAACCCGGCAAAGCCACATGATCACCGGGTTGCCCAAGGGCTCGAATGTGCTCGGGGCGCAGGCGCAGGGCGATTTGCAAAAAACGGTGCAGATCGGCCGTGGACGGGATCAACCTGAAGACCAGACCCACGACACCCAGTGTCCCAAAGCGCTTGTTGAGAAACTGGGCGTGACGCCCCACCGAGATCAACGCCGAGCAGTCCACGGTCCCGACCATCGCCCGGTCGTCCTGCCATGTGACGGAGATCCGGCCACCTTGAAGTTCAAAGAGGGCTTTGATGGCGCGATGCAGGGTCTGGATGGCGTCGGGGGCGTGGGACGAGCCCCGGCGCTGGGTTTGCAAAGAGGCCAGGTGCGCCAACGACTCAACCAGCGCGGTGCTGGCGGCCGCGACGCCGCGCGGCAATGGGGGGCTCCTCATTGTTTGCCCTCCGCCGACGGGCTGTTGGGGTTCATCAAGTCGTCGATCAACCCGGCGACCTCGTTGTCCAATGCGGGATCATCCAGGGTGTCCATCCAGGCCGCTTCGCTGAGCACGTTGAGCTTGTTGATGGTTCCTTGTTTGGGCGGGCTGGGGTTGGTCTCCTGCTCTTTGACCCTGGGTTTGGCCTCCAAGGGCTCAGGGGGTGCCACGGCTTTGTGGGTCGCCTCCAGATAGTCGTTCAAAAGCGCGTCCACGTGATCTTCTGAGACCTCAGAGGGCACCCAGGAGGGCTCCAACTCATCGCTCGCTTCCGACGGTGGGAGCCACTGCATCAGCGAGTGCAGCGAGCTGTCCTCATGAAGGTAGGCGTTGAGGAGCCCCGCGATGAGTTCTTCGCTGGGAGCCTTGTGGGCGGCCTTTGAGACCTTGGGAGGGGCGTTGCCCAAAGGGCGCCGAGGGCGCGATGGGGGCAGGTATTGCTCCTGGGTGAGTTTTTTGAGCGCAGCGCGGGCGCTGTGTTGCAGCGACTTTGGTGCCGTCTCAAGCCACGTTTTGAGCCTGATGACCAGACCTGAGGTGCCCATGTCAGGGATGGCCTCAAGGATGGCCTCCCCGGTTTGCTGGATGTTGTCCACGTTGTGAGATTGTGGGCGCTGAAGCTGGGCGGCGATGGTGTCCAGGCGGTTGAAAAACAGGTTGATGTAGCGCTCGCCGCCGATGGCCAGGAGCGTGTCGAGCGTTTGACGTTTTTCGGCCTTGGAGACCGGCTCGAACTCTGGGCGGCGCAGGCGCTCGACGACAAAAATGCCTGTGCTGGGGTCTGCCAGTTCTTTGAGGCGACGCAGGCTGGCGCAGCGGACATGCGCCTCGGGATCTTGAAGGGCCTTGACGAGCGTGGCGTTGAGGCGACGGCCGGGGGCGTTGGGAGGGATGGCCTCAATGGCGTTGGCGCGGACCTCGGGGTGTGGATGGTCGGCGCAGTGTTGGCACAGCGCCGTGGCAAAACTCTCGGGGCCTTGTTGGACCAACCACCGCAACATCAGGACGCCGATTTCGTGATCCAGGCTGGTCAAGAGCGAAGACCACAGCCCCAGGTCGGCGCCTTTCATGTTCCAGACCGTTTGGCTCAGGAGCCCAAGGGCATGGGTGGAGAGGTTGAGCTTGAAGAGTTCGCAGAAGTCCTCGGCGTTGTGTTTGCCATGGCGAGCAAAGAAAGCGGGGATCCAGGCGCCGATGTTGGACGCGGCCGAGGGTCTGCTGACGTGCAAGAGGAAGCGGCCCAGAGTCTGGGCGCTGGTACCGCCCTTGAGGGCCGCCAGCATGATCTTCTGGCGCTCAGGGCGGACTTTGGTGGCCAGCATTCGCCACTCTTTGTAGAGGTCCTGGAGGCATGTCTCTTCGTCAAAGACCATCAGCCCTTGGATGAGGACCTGGTAGAGGTTGCCCAGGTCGGCGCTGTCGATGACGTCTTCGTCGGCCTGCGTGGCGGCCTCAAGGAGTGCCTGGAGTTCGCTCAGCGCGGCCCGCGTCGTGGGGTCGCGCAGCCGCTCGGTGAACCTGGAGGCGATCTGTGCGTGGGCGCCCTCGGGGTGGTTGCCGGGGTCAATGCGCTTCCACTGCGACTCAATGGCGGCCGCGTCCAGGATGATGCTCGGCGGTGGGTTGTGTCCCTGCGTAAGCTTTTCAAAGGAGATCAGGGCATCGGCGGCGTCTTCAAAGAGGATCCGTCGGTTGCAGGCCTGATGGGTCATGGTCCGCAGCGCGTGCCACGGGCGTTCGGTGACCCAGACGCTCAGCAGCGGGCTGGTCCACAGTTGGGTGACCACATCCTGCCCACGGGGCTCGGCCAACTCCGGGGCGGTGGCCAAGGCGTCAATGACGATGTTGAGTTCATGGGCGTTGAGCGAATCTTCAATCACAAAGGTCGAGACCCCCGACTTAAAGAGCCGGAACGCCAGTGACTCGGCGCGGTCGTGTTCTTGATACACGACGTGGTGGTTCCAGAGCAGCCGTTGGGGTTGGACCTGGAGGATCAGCCGTGGGCGGTTGCGGAAGCATGGCTTGAGGGCGCGCAGAATGTCTTGGGTCAACTGAGCGCGCCGAGCCTGTGCGCTGGAGCTGAGCCGGAGCGCCCGCGCGGCGTGCGCGAGCTTATCGAGCGCGTCCGCCAGCGTCGGTGGCGCGGCGGTCTGGGGCTTGTCGGCCATCGTATCCTGTGCGCTGTGCAGGGGTCTCCAAAGCGTTTGCTCTCAGGTGCTCTGGAGGGAGCCTGCGTCGCTTGGCAAAAACGTGTGTCGATGCACCTGGGACAGTGCACGTTCTTGCCTGATTGGGCCCAAAACCCCCGAATTTGGGGGTTTTGGTTTGGCTCATCTGGGGTATGACTACAACGATTCCGCAATGATGAATGTTTTAACATATACATTCATGGCACTTCAAGCTCAGCCGGGGGCAGCGTTCGGTACGTCTGGTCCACGTGTTCGATCAGTTCGATGATGCCATCGAGGTAGGCCGGTCCCGGTTCGGTGCCATCGGGGTAGATGGCGTGGTTGGTGTAGAAGTTGCCGTTGGTGCAGTCGGCCTCTTCGTTGTCTTGCTCCGAGGTGCAGCCGTGGTCGGGCCGCAGTGGATCTCGGTCAGTCCGGCCATCGCCGTCGTTGTCCACGCCGTCATTGCAGCGCGGGATGAACTGGCCCGTTTCTGTGTTGTGCCATGAGCCGCAGCCGTCGTCGTCCTCATCAACCAAACCATCATCGTCGTTGTCGATGCCGTCGTTGCACTGATGGAACTCGTTGCGGCCGCAGGCGCCGTCGGGGAAGACAAGGATGGTCTTTGGCCACTGGCCGTTGGCCATGTAGCCCGAGAAGGCCAGCAGGCTCGGCGAGAGGTCCTCAGGGGACTGACCGTAGCCGTGCATGACGTAGATGACGGGGAAGCGGGCGGCCTCAAAGAACTCGGACTCGCTGTTGTCCTCGGGGCTCTCACACTCGGGGTCTTCCATATCAACGCCGACGCGTCGGTCGTTGTCGATGCCGTCGTTGCAGCGCGTCAGCGGCTCGGGGCCAGCTTCGTTGGTGTGCTCTCCAGAGGTGCAATCGGGATCGAGGCCATCCACGAGCCCGTCGCCGTCGTTGTCGATTCGGTCGGTGCACTGGGTGATCTCGTAGCCTGGCGGCAGCGCGATGGAGTACTTCATCTTGCTGTCGAGGGCCTGGGACTCGATCCAGTAGGTGCCGCTGGGGCGCGGCGGGGGCATGGGCAGCTCGACGGTGTCGTCGATGGGCTGTTGGTTGACGATGAAGCCCAACATGACCACCAGCCGGTACAGGATCTGGGTGTTGTCGCCGACGTGCTTGCCGTCCCCCCGGCAGATGGTCAAATCATCGGCGTCGACATCTCCATAGCGCAGCATGACGTGTTCGCCCATGCTCTTGTAGGCCAGCGAGAGGATATCAATCTGGTTGATGATGTCGGTCTGCCCCATGGAGGCAAAGCCATCATAAAAGCGCACATTGCCGCCAAAGTGCTGAATGGCACCGGCGAGCTGGTTGGTGGAGACGGCGAAGTTGAAGAGGTCTCTGACGCCGCCGTCGGCGTAGAGTCGAGTTTCGCGCAGGACCTTTTGGCGCTGCTGGGGGTCGAGCGCGGCGAGCATGTCGCGGGGGTTGCGGGCGTAGAGGCTCAGCAGGTTGGGGTTGACGTCGTGTTGGCCGTTGCCCTCACCCCAGTCGTAGCCGCCGTCCGCGATCTGCGGGGTGCCTGTGAGGCCGTCAAGGCCAGTGTCCTCGTAGGGCTCCTGACTGTCGCGGATCCAGTTTCTCTCGGTGCCTGCGGGGTTGTAGAGGTAGTGGTAGTTGTCCCCGCTGGGGTCGGGGTTGAGGACGGGGTCATAGCCGGGCTCATCGGCGTCCGCCAGACCGTCCTGGCCAATGTCCTCGTAGGGCTCCCACGAGTTTCGGATCACCGGCTCGCCGTAATCGCGCAGCCCATTGCGGTTGTAGTCCACCGCCAGAGCAAAGTGCAGGGGCCTGTTCTGGACCTCGCCGCCAGGGTAGAGGCCGCGGTTGGGTTGGTCGGCGACGTCGTCGTTGTTCAGGTCGCAGGCTCGATCAAAGGGAATGTTGACGTCCTGGTTGCTGACGCCGTCGCAGAAGGCGATGACGGGCAGCGAGCCGTCGCGGTTGTATTCATCGTCGTAATAGCCGGACTCGATGGTGATGCCGCCGGTGGGGCACAGCTCGGAGGCAGGCTTGAGGGCCTCTTCAAAGCCCACGCCGGGGGGTGTCAGGGCGTTGTCGGGGTTGTAAAAGCCGATGTTGCCAAAGGAGAAGACCATGTCGCTGAAGATGTTGTTGTAAGAGCCCCGGTCAAAGTTGCCGCCGGTGCCCTGACCGGTGGGGTAGTACCACTCATCAAACTCCTGGCCGTGTTCAAAATCCTGGTCGGCGACGTAGTCCTGGCATTTCCAGGTGTTGGGGTCATCGGGGTTGGCGTCTTTGCAAAACCCGCCCATGCCCGCGCCGTGGATATAATGCATCAGGTAGCGCCAGTCCGACGCGCCGCCGAGCGCCCCGACAAAATCAAAGAGCTCTGGGCGCGCGAAGGCCACCCCAGCGGCCCCGCCAGCGCCCATGCTGACCCCGACGATGGAGCGGAAGGCCACATCGCGGGTCTTGGGTTGGCCGACGTCGCTGGCCACGGCCAGTTGGTAGCGCCCAAAGACCTGGCTGCTGAAGCTGACCGTCAGGTTTTCCAGGTCCTCTTGTTGATCGACCAGCCCTGGCGCGCGCACCTCTCCGTTGGCGAAGCGCACAAAGACCCGCACGTCGTTTTCCCCGGCGGCCTCGGGCCACAATGAGGGGTCGATGGGCAGGGTCAGGTGCATTTTGCCGGGGCGCACGCCGGGCAAGGCGGTGATGTCGAGCGCGGGCGCCACGGCGGTGAAGCCTTCGGGGACGATGTCCTCGGCGCAGCCAACCTCGATGGGGGTCTGCTCGGGCAGGGCTTCGGGGTCGATGTTGATTTGGAGCGCCTGAAGCGGCCCCTGGCCAGGCTCAAGGCTGGCGCCGCTGGCGCTTTGGGTCAGCGTGGTGGCTTGCCCGCATTCGAGCGGTGGGGGCGGCGGTTCATCGGCATCAGCGTCCTGGTCGTCCTCGGCCATGTCCGGGGCGTCGTCTTGCTGGACGTCGGCCGGGTTTGCGTCGGGGGCGTCGTTGTTGTCGGGCGCCGCCGCGTTGTTGTTGCTGGCCGGATCGCCACAGGCCGCCAACGCCAGCACAAGCCCAAGCAAAAGGTGTCTCTTCATGATCTTGCGCGCTCCCATCAACTGCCAAATCCAACCCAGGACTCTCCGTCTGGTCCGACCTCTTTTTTCCAGATGGGCACTTCTTCTTTGATCCGCTCGATGGCGTGGCGGCAGCCTTCAAAGGCTTCGGGGCGGTGGGGAGAGCTTACCGCGATGACGACGCTGGCCTCTCCGATGGCCAGCTTGCCGTAGCGGTGGGCGATGGCGGCTTTGCAGCGCGGCCATCGGGTTTCGACCTCGTCGCAGATGGCGTTGAGCTGGGCGACGGCCATTTCGGGGTAGATCTCGTACTCAAGGTGGGCGACCTGTCGGTCGCCGGTGTGGTCGCGGACCACGCCCTGAAAGGTAACGATGGCGCCAGCCTGATCGCGGGTGACGACCGCTTCAACCTGGCGGACGTCCAGCGCGTCCTTGCTGATCCAGCATCGGCCCGAGCCGCCCGAAACCGGTGGGATCAGCGCCACGGTGTCGCCGGCCTTCAAGACCGTCTCGGCTTTGGCAAACTCGTTGTTGACGGCCACCCTCAGGTGTGGACGCAGAGGTCCCAGCGCCGGGTGTCGCTCGGCGAGCGACTCCCACATGGACCCCACGGTGCAGCCCTCTTGCAGGGACAGGGTCTCTGACTCCAGACCATTCAAACGCTCTCGAACCACAGCAAAATAGAGCAGGCGCACTTCCATAAACACTTTCACCTCTTGGCACAGTAGACCGCCGGCAAACCAACGTGGCAGGGAGTGTAGCACGTTCAGGCCCACTACAAAGCCCCGATTGTGGCACGAATGCCACATGCCCCAAACCACAGGGGTGGGTCTCTTGTGGTATACAGGCGTCATCGGGACCGCGTTTTGGTGTTATACCAGGCTGCAGCTTGGTATCGGCGGTGATGTGTATGAGGGTGATGTGACCGATTTTTCCCAGGTGGTGGGGTACTACAAGGCCTGTCTTGAGTTTGAGGACGCCGCGCGTCAGGTATCGTGGAGGGATCGCCACGATCAGGAGTTGCGCTTTGAGAACCTCCTTGAGGCCATCGATGAGCCCGCCGTGGCGAGCTTCTCGGTGTTGGACGTGGGCTGCGGGTTGGGGGACTTGTTTGGGTACTTGAAGCGTTCGGGGCGGCTCAAAGGGCGTTACCTGGGGGTGGACGTGGTGTCCGAGATGATCGAGGCCGCCAAGGCGCGCCACCCCGAGGCCGAGTTTGAGCTGCGCGACATCTTGCAGGACCCTCCGGAGCAGAACTTTGATCTGGTGGTGTGCTCGGGTTCGTTGACGGTCAAGGTGCCGGGCCACGAGCGCTTTGTGGCCCGCATGTTGGCCCAGATGGTGGAGCTGGCCCAGATGGCGGTGGCGGTCAACTTTCAGTCTGGCCGCGCCGCAGGCCGCGGGGCTTCACCCCTGGCCTCTGGCGCGCTCTACTACGCTGGCCCGCTGCGGTTTTGTGGGCTGTGCCGTCGCCTGTGCCGTTGGACGGCGCTGCGCGAAGACGTGTTGGCGACCGATTTTAGCGTTTACCTCTATCCTGGCCACGCCCGCAGCATCTCGTGCTACCGCCGCCGAGCTGCGCCGGAGCCATCGGCGGTGGGCGCGGCGTGGTTGCTCCTTGAGCGCCGCTTGCCGGCACAGGCGCTGGAGGTGTTGGCCGCGGCCGAGCCCAGCGCCGAGTCGTTGAACCTCCGGGGGATGGCGCACCATCAGGTGGGGGATCTGGAAGAGGCCAGGCGTTGGTACACAGCGGCGTTGGCGCTCGATGCGCGCTATGAGCCGGCGAGCCTGAATCTGGAGGCGCTTGAGCGGCAGGTGATGCCGGATTGATGAGGGGGTTTACTGGCGCTGGCGGTTGACCAGGGCAGGGAAGGCAGAGATGGATTCGGTGGGGTTGAAGACCGGCAGCGAGATCGAGAAGGTCGAGCCTCGGCCGCGTTCGGTCACCACGGCCACCTCGCCGCCGTGCAGCTCGGTGAACTTTTTGACAATGGCCAGCCCCAGGCCGATGCCGCGTTTTTCGAACTCAAAGTCACCCGAAGAGTGGTGCTTGGAGTCGTAGGTGCCAAAGAAGGTCTGGAAGATCCTGGGGAAGTCCTCGGGGTTGACGCCCACGCCGGTGTCGATGACATCGATGCGGACCCTGGAGGGGTCTTGCTTGTCGAGGTCTGCGCGCACGGTGATGGCGTGCTCGTCGGGGCTGAACTTGATGGCGTTCATGACCAGATTGACGACCGCGTCGGTGATCATCTGGATGTCGAGGACCATATGGAGGCCATCGGGGCAGTCAAGGTGGAGGACCTGGCTGCGCTTGTTGAGGAAGGGGGCGACGACCTCGGCGACATCATCGAGGATGTCTTGGATGCGGGCCTGTTGTGGGTGGAGGCTCAGTTCGGGGGTGTCGCTCTGGAGGACCTTGAAGATCTTGTCGGTGATTTTTTCCAGGCGTCGGGCGCTGGAGTGGATGCCAGTGACGGCTCGGTGCAGGGTGGGGTTGTCCTGTTTCTGGCTTTCGCGTTTGAGCAGGAAG
>CAKZKQ010000410.1 GCA_937123825.1 uncultured Pseudomonadota bacterium
AACAAAGCCACTTGTCACAAATCAACTGCGTTCCCACAGCAAAGCCCAAATCCCAGCGACGTGACCCCGCCAGTGAGCGCTACGATCGCCTGACCCTAACTGCTTGGGTCTTCCAACAAAGCCACCTGTCACAAATCAAGCGCGTTCCCACTGCAAAGCCCATTGCTTGAATCAATCGCCATCCCAACATCAAAGTCATCTGCGGGAAAAATTACGTTCCCCAACGGAGCCTCCTGCTGGAACCAACCGCCACCCTCACAACAACGTCGCCTGTGGGCTCAATTGCGTTCCACTCCGTGAAGCTGCCTGCTTGAATCTAGTGACAGCCTCGCAAAACAGAGGCAGCCGCGGGGAAAATTACGTTCCCCCACGAAGCTGCCTGCGCGATGCAGGCGCTGTCAGTCATCAAGGCTGTTTGCTTGAATCAAGCGTGTTCTGACTGCAAAGCTTACGGGGCGCAGAAGCCGTTTTGGCAGCTTTGACCGTCGGCGCAGTCGGTGTCGGCCCAGCAAGCGGCGACGCATTGGGCGTCGACGCAGGTGAGGCCTTCGGGACAGTCGGCGTTGCGTAGGCATTCGGAAGTGGGGCGGTGGTCGACCTGGCAGTTGCCGTGGTCGCACATGAAGCCTTCTTCACAGTCGGTGTCTGCGTCGCAGGTGCTGTGGCAGTAGCCGTTGATGCATCGACCCTCTTGTTGGCAGTCATCGCCGGTCAGACACTCGTCGCCGCCTTCGGCGTCGGCCAGGCAGACGCCTTCTTGGCAGGTTTGGGTGCGGGGGCAGTCGTTGTTGTCAGTGCAGGCGCTGTGGCAGAACATCTCGTCCAGACAGACGCCGCCGCCGCACTGGGCGTCGGTGGTGCACATGTCGTGCGCTTCGTCGGGCATCTGGGGTTCGACGCAGGCCCCGTCGATGCAGGTTGCTTCACCGTCGCAGTCGTCGTTGAAGACGCAACCGGTGTCTTGGTTGTCCTCTTCGTCTGGCTCAATGTCGGTGTTGTTGTCGTCGTTGGGGTTGGGATCGTTGTTGGCGTCGTCGTTGTTGTCGGTGACTGGCTCATCCGTCTGAGCGTCGCTGTCCTGACCTTCATCGTCCTGGTCGTCGTCGTGGTCGCAATCGTCTCGGTCTCTGTCCCGATCTCGATCGCGGCGGTCGTCCCAGTCATCGTCCCAATCGTCATCCCAGCGGTCATTGTCGCAGTCGCCGTGATGGCCCCGACGATCGCGGCGGTCATCGTCGTCGCAGAAGCGCTCTTCATAGTTGCAGGCAGGCCCTGCAATGAGTGAAACGGCGAAGATGAGTGAGGCGGCTTGGAGGGTGTACTTCTTCATTTGGGTACTCCGTGGTTTTGAGCCAGACGATCCAATCTTTATGGTTCACGTGCTTGCGTGTGCGATGCACGGTCCTTGCGCTGCGGTTGTCTCTGGTGTGGGATGTCGAGGGGATTTTTGTGCAGAGAAAAAAATAAAAATTGGATGCACAAAAACCGACACCTTCCCCCACTGATAGAGTGCACGGTGTTTGAGGCCGACCTTGTGGGCCTTGAAGCATGTGTGCACACTCCGTCAAAAGCGGGGGGCGGTTTGGAGCAAAGGGGACCGGGATTCGGTCCATGTTGGATGGCTTTGGAGGCCATATTCTGGTGGTGAACTCCGATACATATCGCATGCTGGGATGGTGTTTGGGCTGCGGGCTGATGCTCTGGTCCGGGCCTGCGTGGGGGCAATTGCCCATTGAGACCACGTTTGATCCCCTTTGCGCCACCGACTCCGCCAAAGAGAGCGTCAGCGACGAGTTGGCGGTGCGCCTTGAAGGGGCCGCTGCCGATGCACTCGAGGCATGGTCGCTGTCGTGGGTGATGAAGGACGGGCAGTGTCAGATGGTGCTCGACGACGGGCAGATGGTGATGGCGCTGCCGGTGGACCCCGACGCAGACGAAGAGGTGTTGCGCGATGCCGCCATTCGTCTTGCGTGGGTCATCACCACCGAGCCCATATCGCCCGATGAGCCCGCAGACCCTGTGGCGACCACCGAGCCGGTGGTGACGCCTGGGGGCGGTTCGGATGCCGCCGTCAAGGCCGATGACCCTGGTTGGGGGGGGTGGGTTCTGGAGCGCACTTATCTGGGGGCCGAGGTGCTTACGATGGGTGCCGAGCGGGTTCCGTTGGGCGGCGTGGGGGCCAAACTAGGCTTTAAAGTGTCGCCCAGTTTCCGGCTGGCGTTTGTGGCGGGCCTTGGGGGCAATCTTGGGGTCAACCCCAATGTTCAAACCCAGGATCAGAACGGGAATGAGCGGGGGCGAGAAGAGGCCGAGGTTGGATTTCAATATGCGCGGCTGGAGGCAGATTGGTTGGTCTGGTCACCTGGCGCGGTGAATCTCTTTGTCAGCGGCTCACTTGGAACCGCTGGGGCGGACTTTGTGTCGGCGACACAAGACCCCAGGGGCGATGAAGAGCGCCTGGTCAGACCCCATGACTATGTCTTTGCCGATCTCGGCGCGCGTGTGGGTTGGCCAGTGGCCAAAGGCACCGCGCTTGAAGGCTTTGTGGGGTATCGCTTTGGTGAGTTGATCGAGCCGCGCCAAGGCGAGCTGCAGTTTGAAGGGCTTCTGGTTGGGGTTGGGGTGCGGTTTTCGCCCGGGGAGGTCTTTGGTGACTGAGGCAGCCATCATCGAGCGTGCCGCCCGCGGCGACCGGCGCGCCTTCAGGATGATCTACGACCAACACCTGCGCAGCGTGGCTGTCCAGGTAGGCCGCACCCTGGGTCATGGCCACGACATCGAGTCTGTGGTTCAGGAGGTCTTCATCCAGGTCTTCAAGAGCCTGCCCAGCTACCAGGGGCGCAGCAGCTTTCGCGGCTGGTTGGCCGGCGTGACCCGGCATGTGGTCCTGGCCCATCTGCGCAAGCACAAGCCCGTGGTGGAGTTGGGGGCTTTTGAAGATTTAAGAGGGCACGACCTGGAATGGTCCAGGCTGACGGCCCGCGAAAAGATAAAAATTCTGCACGCCACCCTCGACGCGCTCTCGCCCGAATACCGCGAGGCGTTTGTCCATTATGAAATCGAGGGAAGGACCCTGGCTGAGATTGCCCAAATGGTTGATGCACCGCTCAACACCGTGGCCGCCCGAGTGCGCCGAGCGCGCGAACGTGTGCGACGCGCGCTGGAAAAGGCCGACGCTGCTGGGATGGGACGACACCACAAGGAGGGCTCGCGATGAAGCACGATTGCGACAAGGTGCGAGAGCACCTCTTTGATGCTCGCCGTGGGGAACTGAGTGACATCGACGCGGCGTTGCTCGAAGAAGAAATGTTGGGATGCCCCGAGTGTGCTCGCCTGGCCACTCGGCTTTGGGACATGCTCGACGCGGCCGCCGAGGCCGAGGCCGAAGACTGGCTTCCCGAGCTTGCCGAAGATGGCTTTGACGACCGCCTCTTTGCCTCGATTGAGGCCGCTCTGGACGACGCCGAGGTCATTCGACCCTTCCCCGAGACGTTGCCCGAGTTGAACGACTCTGAAGACGAGAGCTTTGATGGGGACGATGACCGGACCGCGAAGGTGGTGACGCCCTGGTGGTGGAGCGCTGCGGCGGTGGCGGCGGTTGTGCTGGTGGGCCTGGGGGTGGCGTTCTGGGTGGGGGCTGGAAGCGACGGGGGCGCGCCGCTGCCCGATGTGGCCGCGCCCACAATGGCCCGCGCGCCCGAGTCGACCCCGTCGGTGGGGCTTTTGGCCTCTTCGGACGCGAAGTATACCTTTGAGCCCGGCGCACCCCACCGGCTGGTGCTGGAGCGCGGGGTGGTGCTGGTGGATTTCCTGCCCGTGGATGGCCAGGAGATGGTGGCGCACGTCGGAGGGTTGGACGTCGATGTGGTCGGCACGGTCTTCTATGTCTCGGCCAGCACCGAAGAAGGCCCCAGCGTGGGGGTCCTGGCGGGTGAAGTCCAGGTCTCCAGTGACTCCGGCAAAGCCGTGCCGGTCAAACCCGACCAGCGCGTCACCGTCGAGCTTCGCCCCGAGCCCATTCCTCAGGCCGAACGTCAGAACCTGACCGCGTTTGTGGACCTTGAGCGCCACAACATGACCCTCAAGAACCTGCGCGCTGGCCGTGTTGAGCCCAAAAACGACGACGCGCCTCAGAAGGTCGCCCAAGCACCCATCGAAGAGGAGGCCCCTAAAGCCGCCGAAGATGAGGCGCCAAACGAGGCGCCCAAAGAAACCCCCAGCAACACCCCCAAAGTCACTTCGACCCAGGTGCAGGCGCCCAAAGACTCACCCCCCAGGCGCCGCGCTGCACCTGCGCAGCCCCCCGTGGCTCGCCGTTCGCCAAAAGCGGCAGACAAACCCCCTGTGGAGCGTGCCCCCAAAGCGCAAGGTGAGCCCAAGGAGGTTCAACCCAAACCGCCAGCGCCCGAGCCAGAAGCCAGCGGGCCTGCCGGGGTGGAGCCCGGAAAGTCCGACCCTCCCGGCGACAATGATCCTCAAAAGGAGACCAAAGCGCCGCCCGTCGCGCCAAAATCGTTGTCGCAACAAGCCCGAGAGGCCATGCGACGCGGTGAACACCAAAAGGCCGCCGAACTCTACGAGCGCGCTTTGTCCTCTCGCGGTGGCGCCTCTCGCGCCGCTGCATCGTTGCGTTTGGAGTTGGCGCGCCTCTACCAAACGCGTCTTGGTCAACCCGCGCGCGCGGTGGGCCACCTGCGGGCCTTCTTGCGTTTTCACCCCAACGACGCCGCGGCACCCATCGCGCGGCGCCAGTTGTGTCGCCTGTTGGGCTCGCGGGCCGACTCTGAGCCCCTGTGCAAAATCCAAAGCCCTTGAGCTGACCCAGACGCCAAAGCCCTCAACTTGTCTTTATCTGGTCAGGCAAAGCGCCCGTTTTGGGGAAGGGGGAGGAAGGCGGCGCAGCTCGCCTGCCGACCTGCGCCTGAACCTCACTCAACGCAAAATGAAGGCGCCGTGCAGGCCTGTTCCAGGCACTCGCCCGAGGCGCACTCTTCGGGGAAGAAACACGATTCACCGTTGCCCTTAAGCGGCTCACACTGGTTGCTCCCGGTCAGGTCACAATAGCTGTCCTGGCACTCGCCGATGAGCGTAAAGCCCTCGGCGCAGGTGTCTCCCTCTTGCAGCGGGGTGAAGTCGGGCTCAACGCAGGTGTCGGCGTCACATTCCAGACCCGTGGCGCAGACCTGGAGGCTGGGGTTGAACCCACAAGGACCTCCGACCTGACTGGATGGGCGGCATTCTCCCTCTGCGCCCGGGCTGCCCACCGCACACAGGGCCGGGTCTTCGGGGTCGGGGACACAGCAAAAGCTGGTGTTCGGGTCACAGGTCCCAAAGAAGATGCCGCCGACTCCGTCGGGGATGGGCGAACAGGCGCCTTCGGTGGCTGTGCGGCTGAACATGCGGCGCTGGAGTTCGCCTCCTGGGGGCGGGACCAGACCCAGGCAGGTTCCGTCGTTGAGGGCTGCGGTGATTTCGGCGCCGCAGGCTGCGTTGCTCAGCTCACCGATGCACTCGTCGAGCCCCTGAGCGTTGAACGCAACGCGCCCTGCGCGGACGGCCTCGATGTAGGGTCCAAAGATGAGTTCGGCGTAGATCTCTTCAAGGAGCGCTGGGCAGGCGGCCAGGTCGGTGTCGCCGTTGGGTGGAATGCGATCGCGCAGTGCCTCAGAGAGGGTCTCGTTGAGCGTCAAGCCAATGAAATAGCGGTCGATGCTGGCTTCATCGCAGCAGCGGAAGAGGGCGGTGCAGACCTCGTTGGCGATGGTGGAGGTGACCTGGTCAAGGTCATCGGGGCCGCCGTCGCGCAGTGTCAGTGTTGATTCGGCGTCTTGTCCAGCGGCCAGCGTCAAGCGCACGGTGGCGGTTGGGTCGCCGTCGCCAGCGGCGTCGGTGCCGCTGGCGTCCGCGTCGATGAAGGCCAAGATGGTGTGGGGTCCAGGCTGAAGCTCCTGGGCGTTGAATGCCTGTGGGTACTGCGGCGCGTCGATGACCTCACGGGCGACCGGCTCGGGTTGTCCCTCCAAGAGGACTTCGATGACCAGCGGTCCCTCAGAGGCGCCTTCATAGGTGACGGTCAGCGCCAGGGTTGCGGTTTCGGGTTCATCGGCGTCGGGTTCGCCCATATCGGGTGGGTCGTCGGCGTCAGGCTCGTCCATGTCCGGCTCATCGTCGGAGTCTGGTGGGTCCTGGACATCTTCTGGCGGGTCATCGGCGTCGGGTTGGTCGTCACCGGCGTCCATCCCGTCGTTGTTGTCATCATCGCCGCTGTCTTGCGGGTCATCGCTGGCGTCGGTCTGGTTCTGATTGTTGTTTGCAGTGTTGGCGTTGTCGTCATCATCGCTGCAACCCCAGAGCGTGCCCAAAAGCAGCAACGCGCAAAGGATTCTGGTTGTCTTGGCCTGCATGCCCACCCCTCTGAGCCTATGGATGCCGGGGTTGTTTGCGTCAACCCGAGCATCTGTATTGATTGATGGGGCCACTATAACGAGTTTGGCCTGCGAGGGGCAGTTTTCTTTGTCTAAGGCCGTCACTGACGGTATTAACGAAGGATAAATGCCAAACGAAAGAAGTCCGGTTCACCTTGTGGGCCTTTCTTCTGCGTGTTGGCATCAAGCCAAATGCAAGCCGATGGCGGTGTGGTCGTCGTGTGTGAGCGGCGCTTTGTGGGTCGTTTGGAGTGGTTCACTGTGTTGGGTGCTGGCTGGGGCGCGGCCGTGTGTGTAAAGTCAGCGGTGTGTTGATGATGGAGCACTCGATTGTGTCACCCCCAAGGAGAACCTCACCCCATGCATGCCTTGATCACCGGCGCCTCCAGCGGCCTGGGCGAAGCCATGGCCCGGCATTTTGCCGCCGCTGGCTGGTCCCTGACCCTCGTCGCTCGCCGCAAAGCCACTCTCGACGCCCTGGCAAACGAGTTTCAAACCCCCACGCACGTCATCGGCGCCGATTTGAGCAATCTGGACCGCGCTGTGGAGGTCATTGCAGAGTCACAGCAGGCGCTCGGGCCCATTGACGCGCTGATCAACAACGCGGGGGTGCAATATGTGGAGCCCACTGCGGGGATCTCCCATGAGCGCTCCGAGCTGCTCTTCAAGGTCAACTTGCTGGCCCCCATGCGGCTCATCCATGAGGTCCTGCCCACCATGCTTGAGCGCCGCTCTGGCACCATCGTCAACATCTCCAGCATGGCTGGCATAACCCCAACCCCTGGCATGTGCCACTACAACGCCTCCAAGGCCGGTCTGGCGGCCGCCTCTGAGAGCTTGCGCGTTGAACTGGCTGACTCCGGCGTCCACATCCTGACCGTCTACCCCGGTCCGGTCACCACGCCCATGGAGACCGCTGCCAGAGACTCTTTTACACCCCACTGGGCGGTGCGCAACGTCCCCACCGGCACCCCCGAGGGCATGGCCAAGCTGGTCCTCTCTGGCATCCTTAAAAAGACCCCGCGCATCTTCTATCCGCGCGTCTACGGCATGGCCCGGCACACACGGGTCTTGAGCCAGTGGGTCACCGACACCTTTGCGCCGCCGCTCAAAGATGAATGACAATGGATTGGAAAGCTCTGTATACACCGATTGAAGGGGACCGGCACCGGCACAGACCGATGTGCTGAGAGGAAAGGCTTCCAAAGGGCGTCTTTGCTGGCCATGAACCTTGGGTGTTCCTCAAGTCCACGCTCTCGGGCGAGGTCCTACTGGGCCAAACAGGCACTGACCGGGGCCACGCACGTTCCTTGGTTGCACACCTGGCTCAAGCAGCGTTCGTTTTGCTGACATGGCTCACCGGCCTGCAGAGGCGCTACACAGACCCCATCCACACACACGCCCGAGGCGCACCCCGCCGCCGTGCAAGGCTCGCCCTGCAAC
>CAKZKQ010000411.1 GCA_937123825.1 uncultured Pseudomonadota bacterium
TCTACCTTGAGGCCTCCAAGCTGTGGCGCTCGCTGGGCAAGATCTCGGGCCGCACCCAGCCCCAGAAGACCTTTGACGGCAAGTACCTTGGGGCCATCCGCAAGGAGGCCGAGAAGCGCTTTGGGAAGATTGAGGAAGAGAAGGTGGTCAAGGCCGCATCGCAGGAGTTTGACTTCAACTTTGACGACGCCGCCAAAGACGCCGCCGCCAAGCAGGAAGCCATCCTGACCAAGCGGATCTCGATCTTCTTCCCGTCGGGCAAATCGACCCTGGATGAGAACCAGAAGTTCATCCTGGATGAGGCCGCGCGTCTGGCTCAGACCTTTGGTTCGGTGCGCATGCGTGTGACGGGCAACACCGACGATGTGGGCAACCGCAAAAACAACATCAAGCTCTCTGAGGCCCGCGCTCAGGCCGTCGTCGATTACCTGATTGAGGCCCACAACTTCCCCAAAGACAAGTTTGTCGTCGTGGGTGCTGGGCCCGACAACCCCATCGCGGACAACAAAGACGACGAAGGCCGCAAGAAGAACCGCCGCACGGACTTTGAGATCATCAAGTGAACAAACCCGCGACGTGATCGGGAGGGCTTGAGAGTGTTCAAGATCAGAGCGGCGTTGACGCCGCAACAGCGCTGGCTCTTTGGTGGCATCGCCATCGCGCTCTGTGTGGCGCTGTGGGTGGGGCTGACGGCCTCGGGGGCGGTGTCGAGTTCGACGCTGCCAGGACCGGGGGACCTCTATGAGGTTTTCCCCAAGATGTACGCCGAGCGCTACATGGTCAACAACGCCCTGGTGAGCCTCTTGAGGATCACCATCGGCTTTGCCCTGGCCACGGCCGTGGCGGTGCCCGTGGGCATCTTGATGGGAGCCTTTACCCCCATCCGAGCCATGATCAGCCCTCTGATTGGCCCACTGCGGTTTTTGCCGATCGCGGCGGTGGTGCCCATCTTCATCTTCTGGTTTGGCCTGGGTGAAGAGATGAAGATCGCGCTGCTCTTCATTGGCACCTTCGTCTATCTGCTGCCGCTGGTCGTTGAGACCGTCGACCAGGTCGATGAAGTCTACCTCAAGACAGCTTCGACGTTGGGGGCCAGCCGCCTGCAGACCATCACCACCATCTTGGTCCCCGCCAGCATGCCAGCCATTTATGAGGCGCTGCGGGTCCTTTACGGCATCGGATGGACTTACGTGATGTTGGCCGAGTTTGTCTCAGAGGCCGACAGCGGCTTTGGCTACAGCGGCATTGGCTATTTGATCAACAACCTGCGCCGTTACGGGACGCTCTCGGAGGTCCTGGTGGCGGTGGGGTTGATCCTCTTGTTGGGTGTGCTGGTGGACCTCTTGTTGGGCTTCATCGGCGACATGCTCTTCCCATGGGTTGAGAAGAAAAAACGATGAGCCAGGACACACCGGGGCAGCGCCCCCGCAAAAAGAAGCGCCCATCCAAGCCGGATCCCGACACCCCCATCGTGGCCCTAAAAAACGTCACGCGGACCTTTGTCACCCCTGAAGGCGAATCATTCACGGCCATCGAGGACGTCAACCTCGTGGTGGATGATTTGCCGGGGCGCGGCGAGTTCCGGGCGGTGCTGGGGCCTTCAGGGTGTGGGAAGTCGACGATCTTGAACATGATCGCAGGGCTGGATTTTCCCACCGAAGGGACGGTAGAAGTCATGGGGGTGCCGGTCAAAGGACCGGGGCCCGATCGGGGGATGGTTTTTCAAAGCTACTCCAGCATGCCCTGGCTCAACGTCCTGCAGAACGTGGCTTACGGTTTGCGCATCCAGGGTGTGGGTCGCAAAGAACGTCAAGATCGCGCCAGGGAGTTGATTGCGAGGGTTGGCCTTGAGGGTCATGAAAAGAAGTATCCCCGCGAACTCTCAGGCGGCATGCGCCAGCGCGTGGCCATCGCCAGAACTCTGGCGGTCAAACCCCGGATCATCCTTATGGACGAGCCGTTTGGGGCATTGGACGTGGCCACCCGAGTGGAGATGCAGGACCTGCTGCTGAGCATCTGGGATGAGATGGAGGCCACCATTTTGATGGTGACCCACGACATCGGCGAGGCGGTGTACCTGGCCGATAAGATCTACATCCTGTCGTCGAGCCCGGGGACGGTGGTGGAGGAGGTGACGATTCAATTGCCACAGCCTCGCCATCGGCAGATGAAGCGCTCCAAGCGCTTTAGGGATTACGAGTCGATGCTCTTGGACAGAATTCACGCCCTGGGCAACGACGGCGAAGAAGCCAACGGGCAGTTCGCTCTGACGGTGTGAGGCACGAGGCAGCCTATGGCCACCCGTAAAAAAAGGCGCACGACAGGCAAGAAGAGGCCAGTCAAGCGCACCGCGCGGCGCAAAAAATCGTCGTCCAGCGCTTCTTCATCGAGCAACGATGGGGTGGCGCTGCGCAATTATAAAGAAGCCTTTCTGCTCCAGTACAACCTGATCTTGATGGGCTTCTTTGTGCTCTTGGCGTTCCTGCTCTGGAGCCCGCTGCCGCTGCTGCTGGGCCTGGGTCTGGAGATCGTGTATCTGGCGCTGGTGCCCGGCTCGCAGGTCTTTGGCCGCTATTTGGCCATGCGCGACCGGCAGGACAAAGCCGCCGCGCGGGTCGATGCCCTTGAGGAGCGACTTGATGAGCTCAACCCCTGGCAACGTCAGAATTATGAGCGCGCCAGCGAACTGATCAAATCCATCGAAGCCAACTTCACGCGCCAGGCCGACATCAGCCCCAACACCATCGACAAGCTCGAAACGCTCAGAGAGCGCTTGCTGTGGTTGATGGAGCTGAGCAACGTCTACGACCACTACCTCGGCGGCATCAACGAGCGCCACCTCCAACAAGAGGTCGAAAAGGTCCACCGCCAACTCGACAACAGCTCGGGGCGGCTGCGCCAGAGCCTCCAGGAGCGTTTGTCGGTCCTGGATAAGCGGCGCATGCGCCTTGGCAAAGTGCGCGAGAACAAAGAGGTCATCAAAAACCAGATCGCCACCATCATGGACATCCTGCACCTGATGCAGGAATCCTCCATGACCATGCGCAACCCCCAGGGCATCTCCCAGCAACTCGATGACCTGCTGCTGGACGTGGAATCCACCGAAGCGGCCGTCTCCGAACTTGAAACCATGAACGACAAGCGCTCCACCGACGCCTTTGACCAGGAACTGGAAAAAGCCCTCGAACAAGCCCATATGGTCGTTCACCAGCGCTGAGCACTCGCCCTTCAACACCCACGGGCCACGGCAGGAGACCAGCGCATGAGCACCGACAAGACCGAACAAACCGAAGTCGTCTTCACCCCCTACGAAATCTCGCTCTGCCTCCACGACGTCCACCGCACTCGCCTTTGGAAAGAGGCCATCGAAGACACCGTCAAAGCGGGCGACGTGGTCATCGATGCGGGCAGCGGCACCGGCATCCTTGGGGTCTTTGCGGCCTTGGCAGGGGCTCGCCATGTCTATTGCATTGAGCTTCACCCCCGTTTTGTAAAGCTCATTGAGCACCTGGCCGAGCGCAACGGCGTTGGAGACCGCGTCACCGTCATCCAGGCCGATGCTTCCAATGTCACCATCCCAGAACCGGCCGACGTCCTCATCTGCGAGCTGCTGTGCACGGGTCAATTCTTTGAACCCCAGGTCCAGGTCGTGCGCCACCTGCGCCAGTTCCTGCGCCCTGAGGCGACCCTCATCCCCCGGCGCATCGAGTCCTTCATCCGCCTTCTTGACGCCCAGGAGATGATTTACGGCGTGCGCATCGATTGCGACAGCCGCTCGGTCGTCATGGACGACGACGAACCCATCTCCAACCGGGTCTGCTACGACCAGATCGACCTCCACAACCCCAACCTCCTCAAGGTTGATGCCGTCGTAGAAGTGACCGCACGCAAAAGCCGCCAGTGCGACGCGGTCCTCATCGAGGGCCGCGCAGAGTTGATCGAAGGGTTGTTCACCGAAACAACGCGTTTCCTCTACAACCCCGAGGTGATCTTTCTCAAGGAACCCGTGGAGTTGACCAAAGGCCAGCGCTACCGCGTCCATATTGGCTACGGATACGGCACCGACACGCTCGACGCCGCCCTGAAAGTCGAACCGGCTTAAAACCCCCACCTCAAAGCCCCCTGCTGCATCTCAAACCCAACCCCCCGCACACACACTGCGTGTGCTCAGAGTGGCCAGTTGACGACGGCTGGGGTATGACCAACCCTGGTCTACCATTGCAGCTTGTCAGCGTCGGACGTCCAACCACGGCCTTGGGAAAGAAATGCCACACTTTGTCCAACACACCCTCTACGAACCCAGCCTGCCCATGTCCTACCTGCGCTTGTTGCGCTGGCTGGATGATTTTGACCATCTGGCCGAAAACGCCAAAGAAGCCCTTGGCCAGGATCGCCAGGACATGCTCGAAGACCTGGCCGCCTTGCACGACGCGCTCGAATCGGGCAGCCGCCAGGATCTGACCCCCGACGACGACGCGCTGACTCAGGCCGAAGCCGAGCACGCCTTTGCCGTGGCTGTCATGCGCTTGTCCTACTACAGCGAAACGGTGATGTCGGACGACATCGCGCTGGTCGACACCTGCGGCTCACACACGCTCGACTCTTTCGTGGCCGATGCACAGCCCCACAGCCGCCCGCACCTGCGCCGCGCCACCGCCGAGGCCTTTGGCTTTGACGAGGCCGCCATGGCCAAGCTCGACGCCGAGTTGACCTCGGAACTGGGCGCCATGGAGCTGCGCAAGCAGATCATCACCGCCTTTGAAGCGCTCCACCCCCTGACGGGCTCTGCTCAGGACCTTGACCAGGCCACCCACGCTATCTTCAGCCGCCTCTACCCAGGGCACCCGCTGCGCCCCGGAGAGATCAAAATCATCCGCGTCGGCACCGGCTTCTTCTTTGGCATTCCCTACCTGGGCACCACGCTGCGCTCAGAGCACCAACGTTCCGAGTCCGAACTGGCCGCCACCGCCAAATTTCTAAAGCGCCTGGCCGGCTTCAAACAGCGCTACTACGCCCACTTCCCCAGCTTTGGCTTCTTCCGCGGCGAAGACGCAGACCCCGACACGCTCACAGAAATCGCCCAGATGGTCTCCAGCACTCCGGAGCACGTCGCAGCCATGCTCACGACCATGGTCACGGTCATCCCCCTGGACGAAATCGACAAGTACATCGTCCACGATGTCTGGGGGCACTACTGGCAGGCGCTGCTCTTTCGCTTTGAAGAGACCTACAAGGAAGTCTCGGCCTACCTCCAGCAGCCTCCTCTCAAAGGCTCCATGCTCGATGCCCTCAAGCAGGCCGTCAAAAGCGCCAACAACGCCGACGACGCCATCAACACCGACGCCTGGGACACCATGCTGCGCCAATCCATGGAGGAGCGCCTGGCACAATCCATGAGCGGCCTGCTGGCCGAAGTCCTGGCCGACGCCGTCGAATATAAAGTCCTGGCAATGAAGCCCCAACTGGCCACGCTGATGCCCTCATCATCGTTCTTCAAACACCTGCCCGCCAAGCTCGACCTGACACTGCGCGATCTCCCCTTCTACTTCCGACTCGCCCTGGGCTGGTATCGACGCATGGCACGCCCCGAACAACAAGCACACCTCCACGAAGATTACCTGGCCGCACACCCCAACACCGACCCAGACACCCTCACCAAAGCCATCGAAGCCATCACCGAGCGCACCGAAAGCTGGCTCGATGAAGTCTACCACCCCAGCTTCCGCTACACGCCCACGCAAGATCGCATCCACATCAACATCTTCGCACGCGTTGCCCTCAACTACGCCGCCCTTCACCTGGCCATCAACGATCTCCACGACACCCTCACCAAACGCACCTTCCCCACCCAGGGACCACTCAGCGGCGCCCTTGACCTGATGGTCTTTGCCGCCGCCTCCTTCTATGAAGACCAACGCACACGCAACTTCTGGCACATCGACGAGTTTCTCGCCCTGCACTTCGAGCCCTGCCTCGACAAACTGATGGCGGCGCTGGAGCGGCAAACCGCTCCGTGAAGGTGTCAATGACGTTGACGCATCCCCATGACAACGATGTGCGTCAACGTCATTGACACCTCTACAACCCCCATATAAACCCAATCATCATCCCCCAGGGGCCGCGCCCTGGCTCGACCCGCATCCCCGGAGTGGACGTGGCGACACAGACCCCCAGCACAGCGCCGGCCAACCCAGACCAGGCCAAGAACAGCGCACCAGGCCCGTCCCAACCGTCAGGGATGGTGGCCTTCATTGAGCGCTCAGAGACCCCCATGATGGTTTTGGCCGTTGTAGCGGTGATCTTCTACATGGCTGAGCTGCTGGGGTTCTGGTCCATGTTTGGGTGGTCGCAGGGTTATCAGCTCGTGGCGCTGGTCATCGATGTGCTCTTTGTGCTCGATCTGGCGCTCAAATGGAGCGTTTTGGGCAAAAAGTACCTGCGCAGCCCCTGGTTCATCGTCGATGCGGTGTCATCCTTGCCGGTGTTGGGTTCTTTGGCGGTTTTGCCGGGCGTGGGTCAGGGCTTGCGCTTTGTGCGGGGTTTCAGGCTCTTTCGCATACTGCGCACGCTTCGGACCTTGCGTGTGCTGAGAACTCTGCGTGTGTTGAAGCTGGTCAAGCTCATCAACGATGGCCAGAACGCCCAGGGGGAGGCCAAGACCTTTCAGCGCGCCATGTTGGGCGCGGTCACAGTCTACACCACGCTCTTTGTGGCGGTGGTTGGCTGGATCTACACGGAGCACAGCGGCGACGCACAGGCCCTCGCGCAGGCCAGAGAATTGGAGTTCTATCTGGTTTTGGGCTCTTTGCTTGGCATGATCCTGGTCATGTTCGTGGTCCGTTACCAAATCCCGGCCATTTCAGCCGTTCAGGTCCGCTCGTTGCTCAACGTCGCGCTGCCTTCCCAGGTCGCCGACCACTTTATGAAGCACCCTGAAGCTTACGAGCGCACCGTCCGCATGCCTGCCACGATCATCTTCTGCGACATCACGGGCTTCACCAGCACCGTCGAGCAGCTTGGCGGTGACCTGAGCACCCTCAAGATCCACTTGGAAAAGGCCATGGACGTGGTCACCGAGGTGCACCGCCGCTATGACCTGATCATCGACAAGTTCATCGGCGACGCCATCATGTCCTTTCGGGGCGGCGATCTGGTCGAAGGAGACCCGGCTGACCACGCCTATCGCGTTGTCAAAGCCACCATTGACGGGCTCAAAGCGCTCGAAGCGCTGGGCGACCCCTACTTCAAACACATGAAAGTTGGCGGCGCCTCGTCCACGGGCGCGCTCATTGGCGCCTTCGGCACCTCCTCGCGCCTCTCGTACACCATCCTGGGCGACCGCGTGAATCTGGCCGCACGCCTGGAGGCCGCCGTCAAACAGTGCGGCACTCGAAACCTCTTCTGCAACCGCACCTGGTCGCTGACCAAAGAGCGCCAGGACATCGTCTGGCGGCGCTTTGGAAAACTCCAGGTCCAGGGCAAACAGGAGTTCATGGACATCTACGAAGCCATGGAACCCCACAACCAGGGCCCCTGGCTCCAACACTTCCACGACGCCCTCGACGCCTTTGAAGCCCGCCACTTCACACAGGCGCTCACCCTCTTCCAACAAGCACACGCCCTGCGCCCCAACGGCGACTCGCCTTCGGAGCGCTACTGCACACTTTGCCAAACGCTCCTCAAGGAGCCTCCCAAAGAAGACTGGAGCCCCATCTTTCACACCACCAAGTGAGGCCACCATGACCACGCCCCAGCGCCCCCCACGGACCACCCTCTTCATCTTGACGCTCGTGTCCATGGCGACGCTCTTGTGCGCTGCGTGCGGACAAAACCCAGCCCTCCCAGGCGAAAACAACGCCTCGCCCATCCCCGACGCCCAAACACAGCCCGATACAGACCCCCAACCCCCGTGGACCATCACACTCAACGCCCCCGACACCATCGGCCCCTGCGACACACTCGAAGTCTCCGCAACGCTCAGTGACGACGCACCCAACAACGCCCAGTGGTCCATCGCCGGCCACCCCCTGCTGGCCCTCCAACGCATCGACGACACCCGTGTCTCCCTGCGCACCCCTGTGGTCAACCTCAACACAGAGCTCCACACCACCCCCACGCTCACCCACACCGCCGGCCTCCAAACCAACACCACCGCCACCGTCACACTCACCGCACCACCACCCCCCACCGGCATGACCGAAGGACTCGCACCCGACTGCGCACCCTTCGAACACGGCGTCGCCTCCGGCGACCCACACCCCAACAGCCTCATCCTCTGGACTCGCCTCACCCCACAAGACCCCACCACCACACAAAACGTCTCCTGGGAACTCGCCTCAGACATCCACTTCCAAAACACGGTCCAGTCCGGCCAGGCCAGCGCCACACCCGAACGCGACCACACCGTCCACGTCACCGTTGAAGACCTCCCTGCTGGACAAACCTTCTACTACCGCTTCACCGCCCCAGACGGCACACACTCCACCACCGGGCGCACCCGCACCACACCCACCGGCGCCGTCACCAACGCACGCTTCGCCGTCGGCTCCTGCAGCTCCATCTGGTCGGGACACTTCAACGCCTATGCCCGCATCGCACAGCGCGATGACCTCGACCTCATGATCCACCTTGGCGACTTTGTCTACGACTTCGTCGACGCCGAAGAAGAGGTCCGCGTCCCCGATCCCTACCCCGTGGACCCAGAAAACCCTGAGCAATGGCGCCAACGCTTCCGCTACTACCTCATGGACCCATCGCTGCGCATCGCCCGCGCCGCACACCCCTGGCTCGTCATCTGGGACAACCACGACGCCGACGTCAAACCCAGCGAAGCCCCCCAACAAACCACCCGCGTATTCCGGGATTACGTCCCCATGCGCCAACCCAACCCCGACAACCACCGCATCGCCTACCGCTCGCTCCAATACGGCGACCTCGTCCACCTCATCATCTTCGACGCACTCCTGCACCGCACCGGCGACACACCCGAGACCCAAGACATGCTCGGCCAAACACAATGGCAATGGCTCGAAAATGAACTGAACAACTCACAAGCCGCCTGGCGAGTGCTCGGCTCACAAAAACTCACCTCCACGCTCGTCGTCCCCGCCGTCGGCCTCTCAGAACCCAGCCCCTGGGATCAATACCCCAACTCACGGGCTCGCCTTTTCGAACTGCTGCGCAACCACAACGACAACATCCTGCTCTCTGGAGACCTCCACTTCTCCATCGCTGCAGACGTCGTCCTCGACCCCATCAACCCCGACGCTCCCTATGATCCAAACACCAGCGCGGACTCCATCGGCGTCGAAATCCTGGCCACCGGCATCACACGAGGCAACTTCGACGAAACCATCTGCCGCGGACCCTGCTCAGAGACCACCACCGGACTCATTGAGGACATCGGCACACAACTCGGCGTGCAAAACCCACACGTGGCCTTTCTCGAACTCATCCAACACGGCTACGGCGTTGTGGACATCACCCCACAACGCGCCACCGCACAATTCTGGTACTCTGACATTCTAGAACTGACCCAGACAGAAACACTGGGCGGAGAGTTGACGGTCGAACGCGGCGCCAACAAATGGACGCGCTGAACATCAACCACCGATGACCCACCAGGACGGCGAGCCACCAACACTCACACGACTTCAACCTGCGCGCCCAGAGACACCAGGCGAGCTTGTGAAGCGTCGGCGACGTCCTTGGCCACATTGGATTGAACCAGCAATGGCAACGATGACACTTCTTTAAGCACGTCGGCCGTCTTCTTGCCCGTCAAACTCCTGAGCGCAAACGCCAACGTCATGTCCACGCGCTCACAACCCACCAAAACCACGTGCGCCTTGCCCGCGTCTGGAGCAGAGAACACCTTTGAACCCAGCGATGCACCACCGCCGGTTTTCTTGGGCACACTCGCCTCCGCACGTTTGGCCTCGGCCCGACGCGCTTGCGCACGCTTCGCCCAACCAACCTCCGGCCACGGCGGCAACACCCCCGCAGACTGCGCCTCAAGGCCCCTCTTGACCTCAACAAGCACCTCATCGAGCACATTTTGCCCAAACTGCTCCGACACCAGAGTGTTAAAGCAACCCTCGGCAAAATCCTGCCAATGGCACGCGTAGCGCTCCTCGTGAGCCCCAAAACGCTCCCCCAAAACAACCTCAGCACCCACCAAAGCCACAAAGCTCGTGCGCCCCGACCACTGGGGATCGTTCAACTCCCAGCGATACACACGCTTCTCAAACTTTGTCTTGCCGATCGTCACCTTGGCCATCGCATACCCCTGTCTTCTATGTCCCTCACCACCGACACACCACCAAGAGCGCACCACACGACAAACCCGGCCGAATTTGTATGGGTGTTTCAGTCATGTAGATCCACCTTGGATGACATGCACTTCAACACGACTGCCCCAACCTCGTCAACGTACCTGACACCATCACCAAACGCACAGCCCCCCCAAACAGGGCACCCGTCGACGTACCTGACACCTGCACAACCACCTCCAAAACCCCCACACCCACAAACACCAAAACACACCGCATCCCCCCACTTCGTCAACGTACCTGACACCACCACCAAGCCCCTCAACCCCCAAAAAACCGCACTCCGTCAACGTCCCTGACACCTGCACAACCCCCCCCAAAGCCAACCACCACCCCCACCACCGAAGGTTGACGCACACAGCCATCAGTCGCACAATGAAACCTCCTGAAAACGCATGTTGAACGTGGTGTAAGAGAACTGTCCCACACTCATTTCAGCGGGGGAATGCCTTGCCTGTCACCGAAGCCACCATCGAAACCATTCTTGAGCGACTGCACGAACATTACCCGGAGGCCACCTACGAGTTGGAGTGGACGACGCCCGAGGAAATGCTCGTGGCCACGACTCTGGCGGCGCAGTGCACCGATGAGCGGGTCAACCGGGTGACCAGGACGCTCTTTAAGAAATACCCCAACCCCAAGGCATGGGCCGACGCGCCATTGGAAGACTTGGAAGTGGATTTGAAGCCCACGGGCTTCTACCGCCAGAAGGCCAAGGCGGTCAAAGCGCTCAATCAGGCGCTTGTGGAAAAGTTTGACAGCAAGATCCCACAAGACATCAAAAAGCTGATCACAGTCCGGGGCGTGGCGCGCAAGACGGCCAACGTGGTGCTCAACTGTTGTTTTGACATCGCTTCGGGGATCATCGTCGATACGCACGTGGCGCGGTTGAGCCAGCGCATGGGACATTCGACGCGCACAAAGGCCGATCAGATCGAGCGTGACCTGATGAAGATCATCCCGCAGGAGGCCTGGACCTTCTGGGGGCCTGCGATGGTCTTGCATGGGCGCTATGTCTGTAAAGCCAAGGCACCCAACTGCGCAGGATGCATTTTCCTGGACTTGTGTCCCCGCAATGGGGTCACAGAGGCCAAGCCAACCAGCACCACGGCCCCGCCAAAGGTGGTGCCCAAGGGGGGATTTGTGCCGCGCCCGGGCATCCCTTCGCCTCCGGCAACGCGCAAGAAACCGAGCCAAAAGCCGGGCAAAGCGGCCGCAGGAGCCAGCGGCGGTGCAGAGCGTTCGGTGGCGGCGCTCACCGCGGCGCCCAGCATCGATGCGTGGGTGGAGCGCTTGGGCCAGGAGATGGACAAGCCGTATTTTGCCAAGCTGATGTCCTTTGTGGATGGGCAGCGCGCGGCCGAGACCATCTTCCCCCCCGAAGATGAGGTCTTCACCGCCTTCAACCTGACCCCCTTTGAGGATGTGAAAGTGCTGGTCCTGGGCCAGGACCCCTACCACGACCACAACCAGGCCCACGGGCTGAGTTTTTCGGTCAAGCCGGGCATCAAGATCCCGCCGTCGCTGCGCAACATCTACAAGGAGTACGAGGAGGATACGGGACTGAAGGCCCCCTCACACGGATATCTGGAGGATTGGGCAAAGCGGGGGGTGATGATGCTCAACGCCGTCTTGACCGTTCAGGCGCACAAACCCAACTCGCACAAAAACCAGGGCTGGGAGACGTTCACCGACGCCGTCATCCGCAAGCTCAGCGATGAACGCCAGCACGTCGTCTTTTTGCTCTGGGGTGGTTATGCCCGCAAAAAGAAGAAGCTCATCGACAAAAAGAAGCACACCATCATCGAGTCCGCCCATCCCTCGCCGCTATCAGCCCGCGCAGGCTTCTTTGGCTCAAAGCCTTTCTCCAAGATCAACGCCGCGCTCCAGGCCCACGGCCAAGACCCCATTGACTGGTCCCTGTCTTGAGGACCTGCTAATCTGCCTGCCCACAGGACCTTTGCGCTGCTCAAGGCGCATCTGCAAAGGCAAAGAGCCTGTGTGGATGCGCTGCAAGAGGACCGGAATCATTGAGCAGCGCCAGATCTGAGTTGCTGCCCTGGGTTGGTATGGACACGATGCAACCACAAGGCAGCCGCCTGGAAACTCCAGGCGATGTTCAGATGCGACCTTTTGTTGCTTGCAGACGACACCCTGCGTGGCCCACCCCCAACCTCGTGGTGGGCCCTCCCCAATCTCAAAACCACACTCCGACCATGACCCCTCAAACATCCAAACGCGCTCGCCTCCTCTGGACGATCTTGTGCTGCACCGCGCTGCTCTGCGCTGCGTGCGGCGATGACGGTGATGGTGACAACAACACCGCCGTGGCCAACAATGACCCACAACCGGACGCTGACGACGGCGATGCTGCTGATGATGGCGATGTAGACGATGACCAGGACACTGGCGAAGATGAGCCTGAGGATTTGCCGCCGGGACCTGCCACGATGCGCTTTGACCCGGCTTCAACGGATTTTTTTGATCTGCCAATGCCGGACGACCAGCGCTTTGTGGCCCACGATGGGCCGGGGCTGACCCAATGGCCGGTGGCTTATGAAAACGGCATCATCAAGCTCTGGTTTGACGCCGGTGAAGAGTTGATGGAGGGCTGGGGGCTCCAGAGCGCCATCTTCACATGGATGACGGATGCGCTGGACCCGGACACCCTGCCAGACGACCCGATGGAGGCCGTTGAGGGTGACTTGCCGCCGGTGATGTTGGTCGATATAGACCCACAAAGCCCCGAACAAGGGCGGCGCTTGCCGCTGGTGTGCAAGTACACGGACCCGGAGGGCACGGTGCACCCGGCCCACCAGTTGGCGTGTCGATCGCCTTTTGGCATCGTGCGGCGTCCCAACACACGCTACGCTTTTGTCATCACGCACGCGCTGCTGGACTCGACGGGCGCGCCGGTGCAGACCCCTGCGGCAATGACCGCGCTGCTCGATGGACAGCCCACCGATGGCCCCAATGGCGCGCCGGTGGACCCCGAACCCTACCGCCACGCGGTGGAGGTGCTGGGGGAGCTGGGCGTGGAGCGCCAGGACATCACCTCGGTGACGCTGGTGACCACGCACGACCCCGCTGAGCGCATGCGCCGCATTGGGCAATGGTACAACGACTTGCCTGACCCGACCTTGCCCGAGAACCACACCTTTGAGTTGGTCGAGGTCTATGACGACTATGTGGTGTTGCAAGGTGAGTATGATATTCCGGTAATTCAGGAAGGGGAGCGGCCTTATGCGCTGCCTCCGGCGGGCAAGATCCTCTTTGGAGACGATGGTGAGCCGACGATCGTGGAGACCCAGCGCATTCCGTTTTTGATCAGCATTCCGCGCCAACCCATGCCCGAGGGGGGTTGGCCGCTGCTGCAGTTCATGCACGGGTCTGGGGGCGAAGCGGCCCAGTTGACCGACCGCGGCCCGCTGCCCAGCCCCCCGCCGGGCTCTGGCCCTGCGGGGGTGATCGCCCCTTATGGCATCGCGGGGTTTTCAGCAGACTTCCCGCTGCACGGCGCCCGTCATACGCCGCCTGACCGCACGGGGCTCCAGCTCTACAACTTGATCGGCAACCCCCGGGCCACGGTGGACAACTTCATCGTCGCGGCCTGTGAGACCACGCTCCATGTGCGCCTGTTGGCCAACATGACCATTGATCCTGACGTCGCCGCCGAATATCTCGACCCTGGAGATGATCCCGATGGTTTGGTGCGCTTCAACGCCGCCCGAATCAGCAGCATGGGCCAGTCGATGGGGTCGACCATCGGGCTGCCTGCGTTGACGGTGGACCGGATTACGTCGGCAAGCATCCTGTCGGGCTCGGGAGGGATTTTGGTGGAGATCGCCGTGGAGAGCTCACAGCCGGTGCCGATCGCGCGCTTGCTGGGCCCTGCCATTGGTTACCGCAGGGATGAAGAACTGGACCAGTTTGACCCCATGCTCCACGCCGTCCAGCACATCTGGGACTTTGTCGACACCACCGTGCACGCGCGCCACGTCATCGCCGAGCCCTACGAGGGCATGGTCCCCAAACACATCCTCCAGCACTCGGGGCTGACCGACGGGTACTTTAGCCCCACAAGCCGCGCCGCGCTGGCGGCATCGCTGGGCCTGGATCTCGTCGAGCCTGTTCTTGAGCCCGAGGCGCTCGACATCATGGCCATGACCGGGCACCCGGAGGCCATCCCAACCCCCGCTGGCGGCAACCTTGAGGACAACATCACGGGCGTGAGCATCCAGTACGCCCCGGCCATCCTCGATGGACACCATGTGGCCTATCAGCGCAACGACGCCAAGGCCCAATACGCCTGCTTCCTGCGCTCGGTCGGCATCGAGCCGGCCCCGGTGCTGCGCTCGGTCGAGGCATCAGCACTGGAAAACTGCCCCTGACCGGCATCAACCTGCTCCAAAACGCGTTGAAAGGTGCAAGATCGCACGGGACAACGCACCCTCAGGAGCTCTATTGAACATTCAAGTGGTTGAAGGGGACCTTCTAGAGCAGGACGTTGACGCAATCGTCAACGCCTGGAACCGCAACATCATCCCGTGGTGGCTCTTGATCCCGCAGGGAGTCTCAGGCGCCATCAAGCGCCGCGCGGGCCTGGAACCCTTCAAAGAGCTGGGACGCATGGGGCCCATTGCGCTGGGCGACGCTGTGCTCACGGGACCCGGGCGCCTCCCCCACCGCGCCATCATCCACGTGGCGGGGATCAACATGCTCTGGCGCGCCTCGGAGTTCTCGGTGCGCAGCTCAACGCGCAACGCCCTGGCGTTGGCCGCCGAACGCGGCTTTGAGTCAGTGGCGCTGCCCCTGATCGGCGCGGGCAGCGGGGGCAAAGGCCAAGCGCGGGTGTTGAAGTGGATGCAAGATGAACTTCAAGGCCTGGAGTTTGCGGGAAAAGTGCTGATCGTGCGCTTCAAAGGGTGATTTTTTAACCTGGGGCGTTGCGGTCAGAGCCCAGAACCTTCATAAATTCGGGCAGGCTGGATGCCCAAGCAACCACGACACACAAGACAAAGGCAGCGACACAGCCCGTGGAACACACCACAACACCTAGGCTCGCCGTTGACCCATCCCCATAGGAGACCCCTTCAATGGAATTTACCCAGTACCTCCAAAGCGGCAGCGAAGGCGACGACGTCAAGGAGCTCCAGGAGAGCCTCAAACGCCTTGGATTCAAGCCGGGCCGCCCCGACGGCGTCTTCGGCGGCAAAACCGAAGCCGCCGTGCTTGAGTTCCAGAAGAGCTATGGGATGTACGACGACGGGGTCGTGGGCGAAAACCTCGTCAACGTCCTCAACGAAGCCCTGGCCACCGACCGCCCACTGATGTCCAAGCGCCTCATCAACCGCGGCGACCGCGGCGAAGATGTCCGCGTCCTGCAAAACATGCTCAACGAACTGGGCTTTGACGCCGGCTCCCCCGACGGCATCTTCGGCAAAGGCACCCTCGACGCCGTCGTGGCCTTCCAGTACTCGCAGGAACTCAAAGGCGACGGACTGGTCGGCTTCAAAACCGTGGACGCCCTCTTCCGCGCCCACCGCGAGATGTTCAGCGACGACGGCTCCAACGTCTGACGCCACACCGCATCCCCATCATGTCCAAGCCGCACCGCGTGCAATGGGCATAAGAAAAGGGCGCTCGCTTTTGGCGAGCGCCCTTTTCTTATGCCCATCACCCACCCCACGGCACCCTCAACGGGGTTCCGCACAGCAGGCCACGCACCTCACTGACCAGTGGTGAAAGACCACTGAAGCCGGAACGGCTTGCCACCATGGCGACCAGAGACCACGACCGTGTATTCGGTTTGAGCGCGCAGCGGCGTATGGGGGTAGAGGAAGTAGGTTCCTTGGCCCACCGCGCCGTGAGGATCGTTGTCGGCCGTCAGGTGAGTATGCTCCAACTCGGAGTCGCCGAGCAAAATCCGGTGCTCCTCAATGACCAGCGTCGAAGAGCCATGCACTGAGATGATCGGACCGCTGGGATAGCCACCGGGCGGCGGCGGCGGCTGCGGGCTCTCGCGTCCATCCCAGGACACGGGGACGTTGGCGGCGTTGTGGGGCGGAAAGACCACCAGCACATCCTCGCGGCACAGGAACTCGGCGCGGCCAAAGTTGATGACGTCTGCCGAGCCGTTGGCGCCCGTCGAGCCGCCATAACCCATCTCCAACGCAATGGGATCAAAGAACGGCTCGCGGTGGTAGACAGTGGCGATCAACTCGTCCACAGCACGCACCGGGTCGCCGATGTAGGCAATGACCTCGCTAAACGGGGAACCGGCGTAACCGGCCGCCTCCATCCGATCCCAGAACTTCGCGCCGGTGAACCAGGGGCTCTGCGTGCGCGTCTCATCGTGGGCCTCGTTGGCCTCGTTGACCAGATAATCGGCGTGGGCGGTGGCGGCAACGTTGATCTGACTGTTTTGAGCGATGGACCACAGGCCGATGGCATTGCGCAACTCGTTGGTGCGCTCAATGGCCTGAACCTGGGCCGCGCTGGCATCGTCCGGCGCATAGCTGTCCGAACAGGACACCGCCGGAGACGGCCCAGAACCACACATGCACGTCGAACCCTGCTGACAACCCCCAAAGACAAACACATTGTCGCAGGCCACCTCGCCGTGACAATGGCCCGCGCTGCACTCCATGCCCTCGGGGCAAAGCCCATCAAAGATCTCGGGGCTGCAAGTCAGTGTCTGCTCCACGCACTGACCGTCCACGCAGGACAACCCCTGGGCGCAAAAGCCAAACGGATTGCCGGGGCTGCACAACTCATCGGGATTGCGACACGCCCCCTCCAAACACTGGAACCCGCCCCCACAAGACCCTCCAGGGTTTCCCAGGCCACACGCCTCGGCGATCCCCATGCACTCACCACCGCTGCACGTCTGGCCCGACTCACAGCGACCCGCGCGCACATCGGGACCACACAAAAAGCCCTCGGGGACACAGGACCCCTCCAGGCAAATCATCCCCGCCTGACACTCCCCTTCAGTGTTGTCCAGCGAGCACAGCTCCGAGGCAGGGCGACATGCCCCGTCAAAACAGGCCTCGCCAGGCGCACAGGCGCCGTTGGGGCTTGCAGGCGCGCAGTCGGTGCGATCGGTGCAGACCCCCTGGTTGCAAAAGAGCCCCACGGAGCAGACCCCAATGGGAGTCTGGGCGCTGCACACCTCATCGGGACCCCAGCACAGGCCGTCCACACAGCGGCCGCCGTGCTCACACAGGCCGTTGGGCTGCGCCTGGGAGCAAATCAGCCCCAGATCCACGCACGCCCCATCCAAACACTGCTGCCCCTGCGGACACACCCCTTCGGGAAACTCCTGCCCACAGTATTCGACCTGCGGAGGCTCCACGTCGTTGTTGCCATCGTCGGGATCCATGTCGTCGTCGTCTGGCTCATCGGGGGTTTGCTGATCCCCTCCACCGCCATCGCTGCCGCCATCGTCACCACAACCCACCGCCACCATCA
The DNA here is from genome assembly GCA_937123825.1 of uncultured Pseudomonadota bacterium. Taxonomy (GTDB): domain Bacteria; phylum Myxococcota_A; class Bradymonadia; order Bradymonadales; genus CAKZKQ01. The sequence continues at coordinate 17,805 of CAKZKQ010000411.1, forward strand.
GCGACAGCGCCACAATCAACCACAACCAAACCTGTCGACGCATCTTCAACAACGCATCCCCCTCTGCCCTCAAAATCACCAGAGCTGGAGCCCTCTGGAAAATATGGAATCCCATCCAAACGCCTCAAAACACCTTCAAAAGTGTTTCGCGCAGCCTCACAGCCCGCGCGGCGAATCAGATTCCATCATTTATTATGCAAACACGCCACAGCACGCATCAGCGGCCATTGGGCGCAACAACCCACCAACATATACGCTAGCCGAATCCCCCCCGGTATAAAAACCCCATTCACCCCAAAAACCACAAAAGCGCCTTTATGCAGGCTGTAATCTGTCCCACCCCGTAGACAAAGACCACACATCTCTGTTATGCCATGATATATAAGTCGCGCGCTGCGAACACCGTTCACAGTAACGACGGAGTGCAATTTTAATATGGGTGCAAATCATTGGGCGCCCCCACTAAAAGCATGACACCCACAGCAAAGAGCGGGCGACTGTTCCAGCAGGGAAACATCAACGTGGGCGCATGACCGCGCACCCAACCCGAGAGCAGCCTGTCTGGCCCTTGCCAAGCGTCGCGCACTGCGCACACACTCAAGGCCAGCACATATTATGAGGCCCGCAGCACCCCATCAGGACATTCCCTGATAAAGCACCGGGGCCCATCAGGAGAAGGAATGAATCGTCGTCAGCGCCGCCGCCAGGAACGCCGCGTGGAGATGTTGGACAAGGCCATGCAGATCGTGGTCGAGCAGGGACTTGAGGCGCTGACCATCGCTCGCCTTGCAGACGCCCTCGACGCCGCAGTGGGCGGCCTCTATCGCTACTTCCCCAGCAAGCAGGCCCTCCTGGCTGCCCTCCAGATGCAGGCCATCGAGCAGTTCTACGATGACCTCCAGGAAGAACTCAAACGCGTTGATGAAGAGCTTCAAGCACGCGGCATCAACCACCAAGAAGACAACATCGCGCTGCTGTACCGGCTCAAAATCCCCGTGCGCTTCTTCTTGGCCGACGCCACCAAGGCACCCGATCGCCACCGCTTGATGGACGCGCTCATCTCCTCACCCCAGGTCTTGCTCGGCGACGACGAAATCGCCGAGGTCAACAAGTCCCTCTTCCCCATCCTCGAGATCGTGGGCAACATGCTGGGCCAGGCCGGCAATCAGGGTGCCCTCAACAAAGGCGACATCGCCCAGCGCACCCACATCATCTGGGCCACGGTCCACGGCATGGATCACTTCCGCAAGCGCGACCGCATCCATCCCCAGAAACTCAAAGTCGACACCATGATCGAGGCCAACCTCCACGCCCTCATGATCGGCTGGGGCGCCAACCCCGAAGACATCGACAAGATCATCGCCTTCGAAGCCAACCTCAAGGCCGAACCCGAAGCCTGATCTCTCCCTCACGCATCCACCCGCGCCCATAACACACAAGCCCCCACCCAAATGAAGTCCGGACACCCGTTGACACCGGCGCTTGTGTGCCCACTTGAAAACCCTGCCGCCAAAGGCGCATCGTAGATCACCAAAGGGCACAGGCGACGTGGGCAAGACACTCCCCACCCACGCCCCCTCCCAAGCCACCTGGAGCACCATGGCCAAGGTCAAGAGCAACGGTCTGGAACTGGAATACGAAGTCTTCAACCCCGGCGGCGGCGAACCGCTGGTGCTGATCATGGGCGTGGGCGCGCAAATGGTGCAGTGGCCCGATGAGTTCTGCCAGGGGTTGGCCGCGCGCGGCTTCGAGGTCATCCGCTTCGACAACCGCGACATCGGATGCTCCACATGGCTCGACCACATGGGCACCCCCGACATCCGCAAGAACCTCGTGCGCGCCTACGCCGGGCTCAAAATCGACGCCCCCTACACCCTCACCGACATGGCCGCCGACACCGCCGGACTCATCGAAGCCCTTGGCCACCGCCGCGCACACGTCACCGGCGCCTCCATGGGCGGCATGATCGCCCAGACCCTGGCCATCCACCACCCCGAGCGCGTCCACTCGCTGGTCTCCTTCATGTCCACCACCGGCAGCAAACGCCACTCCCTGCCCAAGCCCTTCGCACTCAAGGCGCTGCTTGGACCCATGCCGCCCGATCGCCAGGGCCGGATCGAGCGCGTCGTCGACCTCTTCCGCACCATCGGCGGCTCAGGCTTCGAGTACGACCCCCAACTGGTGCGCAACATCTCCACCCGTGCCTACGACCGCGGCTTCCACCCCACCGGCTTCATACGCCAATTTTCGGCCATCATCGCCTCCGGCAGCCGTTTAGAACAATTGAAACGCATCAAGTGCCCCACAACTGTCATCCACGGCACAGAGGATCCACTGGTGCCTCCGGTCGGCGGTGCCGCCACAGCGCGCGCCATTCCAAACGCCAGACTCCAGTGGATCGAAGGGCTGGGCCACAGCATGCCGCGCGGAGCATGGCCCATCATCCAGGAAGCCATCGTCTCCAACATCCAGCGGACGCGCTCTTGAACACCGACTTAGCACAAACCCCGCACCGCCGCCGCAAAGCGCAGCCCACCCCTTCAGGGCACGCTGCCCCGCTGATGGCAACCCGCGCGGGTCGGTCAACACAACGTAAAAAGAGCAAGAAGCGCTGGCGATGGTGGCCACAACCTGGCCAACACCACACCGCCAACAAAGAAAAGGCGTTACGCCGCCGCCTCGGGCACAGCGATCTCGTCGCTGAGCACTTCCTGAAGCATCTGGGCGCATTCGAGCAGATCGGTCAGCGCCTGACGCTGCCGGTAGGTCCAATACTGGACGTAGAGGTGGGAAACCTCGGAGAGTTCATCAAGCAGAGACTCAATCCGACCGTGAAGCTGTCCCAGCGCCGTCGTTTGCCCCTGGGCGCGCGTGGTAAAAGCCTCCAACGCCTCTCGGCTGACCAACGTCTCCTGGGCCTCCTGCTGAACCTGAGCCGCAAAACGCTCCGCGCGCCGACGCGCCCTGCGCCTCACCGCCAAAAAGAGACCGCCTGCGACCAACACACCGCCGGCGACCATCAGGCCGACCGGCAAGAGCGCCGCCGTGCCGACCGCCGCTGCCCCCTGAGCACCCGCGCCGAGCGCCACCGCGCCGCCCCCCGCGGCCGCACCGCCTCCTGCAACCGCCATCAGCGCCTGCGCGTGAACCGCGCCCAAACTGCCCTGGGACGCCAACGCCGGCGGCTCAATGTCGCGCAACTGCGCCATGACTGCCTCAAGCTCAAAAACACTCTTGTGCGACGCAAAGCGCTCCAGCCATGCATCGACCGCCGGGATCAGCTCGCCCGTCGCCCTGCGACGGGCCGCATCCAAGGCCACCGCCGCACTGTGCGCGTGCTGCAAGCTGATGTCATGACGCCGGATCTGAGTATCAAGTTGAGCCTTCGCTTCTTGCTTTATGGTCTTGTAGAACATCAACAAAGACCTCCTGGTCTGAGTGTGGTATATGGGACAAACGCTGTACGCTCGTACACCTATCCTATAGGAAAGATGTAGCAACACAAGTCGACGATGCAAGTCGATCTCTGAAGAGAAACCATATATAAGGAGCGACTTCGTCGAAGCGTCATGGCCTCCTGGAGGCCAGAAGCGCTCCTACGAGCGTGCGTAAAACCCTGCATGGTGCAGGCTCTCCCCTTTGGCAACGATCCCTGGTGGTCACTGCCAAACGCGCGTAGTATGGGACTTTCGTCAAGAACGGAACGGTGGACACTGGATCCGGAAGAGGAAACCATGGTAGTGGATCAAGCCTTGCGTGTTGGTGCTGGAAACATCCGGCAAAGACCCACCGAACGGCCTCTCATGCAACCGCGCGCCTTGAAATTCAGCCGCGTCGCGATCGCCTCCGTGGCGCACGTCGATGCCCCCCACAGAGTCACCTCTGCCCAGTTGGAGCAGCAGTTCGCCCACACGTTGCGGCGCCTGCGCCTGCCCTCGAACATGCTTGAGGGCCTCTCTGGCATCAAAGCGCGGCGCTTCTGGGGACCCCAGACCCAACCCAGCGACGCGGCCACCATGGCCGCTCAGGCCGCGTTGGAGCAGGCGGGCATTGATCCGGCGCGCGTGGGCCTGGTGATCAACACCTCGGTCTGCCGCGACTACGTCGAGCCCTCGGTGGCTTGCCTCGTCCACGGCAACCTGGGCCTCTCACCGGCGTGCATGAACTTTGACGTCGCCAACGCCTGCCTTGGCTTCCTCAACGGCATGGAGATCGCCGGCAACATGATCGAGCGCGGTCAGGTCGACGTCGCTCTGGTCGTGGACGGCGAGTCGAGCCGATACGTGGTTGAGCAAACGATCGCGCGCCTGGCCGCTGACTCATGCACCCAGCAAACGCTGCGCGACAACTTCGCCACGCTGACCCTCGGCTCAGGCGCCGCCGCCATGGTTCTGGTCCGCGCCGATCTCTCGCCGTCCAGACACCGCTTCGTCGGCAGCATCACCATGTCGGCCACCGAGCACAACCACCTGTGCCGGGGCCAGAATGACCACATGTCCACCGACAGCACCCAGCTGCTCAAAGCCGGGGTGACGCTGGCGGGACAAACCTGGGCGCACGCTCGCCAGCAGCTTGGCTGGGCGCCAGGCGGCATGCACGAGTTTGTCATGCACCAGGTCAGCAAGGTCCACACCGAACACCTCAGCGGCGTCCTGGGCATCGATCGCAGCCGCGTGCTGGCCATCTACCCCGAATACGGCAACGTCGGCCCGGCCTCGGTGCCCATTGTCCTGTCCAAGAGCATGCAGGCCGGTCGCCTTGGCCCCGGACACCGCATCGCCCTGATGGGCATCGGCTCTGGACTCAACTGCACCATGGCCGAAATCATCTGGTAGGCCGCGCTCGCCGAAAACGCCTTCTCACAATAAGATCAAACAATACCCCTTTTTTGAACCCGACAGCTTTTGGATGGGCGGCTCAATGGATATCCCTGCGGACCTCTACCCCTTTGAACATCACTACCTCAACCTCGACGGCCTCAAGTACCATTACCTGGACGAGGGCCAGGGCGAGACGATGGTCATGGTCCACGGCAACCCGACGTGGTCTTTTTACTATCGGGAGCTGGTCAAGAACTTCCGCGACCGCTACCGGATCATCGTCCCCGACCACATCGGCTGCGGTTTCTCTGACAAGCCCGGCGACGACCGCTACCCCTACACGCTCCAGCGCCGCGTCGAAGACCTCGAAGCGCTCCTGGATCACCTGGGCCTGCACGAGAACGTCACGCTGGTCCTGCACGACTGGGGCGGCATGATCGGCATGGCCCTGGCGCACCGGCGCCCCGAGCGCATCAAGCGCCTGGTCCTGCTCAACACCGCCGCCTTCCACCTGCCCCAGACCAAGTCCTTCCCGTGGCAGCTTTGGCTGACCCGCACGCCGCTTGGCAGCGCCCTGGTCCGAGGCATGAACGCCTTCAGCGCCACCGCCACCCGCGTCTGCGTCACCCGTCAGCCCCTCGAGCCCCGGATCCGCAAGGCCTACACCGCGCCCTACGACAACTGGAACAACCGCATCGCCACGCTGCGCTTTGTCCAGGACATCCCGCTGCGCGACAAAGACCCCGGCTACAAGCTGGTCAGCGACGTGGAGACAAACCTGGGCCAGTTTGACGCCCTGCCGGTGCTGATTTGCTGGGGCCTGAAGGACTTTGTCTTTGACAAGCACTTCCTGGCGACCTGGGAAAAACGCCTGCCCTCGGCCCAGATCCACCGCTTCGCCGACTGCGGCCACTACATTCTTGAGGACGCCCGCGATGAGGTCATTGCGCTGATGGAAGAGTTCCTGGCGGCCAACCCGCTCGACGATCAGGCCAACAAGGAGGCGGCGGCGTGAGCACAAACATCGCCTCCTACCTGCCGGCCATGGCCGCCGAGCAACCCTACAAACCGGCGCTCTACTTTCCCGTCGGGCGCCAACCCGACGGCAACGTCCAGTACGTCCACTACACCTACCAACAGCTCGACCAGCAAAGCGACCTCATCGCGCGCGGTCTTCAGGCCGTTGGCATCGGCAAGGGCGTGCGCACGGTCTTGATGGTCAAGCCCAGCCTGGAGTTCTTTGCCCTGACCTTCGCCATCTTCAAGGTCGGCGCGGTCCCGGTCATGGTCGATCCCGGCATTGGGCTTAAAAACCTCAAGTCCTGCCTTGGCAAGGCGCAGCCCGAGGCCTTCATCGGCATCCCTCGCGCCCACGCGGCACGCGTCATCCTTGGCTGGGCCAAGCCCACGCTCAAAAAATGGGTGACCGTCGGCCGCAGGCTCTTCTGGGGCGGCATCACGCTCGACGATGTGCGCGCCGCTGGCCGCGCCGCTGGCAACGACCCGGTGTTGGTGGACACCAAGCCCGACGATCTGGCCGCCATCCTCTTTACCAGCGGCAGCACCGGGCCGCCCAAGGGCGCCGTCTACCGCCACGGCAACTTCATGGCCCAGGTCGAGGCGCTGCGGGGGATGTTCGACATCGAGCCAGGCATCGACATCGACCTGCCCACCTTCCCGCTCTTTGCCCTCTTTGACCCAGCGCTGGGCATGACCACCGTCATCCCCGACATGGACGCCACAAAGCCCGCCGAGGTCGATCCCGCCAAGATCATCGAAGCCATCGAGGACTTTGGCATCACGACCATGTTCGGCTCTCCGGCGCTGCTCAACACCGTCGGGCGCTACGGCGAGGCCAACAACATCAAGCTGCCCACCATCCGGCGCATCTTCTCGGCTGGGGCGCCGCTTCCCGACCATGTCATGAAGCGCTTCCACGCCATGCTCGGCCCCGAGGCCAAGATCTACCCGCCCTACGGCGCCACTGAAGCATTGCCGGTGGCCGCCATGGACAGCCGTCAGATCCTGGGCGAGACCTGGGCCAAGACGCAGTCGGGCGCGGGGGTTTGTGTGGGCAAGCCGGTGGAGAGCATCGAGGCTGCCATCATCGAAATCACCGATGAGCCCATAGAAAAGTGGAGCGACGCCAAGATCCTGCCCACCGGTGAGATCGGCGAGATTGTGGTCAAGGGTGGTCAGGTGACGTGGGAGTACTTCAACGACCCCAAAAACACCGCGCTGGCCAAAATTCAGGACACCGACCCCTCCCGGCCCAGGCATCGCATGGGCGATCTGGGTTATTTGGACGAAGAGGGGCGGCTGTGGGTGTGCGGGCGCAAGTCGCACCGGGTTCAGGCCCACGAGGGCACCTTTTTTACGGTGCCCTGCGAGTCGGTCTTCAACGCCCACCCCGATGTCTATCGCACGGCGTTGGTGGGGGTGACCATCGGTGGCAAGGTCGAGCCGGTGCTCTGCGTGGAGTTGGAGGCGGCCTCCAAAACCAAGTCCCACGCCACCGTCGAGCGCGAATTGCTGGAGATGGGCGCCAAGCACACCCGCACTGAGCGCATCAAGCGAGTCCTCTTCAAGACCGACGGTTTCCCCGTCGATATCCGCCACAACGCCAAAATCCGCCGGGAGACGCTCTCGGTCTGGGCACAGGGGGTGATCCGATGAAGGTTCTGGTGACGGGCGGCGGAGGGTTCCTGGGCGGCGCCGTGGCGCGCTCAGCGTTGGCCAGAGGGTGGCAGGTCCGCAGCGTCGCGCGCGGAGATTACCCCCACCTGCGCGAAGCGGGCATGGAGACCCACCGGGGCGACCTGGCCGAACCCGGCGTCGCCCACAAAGCCGTCGAAGGCTGCGACGCCGTCTTCCACGTGGCCGCCAAAGCCGGTGTCTGGGGTTCCTACGAAAGCTACCACCGCTCCAACGTCACGGCCACAGAGCAGCTCCTGGATGCCTGCCGCAAACAAGGGGTCAAGCGCTTCATCTACACCTCCACCCCCAGCGTCATCCACGCAGGAGGCGACGTTGAAGGCATCGACGAGTCGGCCCCCTACCCCGATCACTTCGAGACCCACTACCCCAAGACCAAAGCCATCGCCGAAAAGATGGTCCTAAAAGCCAGCGGCCCCGAGTTGGGCACGGTCGCGCTGCGTCCCCACCTGATCTGGGGCCCGGGCGACACCCAGCTCATCCCCCGCATCCTGGCGCGGGCCAAAGCAGGGCGCCTGCGCTTTGTCGGCGACGGTCAAAAGCTCATCGACTCGGTTTACATCGACAACGCCGCTCAGGCGCACATGCAGGCCTGCGACGCGCTGGCCAACCCGCAAGCGGCCTGCGCCGGCAAGGCCTACTTCATCACCCAAGGCGAGCCCGTCCCCACCGCCGACCTCATCAACCGCATCCTGGGGGCCGCGGGGCTGCCGCCGTGCACCAAAACGGTCCCCGTCAAGGTCGCCTACGCCGCCGGGGCCATGCTCGAAGGCGTCTACGGCCTCTTTCGCATCGCCTCAGAGCCCCCCATGACGCGCTTTGTCGCCAAGCAGCTCTCCACAGCGCACTGGTACGACATCACCGCCGCCAAACGCGACCTGGGCTACAAACCCACCATCACGCTCGACGAAGGCATCGAAAAACTCCGCCAATCCTTTGCCAAATAGCCCCCACATCATGGGGCGAAGGTAGGCGGCGCCAGCCCGCTGACCGAGCGGCGCCCAACCCCCCAAAAAAGGCCCAACAAGCCACCCCAGCAGCCCATCCAGCCCTCAAAACCTCTTGGAAAGCCTCCAAGGCTCCGCCACCGCCCATCCGGCCCACCCCCAAACGAACCACTTTCGCCAAAATGCCCAACTCGTACCGGCGAAGCCAAGAACCCAACCCATCACAAACGCCAAAAGGGAGCGCAGCGACCGAACCAAAAGCCCCAAAGGGGCGAACCAAAAGCGCAGCGCAGCAAGCGAACCGAAAGCAAGTCCAGCGAAGCGCAGACGCCGCGAACCGCCTGCGCGCTCGCAGAGCGCCGCGGGCTAAGAGGCTTGTCGCGTCAGCGCAAGCCTCGCAAAGGTGTCTTCGGGTTCGAGGGTGAGGCGTTCTTCGAGGGTGTCGGTGAGGATGTCGGTGCGGTCGCTGGCGACGCAGAGGGCTTCGAGGCGCATGAGCGCGGGGATGTGCTCGGGGTCGGCGTCGAGGGCCTGTTGGCAGGCGTCGATGGCGCTGTGGGTGTCGAGCAGGACATCGGTGTGGATGTCGGCCAGGCGAGTCCACAGGTGGGCTTGGCGCTCGGGGTTGTCTTCGAATTCGAGTTCGTCTTCGATCAGGAGAACGAGCGCCAGCCAGTCGCCGCGTGTTTCGAGGGCGCGTGCGCGGCGCTCGAAGGGCGAACCGATGGTGTGTTGTGCCGTCCGGGCGGGCCGGGGCTCGTTGTGGTGGTGAGCGATCTCTGCAATGGTCGTCAACATCTTCAAGTCCCCCCGACCCGCACAGCCAGGGCTGCGCTTACGCCCCAGGTTCGATCGGCAGCGGCATTTTGACGCCGTGCGCTTCCGTGCGCGTGCCCCGCAGAGTGTGCCGCTGTGCGGCGGTCTGGCGAGGGTTGTGCGAATGGATGATCATCAAACCAGGTGCTCCTGTGGTTGTTGGGTTGTGGCCCATTGATGAGGGAGGCAGGTGTGCTCCCGAAGTGACTTGAAGATAATACTGAACGCCCTGCCAGTCAAGCAAAAATCTGCTCCATAGTTCAGTAAACATCGAAAGTTCAGTCGTGGATCTGTGTGCAGTGGACGATTGGCGCGATGGGCATCAGAAAATGAGCCAGTCAAAGGGGCGAAAGAGATCGTTGATGAAGAGGAAGGAGACGGTGCTGAGGAAACCCAGCGGCATGCCCAGCGTGATGGCAAAGAGGACCAGGGGCCAGCTGGTGCGTTTTTTGACGCGCAGCCAGGCGTAGGGGAACCAGAACCAGCCAAACTGGAGGGATCCGGCGATGCCCGCGATGGCGGTGCTGAGCACAAAGCCTTCGGCGGAGAAGAGGTTGTGGCTGCCGGGCAGCGCGACGGAGGAGACGGCGCCCACGGTGCAGCCCCACATCAGGCCGATGAACGGGCCGATGAGGATCATCATCGACAGCGGCCAGCGCCGCCCGGGGCCGCTGAGGGTGGCGCCAACCATCCAGCCGAGCACGGCGCCGGTCAGCGCGCCCATGATGCCGGTGGCCAATATGTAGAGCAGCCCCAGCTTCACACCAAAAAAGAGCGGGCCGATCATGGGGGCTTGCAGGCAGACCAGGCCGCCCAGCAGCGCCATGTCGCGGCTCCAGTAGAGGGGGTCTCCGGCGGGGTGAAGGTCGGGGTGGGTGGGTTCGCTCATTGGGGTGTCTCCAGTCGGTGTTGGGGCGCGGGCCCATGTCCTGTGCAGGTGTCTCTGTCTGTCACGAGGGCAATTGTGGGCATGCGACAAGGCGCGCTGATGGTGGGATGGCGCAAATTTGGGGCATCTTCTGTGACGATTTTGTGCAAGGACGCGATGTGCGTCTTGCATGGCCCTGGACTGGCTTAAATGATCAGGTCATCCATGGGCATGGGCGTAAGCAGAAACCAGGCCGTGGCCATGATGAGCACGCTGCACAGGCCAACGGGCAGCCCCATCAAAGCGGCGCACAAAACCAGGGGCCAGGTGGCCAAGCGTTTGACGCGCAGCCAGGCGTAGGGAAACCAGAACCAGCCAAAGACGAGCGCCCCGGCGATGCCCGCGATGCTCGTGCTGAATAAGAACCCTCCGACAGAGAAGAGATCAGAACCCGAGGGCAGCGCCAGCGCTGACACGGCCCCGACCGCACCGCCCCACACCAAGCCAATCAGCGGCCCTGCCAGGAGCATCAAGAGCAGCGGCCAGCGCCGCCCGGGTCCATCGAGCGTGACGCCGACCCCCCACCCAAGCCCAGCGCCGGTCAGCGCGCCCATGATGCTGGCGGTCAGCACGTAGGGCAGCCCCAACGGCGCACCAAAGAGCAGCGGGCCGATCAGCGGCGCCTGAAGGGCAATCAGACCGCCCAGCAGCGCCATATCGCGGCTCCACAGCCTGGGATCTCCGACAGGGTGCTTCAATGGGGTGATTGATCCGTTCATAAATTCCCTCCAGAATGCTCGTGATGATGGGGTGGTGGGTTGTTCTCCTGCTTTGACATCGATCGTGAGTGTGCGGCTGTGGCGAGGCGAGGCGATGGCGCGGCAGCGCAAATCTCAAGCATTGTTTGTGACGTTTGTGTGCAAACCCTCCTCAGGGGCCTCTTGGGGCTTGCGGCTGGCCTGCGCCGCCTTCATCGTCGCGCTCTTGTCAGGGTGCCCATCGCCCCCGGATGACAACACCGCGCCGCCAGACGCTGGTCCCATCCCCGACCTCCAGGAAGACCTCCCCCCTACCCCCGAAGACGCCTCCGATGACGTACCACAAGACACACCGCCGGACGACGTCCCAGCCCCAACGCTGCCGCCGCTGGTGTGTCAGGGCGCGCAGATCGACGGGCAGTGTGTTCCCGAGGCCTTCCTGGGCCGTGACGCAGGCCCGCTGCCCTTTTGCCAGTCTCCCGCAATGACCCCAGTGCCAGGGCGCACCGCACCGGACTGCGAAGAGGCATGCCGAGGCCCTCAAACGCCGCCCTCAGCGCTCTACGAGGTGCCCCCAGCGACCCCGGTCCACG
>CAKZKQ010000412.1 GCA_937123825.1 uncultured Pseudomonadota bacterium
ACGATGCAGCGCATCGTTGAGTACCGTCAACGACGTCAGGCGATTCATCGGTCCGCCCTGTGAAGGGACAACCTGCCGCCCTTGGTCTAAAGCGCGCCCCCGGACCCGCGGTGTCAGCGCACGACGCCCAGCGGCGTGCCGGGTGCCACGAAGGCCACCAACGCAGTGTCGTCGGTGATGAGCCCCAGATCGTCGAGGCTTTGCTGGGAGAGATCGAGGATGCGCGCGGTGCGGGTGTGGGGTCCCCAATCGACGGGGCGGACCACGACGGCGACGCCGGTGTCGGGGTTGATGATCAGCAGGCGCGCGTCGCGCCAGAACCCGATGCTGTTGGGGCTGTAGTCCCAGCGCATGGCCACAAAATAGTAGTCCTCGGGGCGCTCTGCCAGTATCTCTGCTGAGGGGTTGAGGGGGTTGTTGAGGGCCCGGAGGTTCTCCTGGGTAATCGAGCCGGTTTCGGTTGCGGTCACGCCAGTGTCGTTGGGTCCACCAAACCAACTGACCAGCCCCGAGACAAACTGGAAGCCTTCGTAGTCCACCACATCGCCGTGAGGCTCGGGGTTGACCCCAAGCGTGCGATCGAGGGTCCCGTTGGAGACGCCCTGACGCGGGATCTCCGAGCCTTGAAGCGTCAAACCGACGTAGGCTCCCTGCCACCCCTCTCCAGGCTGACAGCGCTGGTTTGAGTCCAGGTCGTAGCGGGCGCTGGTGGTGACGCCGGGGGACATGTTGCCGTCGAGCGCCTCCCAACTGGTGACGTAGACGTAGACCGAAGCCGTCCGCGTCGCGGAGATCAAGACCTCGGCGGTGGCGCCGTTGCGCCCCGAGGTGCTGTTGATGATCGGGAAGTCCGCCAGCGAATCGACCGGCTCGCCGCCGTAGATCAACTCCCCAGAGGTCGTCGCCACGACAATGGCCGGCTGCCAGGATCCCGCTGAGCGCGTGAAGGTCAGCGTCGTTTCGCTGTTGGCCAGCAGGGTCATGGGGAAGCGGTGGGCGTTGTAACGACCCGAGGAGTAGTCCTCGTCGATGCCGTCGGTGGTGCAGGTCGAGAGGCTCTGCGAGGTTGGCCGCCAGATCCGCGCCGGAGAGACCTGGGCGTCGGAGGCGTTGGAGCCAAGCCCAGCGTCGCGGGCCAAAAGCTCGGCGCCAGGGCTGACCTGCTGGCAAACCTGGTCAGCGATGAGGGTGTAGACACCGCCGTCGGGCATGTCGGGGGCAAGTCCCAGGTCCATGATGTCCCAGCCGGTAACGTAGACCGAGGCCTGCACAGGGCGCGAGGCGGTCAACTGGACCGAGGCGGTGGCGCCCGTGCGCCCGGTGGTGACAATGGTCGAGCGGACATCGGGGTGTCCGCCGGAGCTGTCGCCATTGGAGATCACGCGGCCGTCGGAGCCGATGATGACCATGGCGGGCTGCCAGGCCCCCGAGCCGCGCCGCAGGCTCAACTCGGTTGCAGGCCCGGGCTCAAGCGAGACGGTGAACTGGTGGACGTTGGGTCCGCTGGCAGAGAAGGTCTCCATGGTCGAGGCTCGCTGACAGGCCTGCCCAAGGGTGCCTTTGCGGTCAAATCGCCCCGGCGCGCCGCCCTGCCCGTCTCTGGCGTGGGCCTCAAGGGCCGCCATTGAATCCCCCAGGTCGCCAGGATCAGGGTCCGGATCGGGATCGGGGTCTGGATCAGGGTCTGGATCAGGGTCTGGATCAGGATCCGGGTCCGGATCGGGGTCTGGCTGGTTGTTGGGATCGGGCGCGGGTTGGTTGTTGGGGTTGGGCGCCATGCATTCGGCGCCGACCGTCAGGCGGTATCCAGCCCCTTCGAGCATGGGCTCGGTCAGCTCAGAGGCGTAGACCTCCTGGCTGGTGACGTAGACCAGGAGATTGGCCTGCCCGTTGACCGAGAGCGTGATGGTCCGCGCGTCGGTCTCATTCTGCGCGCTCTGGACTGAGACAAAGGGGTGTGTCCCGGCTCTGTCGCCGCTCCAGATGACCCCGCCAGCGGTGTCAAAGATCATCAGGCGAGGATTCCAGGAACCCCCAGTGACGGTCATGCGGATGCGCAGCGCGTCGTGGTCCTGGGCGGCGATGGGGATGCGATGGAGTCGCTCGCCGGCCACAAACGCCTGATCGAGCGTGTTGAGTCCATCGCAAGCAGACAGCACCGAGGTCTCCACAAAGACATCGCTTCGGTCCGAGACGGGTTTTTGCGCGTCCTCACGCAAGATCCCCAACACCCCGCCAGCGGCAGGGTTCTGGTCATCGGTCGCCTCTTGGTTTGCGGCCACACCCCCGACGCAAGACAGCGCCCCGGTGGTCAGCAGCGCACCGAGCATCAACAAAAATATGGATCTAGAGAACTTCATTCGACCTCCAGGGCCAGCACCAGTCGCCAGTCTATAGAATGCCAGAAGATCGCCCCAAAGGCCCATCAATTGCCCTCAAAGCGTTTCCAAAGAGGGTTAAACCCCGACCAAAGCGGGAATCAAGGTGTTCAAAAAATTCCCCCGGCGCCCACCTTCATCCCCTTAAAGCCCCGCAGTGAACCCGCCACGGGGACAGATGCATCCTCCCTGTTGCACATGAAACTCTGCGCTGGCGCGCGGATTTGTCAGGAGCGCTGGCCGGTGACACAATGCCGCGCGTGATGGTTCGCGCATGTTGTTTGTTGGATGTGGAGAGAGAGACTTATGAAGCCGACGTTGTGCTGGAAATGGACCCGAAACGCATTGGTGGTGGCTTTTGTGGCGCTCGGCGCGCTGGCGTGTGACTCGGCCGGCGGCGGCGACGATTGCCCCGACATCGTGGTCACCCCGGGCTGCAAGCTGCGCTGCACCCGCACCGTGGCCGAAAACAACACCCAGAAAGTCTGCTCCAAATCGCTGATGCTCACCGGCCAGGGCACCAACGAGATCCTCCAGAAGAAGACCAAACGCATTCAGTTCAAGTCCCTGCCCAAAGAGACCTGCTTCCCCATCAGCGGCGCCGCGCTGGCCGATGCAGACGACCAACAAAAGCTGCAAAAAGCCTGCGAAGCCCCCTGAGCTTATCACCAAAGATAAGAGCCATATCCTCCGGCCTAACCCCCTCCTTTTCGGCGACACCTCCTCGCCTCGCCGTAACCCCACGCCGATCCCCTTAAAGCCGCTCTTCAACCCCTCCTCAAGGGGCTCCCACGCTCAAGGACCAAAAACTCGCCCCACCAAACCCGCATCTGGCACGCGGCGTGCTCTACCTCTACGACCAGAACACGACCCTGAACCTCACACGCCAAAGGTACACACGCCATGATGCCCTCTCTCAACACCCTGCTCACCGCCTTTGACTCCCTCGACCACAACCAACGCCAGGAGCGCATCTGCGCGCTGGCCCGGGAGCACGCCCAGGATCCCCGCTTCCACGCCCTCCTGGACCAACTCCAGGACGACGACACCAACCACCGACTCCTGGCGCTGCGCGCTGCCACCGTCATCAAAGACCAGCGCCGCATCCTGTCCATGATCGACGACCCCCGCGTCAGCGTGCGAAACACCGCCCTGAGCGCCGCCATCAAAACCATTGATGACACCCAACTGCTGTGCGCCCTCGTCCTCAACGCCTGCCCCGATGCGCGCCGGCGCATGCTCGAACTCATCGTCCGCCACCGACGCCGCGCCCTGGCCCAGGCCCTCTACCCCAGCATCCTTGAGCGCTTTGGCCCGCGCCGCGCCAGCGTCCTGCTGCCCTTCCTGCCCAAAGACCAACTCACCACCGAGATCGACCGCCTTGGCCACGCCCTGATCAACTGGCGCCGCATGGCGCTCTCGTACCCCGCGCTGACCTTTGAGGTCCTGGCCAAAACCCTCCAGAGCACCCCCGCCAGAGCGCGCCGCGCCATCTGGTGGGACTTCTCCAAGGCCATCGCGCCCCTGGTCCAACACAACGCCCAGGCGCTGATCCAACTCGTCATCGACAACACCGAAGACTTCACCCCCCACTGCATCCAAACCGCGCTCGGCGCCCTGTCGCGCAAGGCCCCCGAGGCCGTCATCCAGATGCTCGTTCGCCCCAAAGCGCGCCAGAATCTGCACCGCGCCGCTCTGCCCAAAGGCATCCTGCGCAACACCGACGCCTTCACCCTCGACCAGCTCCAGCGCCTGGCCAAAGCCCTCTTTGGCGCCCCCATGCACATGGCGGCCCTCCTCCAGCGCACCGCCCCCTCCATCCGGGGCCAACTCTTTGACGCCTTCTGCGACGGCCACCAGATCGACACCATCTGCTGGCCCGACCAGCTCATGGACGCGCTGCCCGAAGCCCTGCGCCACCGCGAAGCACGCCGCATGGCCGCCCTGCCCGAGATCCAGCGCGCACCGCGCCGTCAGATCGCCCTGCTGGCCTTCAAACCCATTGAAAACGTCCTGGAAGACCTCAAAAAAGCCGCCTTCGCCTCCAAGGCCGAAGACCGCAGCCTCGCGCTGACCACCATGGTCCTGTGCGCTGGTCGCTGCCGCCGAAGCCTGACCGAGGTCCTCCAAAACCTTGGCCGCCTTAAAAACGAGCAGGACCCCGTCCGCATGGCCGTCTACCATGCGCTGGCAGGCGTTCCCATGGCCGCCTTCGACGAGCAGCACGCCCCCGCGCTGACCCAACTCGTGGACTTCGCCATGGAGGCCCGAGACACCTCTTACAGCACCCGTCACGGCATCTGTCGGCTGGCCCACCGCCTCATGTGCGACCGCGCCGACAACCCCCAAAACCCCCTCTTCACCTTCGCCCTTGAGACCCTCAAAAAGCTCGCCGGTCACTCCGGCATCATCGACTTTCCTCGCCTTGATCTGCACCTGCCCCGAGGTGTCGAGCACAAGATCGTCGCCGCGCTCCTGCCCTGGCTCCAGGCCGCCGCCAAGCGCGAGGCCAACCAGAACATCCTGCGCCTGGGCTACGCCCTGGGACGCCGCGGCTGGCACGTCCAGCCCCTCCAGGAGCTGCTGGGCCAACTGACGCGCTCCCACCTGGGCAGCGAGGCCCGTCAGGCCATCACGCTCTGGCTCCAGTGCCCCCAAACCCGCGACAAGCGCGTGCGCCAACTCATTGATCAAGACGCCTCTGTGGTGACCATCCACACCGTCTACAACCACCTCCACCTGCGCCGCCAGAGCTGGCTCGACCCCATCCTCGAAGGCAAGCCTCTGCGCGGCCGCTTCACCACCGGCAAGACCATCTGGTGCCCCCCCTTCACCCAGGGCTTCCAGCGCTGGCTGACGCGCCAACAACACGCGCTGACCGACATCGCCACAAAAGTCGCCACCAGCACCAAACACCCCGATCACGAGCGGACCGCGGCCATCGCACAGATCGCCCGGATCCCCACCACGACGGTTCAAACGCTGGCGCCCTTCCTCCGAAGCGACAAGGTGAACACGGTCGAGGCAGCGCTGGGCGGCCTGGTCTGGCTCGATCGCCCCGCCATGGCGCTGCCCGTCCTGCTGGACAACCTCCAGGGCGACCGCGCCCGAGTGGCCATGTACGCCATGCCCCGGCTGGCACGCCTGATCTCGGCCTCCAAGCTCCTCGAATCCCTGCAGGGACTCCTTGGCCGCGATCGCCTCAAAATCACCGTCCACAAGGAGGCTGTGCGCCTGCTCGGCGCCCACCGCCATCCCCTGAGCCTGACGCTGCTGCGCCAGCAGTGGAACCGTGAAAAGCTCCACCGCGACGTGCGCATCGCGGTGCTCCACGCCACGCGCCAGCTCCTGGACCAACAAGAGGCCTGGGAACTCCTGGAGGCCGCCGCGGGCTTCACCGCCGACGCCTACATCGGTCTGGCGCTCCTCGACGCGCGCCCTGTGGACATCCACGTCCGGCACCGCAGCCGCTACCTGAAGCTCATCCTTCAACTCTCACAGCACCCCAAACTGGAGGTCCGCCAGCGCCTCTACGACGTCCTGTCCTACGAAAACACCCTCGCCGGCACCTGGTCCACCCACAACGAGGCGGCCATCGCCAAAGTGACCGCCGAGGCCATCGCAAACCTCGACGAAAAGGCCTGGTCCCACGCCGTCAGCGCCCTGATGACCACCTGCGGTGACCCCCAGGCCAACGCTCAGGTCCAAACGACCGTGGCGTCCCTCATGGCTGCGCTCCAGTCCCAGGAGATCGCCCCCTCCAAACACCGCGACCAGCCCGCGCGCCAGCGACTCCAGCGCCTGGCGGCGGCGATCACCGCGCTGCCCACTGCTCGCCGCACGCGCCTGTCGGCGCTCTACAACACCTGCGCCGCGCTCATGCTGGCCGACCCCACGCTGATCGGCCCCGCGCTGCGCCTTCAGATCACCGCGCTGCCCTGGGAAAACCCCCACAAAATCGGCACGTCGCTGGTCCAAATCCACCGCATCGCGCCCCTGTGGACGCCCCACGCGCTGCATCAACCCATCGCACAGGCCTGGAACGACATCGCCAACCGCTGGACGCTCAAAGACGTCACCGACACCCTCGACGCGCTGCTGGCTCAGGGCCAACACGGAGGTCTGGCGGCGATGAACATGCTGCGCCACGCCGGCCCCCACCATCACTGGCCCACGGCGCTGCGTGCTCGCCTCACAGCCCTGCGCCAATCCCCCTCCATGCACATCCGCACGCTCGCCTTTGAACTCTGCGCCTATGCAGAGTGACCGCCCATCTCTCCCCACAAGGACCGGCGCAGACCACCACAGCGCCGGGCTCCCCTGCCCTCTCAGAGTTTCACATGAAACCTCTCATACCAAAGTGAGTCGGACGTCTGTACTTTGGTATCATTGGGGGCCTTGCTTCAGAGCGCCGCCGAGGGGCACTCTGCTGCGCAACCGCCCACCAGCCCCCCTCTGGTGCGCCCGCAAACTCTGAACAATCGGTGACCACTGCTGGGGTGGTCGGGAGAGCGCAAGGATGTCTCAGACAAGTCCGCCACGGTTGCTGCTCTGGGGTGTGTTGACCGCCGGGGTGTCGGCCATCAGCGCCTCGGCGATCTTGATCCGCCTGACGGACGCGCCGGGCATCTCCACGGCCCTCTTCAGGACCGTAATTTCGGCGGTCTTGATGGCGATCATCGCACAACTCAGCGTCGGCAGCGGCTGGTGGAAGCTCACCGGCCGGGAGAAGCGCATCTGCGCGGTGTCTGGCTTCTTTCTGGCCATGCACTTCTGGTCGTGGATGACCAGCCTGGAGTACACCACGGTGGCCTCTGCGGTCTTGTTTGTGACCATGAACCCCATTTTTGTGGGCCTGGCGGCGCCGGTGGTCACCGGAGACAAGCTCACCCCAAGGCTCTGGGGCGGGATCGCCTTGGCCATGGTGGGATCTTTGGTGGTCGGCTACGACGACCTGTCTCAGGGCCCAAGCACATCGCTGCTGGGCAACTTCCTGGCGCTGCTGGGCGCCATCTGCGGCTCGGGCTACTTGTTGGCGGGCCGGCTGGCCAGAAAAACGGTGGGTCTTGAGTCCTATGCCACCTTCACCAACGCCACCGCCGCCCTCTGTCTGCTGCCCATCGCGCTCATCGTGGGCGCACCTCTGTGGGACCTGCCCCCCGCCACCTACGGCATGTTTCTGCTCATCGCCATCATCCCACAACTCATCGGGCACAACTCACTGGTCTGGTCGCTGAAACACCTGAGCGCCCCGGTGGTGTCGCTGGTCATTCTGGCCGAACCCATCGGCTCGGGGCTCCTGGCGCTGATCTTCTTTAAAGAATACCCCTCGGGCACCAAGCTCCTGGGCGCCGCCATCCTGCTCTGCGGCATTTTTGTGGCCTCCTTGACCTCCAAACCCTCCCAAGACGACCCGGACGACGACTTGAGCCTGTCCAACACCCCGCCCTCAGAGACCTGAAAAGCATTCGCAAGACAGCAACTGCGAATTTTGATATGTTGTTGGGGCTGCTTGGTGGATCACTGGAATGCGATTGTTAAGAGTCGAAAAGGCGATCCATGTCTTTACCACATACACTTGTGCGCCTGCTGGTGGTGGGCGTTGCGTTCTTTGGGTTGAGTTCTTGCGCTGAGGATGGCGCAGACGCAAACGGCGACCAGAGCTGCGAGCCAGACACCCGAGAGTGTCTGGATGACTTCAACTTCCGCGTCTGTGACCCCAACGGACAGGGGTACACGCTGGGGGTGTGCCCTGCAGGCCAACCTTGCTCGGCCGGGCTATGCAGTGGTGGTGCGCCCAACAACGACACGCCGCCCAACAACAACCCGCCGCCGCCCCCCAACAACGACGGCAACAACGACCCGCCGCCGCCCAACAACAACCCCAACAATGACGTGGACGACTCCACCGAGGGGCCTTGCACGCCTTTTGAGCGCTTGTGCGTCAATGACGGCTTGTTGAAGATCTGTCGGGGCGATGGCGCGGCTTACGACCTGGGCACCTGCCCCCCTGACCAACCCTGCGATGACGGATTTTGCGGCGGCATCGATGGCATGCCTGGGACGTGTACCCCTGGCGTCCGCGAGTGCATCGACGCCCGCACGATCCGCATCTGTCGGCCAGACGGCTCGGCCTGGGACAACCAGGTCTGCCCCAACAACTTTGTCTGTGAAAACGCCGCCTGCCGAAACCTCTCCAACTGCATCGACAACGATCAGGACGGTTACGGAGACGGTGAAGGGTGCCTGGCACCCGACTGCGACGACAACGACTTCAGCGTCAACCCAGACGGCTTTGAGATCTGCGGCAACGAGATCGACGAAGACTGCGACGGCATCGACGCCCCCTGCGAATGCGACCCAGTGGCCCAGGATTGCCCCGGCGACAACCTGCGCTGCGCGCTGGGCCGCAACAATGACTTTGAGTGCCGCACCGATGGTTTGTTGGGCGAAGGCGAGCTTTGCGGAGGCATCCCGAGCAACTGCGGCCGAGGGTTGGTGTGCATCATCACCGGGGGCGAAAACGAGTCGCGCTGCACGCGCATTTGTGACGCCAACTCGGGGCAAGGGTGCATCGGAGAGGCAGTCTGCGGCGCCACGCTCAACGGCTTTGACAACGTCGGGCTCTGTGTCGGTGTGACCCGCTGTGACCCGGTGGACAACCCCCAGGCCTGCCAACCCGGCACCACCTGCCAGCCCATCTCAGACCGCGACGCGCTCTGCTTTGATGGCGGCGGAAACCTGGGCGAAAACGCCAACTGCAACCCCAACGACGACCAATGCAGCTCGGGCCTGGCCTGCATCACGGTCCAGGGCGGCAACAACCCCGGCACGCGCTGCAAAGCGCTGTGCAAGATCAACCGGGGCAACGGCGACTGCAGCAACCGGCAAGGTCAAGCGTGCTCGCCCATCGAACTCTCCTTCACCCTCAACAACCGCACCGAGACCATCCGCACCTACGGCATCTGCAACTGAATCGGGCCTGAAACCAAGCCACCTACCCGTTTGACGCAGCACACAAGCGCAGTTCGAGCGCGCCGGGGTGCTGCCGTCACTCAAACTGCAGTTCGATGCCGCCGGTGGTCGGCGGTGGCTCGCTTTCGACGTTGAGGATCACCACCACGGTGATCGCCGTCAGCGCCACCGCCCCCACACCCGTCCAAAACCACCACTCATTCCAAAGCGCGGGGCCACCCGAACCCGACACGTCCAGGTTGATCGTCTGCAAAAGATCATCGAGCAGCACAGCGGCAAGCGAGCGGCGCGCGGCGGTGGAGCCGTCGCTCAAGGGCCTGACAGTGCTGGCCAACTGCTGCAGCGAGCCCAGATCGTAGAGCGAGGCTTCGACCTGAACCTGGGTGCCTTCCCGGCGCACGCGCAAGACCACCAGTTGGTCGATGAAGAGCAGCGCCCGCAGGTCATCCATTCCCTGCCCGCCTCGGGGCAGCCCGGCCTCCAGTTGGAGCTGGACCATGGCCGAGTCATAAGCGCCCAGGTTGCTCATCGGCTCCAGCACAAGATCGACGTAGGCGCGCTCTGAGGCCTGGGTGCGGATCAACTGCACGGCGGGCTTGTAGCCGGTGCGGCGCACCCGGACGATGTGATCCCCGGCAGGGATGTCGCCCAAACGAAGCGGCGTCACGCCGACAAAGACCCCGTCAATGAAGACTTCGCTTTGCGGCACGGTCGATTGGACCTCGACCTGACCGGGCGGATCGGTTTGAAGGGCTTGGGCTGCACGCTCCAGCGCTTCTTCGGCGGCTGCGGTGGTGATCAGGTCGGTGGCTTTTTTCAAGGGGGCCGCGCCGATGGTCAGCAAGCGCTTGGCGGCCTCTTCCAGTTCACCGGGGGGGTCGCCCTGTGTGGCGCGCGCGTCGAGCACCAGCGCCAAAGCCCGTTGGAGCACGATCCGTTCTTTGAGCCAGGGTTCCAGAGGCACCAAACCTTCAAGAGCGCGCCTGACCGAGCGCAGCGCCCCGGGGATGTCTCCGGACTTGAAGGCGCGCTGACCGTCTTCGATCATCTCCACCAGCCCGCCAATGGCGGCTCTGGGATCCAGGCCGTCGCTCGACCCCAGGACCTTGTCTACGTCGGCAAGGCGCATCCCATCAATCTGGCCAAGGCGCACATTGACGTGGCCGCAGAGTTCGGCGGCGTCGCGCCCCAGGCCATCGTCTGAGACGCAGGCGCTGGCCACCAATGGGCCTGTGGGGACACCCGCCGTTTGCGCGCCCAGCGGCGAGGCGGGCCAAACCAACGCCAAAAGAAGGCAGAGGCATGTTGAGAGGCGAGCAACGGGTGGAGGTGGGTTGGTCATCGATGGGGCCGATCGCTCCAAAACATGGGCCTTTGAGGCAGTGGGTGGAGGGCCAACGGCGAGCATTGTGTCACGGGGCTCAAACACGATCCAGGGCGTCGGCCAGGAGCCCCTCGACCTCAAGCACAAAGAATGGGTCTTCCATGAGTACGGCCTGGAGTTCTTCGGTCATGCGCTTAAGGGTGGGTTCGGGGAGGTTGTGGTTCTGGAGTTCGATGGCTTTGGAGATGACGTTTTCGACGGCGGTCAGTGGATCGGCGATGGCGCCCTGGCCAAGCGCTCGGGCCACTTCGTCGATGGCAGCTTCGAGGCCTTCGAGCGCGACCGGACTGCTTTCAACGGCGGCCCCGACGCCTTCGATCCCTGTGACACCAGGATCGACGCCCCCCACGTCCTGGGCGGCCTGGGTGTCATCCAGCGCGCGGGTCCAGTCGGGGCCGTTTGGGCCTCCGGGGCCATCAATGGGGTTGTTCATAACGCTTCCCTGCTGTGCAGCTTCTGGCGGCCCCGTTGTTCTGTGTGCTTTTTCACGACGAGGGCTCCAGGACAACGTGCCTCAATCATTCATTTTGGGCCACTGTTCACCAGCGCGCAACAAGACCGCCTTGGAAGCCGCTCAGGGTCTCCGCCCGAGGGTCCAATTTGGGCCTGCTTTGTGGCCACACAGAGAGGTTGTCGGGCGCAAGGTGCCACCAGTTGCCAGAAAAATACATGGTGGACCATTTTTTTCGCTGGCGCAGCCGGTGTAGATTGGTTTCCAGGCAACACCGCCCCATCAAGGAGAACCCTGGACATGCCCTCTCAGGCAGAGATCAAACGACTCAAGGCGCTTGACCAGCACATTGTGGAGGTGGCCTCGTGGCTTGCGCCATCGACGCTGCTCAACCCCACGATGTCTTCGCGGCGCAGCGCCTGGGAGGCATTTCGGCGCGGTTGGCGCCGAGGCGAGATCATCGATCCCCGCTTTGATTACCTGCCGCTGCCGGCCGATGACATCGCCCGGAGCCATCGCGCGCTGGACGAGATCGTCTTTGGCGACACCCCGCTGGATCGTCTCTTTGAAGAGCAGGTTCATCAACTCCACCTTCAGCTTGAGCTGCTCGAAGAGCGCGGCACCCGGCGTTTTGGCCAGATCGCCGCCCAGATCCACGGGCTGCCCAGCCCCAGGTTGATCGCGCTGGCCCACGGGATTCTGGACGGCGAGGTGACGTTTGATGAGTTGCCTGACGAGCCCAGGGATCTGAGCGGGCATCGTTTGGATGCTTGGACGATGGCGCATCACATGCGCAAGGCGCTCGAAGAGATGGAGATCGAAGGCTGGCAGGTGGTGGTGCTCGGTGAGATGTCGGCCAGGATGTCGGTCTCGGCGCGCCATCAAGAGGTGAGGGTGAAGTCGGACAGCATCTTTACCCTTCAGGATCGCGATCGGCTGATTGTTCATGAGCTGGGCACGCACGTGCGGCGCGCGTGCAATGGGTTCAAGACCGGCTTGATGAACCTGGGCCTGGGTTTGAGCGGTTATATGGCCACTGAAGAGGGTCTGGCGTCGTACATGGAGCAAAAACATGGCCTCCTGCGCCGCTCCATGACGCGGATCTACGCCCAAAGGGCGCTGGGCGCTCATTTTGCCCACGCGATGGGTTTTGCCGATACCTTCAGGCAGATGATCGGCGTGGGGGCTTCGCCCGAGGTGGCCTGGGATGTGACCTTGCGCGTCAAGCGCGGCCTGACAGACACCTCGATTCCGGGCGGAAACCCCAAGGATTACGTCTACCTGCACGGGCATCAGATTGTGCACGACTTCCTGGATCGCGGCGGCCTTGAGAGCGACCTCTTTCTGGGCAAAATCGCCGTGGAGCACATCGCGCTGATCAAAGAACTCCTGAGCCAGTGGGATTTTCAAGCGGCCGCGTAAGCGCCGCTCGCCACACACCAGCAAGGTTTGGGGAGCGATGTGCTTCCCGGGCTCTTGTTCAAAGAAACGACCGCCACAGCCACCAAGGAAGCGCCCTCCCAAGGGCCAGACCTCAATCCGAGGAGAGATCTTGAACGCATCCACCGCCCCGGCTTTGCGGGCCAAGCCGTCCGAACTGATCCAAACGCTCATCGCCAACGTCGAGAAGGTCTTTCAAGGCAAGACCGACGTGGTGACTCTGGCCATCACCTCCCTGCTGGCCCGGGGTCACGTCCTGCTCGAAGACGTCCCAGGGGTGGGCAAGACCACCTTGGCCCACGCGATTGCGCGCAGTGTTGGGGCGCAGTTTCAGCGCGTTCAGTTTACCAGCGACCTGCTGCCGGGCGACATCCTGGGGGTGACGATCTTCAACTCGGACACCAACAAGTTCCAGTTCAAGCCCGGGCCGATCTTCACCAACGTGCTGCTGGCCGACGAGATCAACCGGACCACGCCCCGCACCCAGTCGGCGCTGCTGGAGGCGATGGCCGAGGGGCGCGTGTCGATGGACGATCAGACCCACACGCTGCCGCGCCCCTTTGCGGTGATGGCGACCCAGAACCCGCTGGATTATCACGGCACCTACCCGCTGCCAGAGAGCCAGATGGACCGGTTTTTGATGCGGCTGTCCATCGGCTACCCGGCGCGGAACGTGGAGCGAGAGTTGTTGCTCAAGCGCCGCTCACGCGAGCCGGTCGAGGATCTGGACGGGGCGCTGACGCTCGACGATCTGACGGCGCTCCAGAACGCGGTGGAGAACGTGCGCCTGGAGGCCTCGTTGGTGGACTACATCATGTCGATGGTGGAGGCCACGCGGCGCTCGGCGGCGCTGCGCACGGGAGTTTCGACGCGCGGCGCGCTGGCGTTGGCGCGGGCGGCCCGGGCGTTTGCGCTGGTCAGAGGGCGGGATTACTGCATTCCAGACGATTTGACCACGCTCCTGGTCCCTGTGCTGGCCCACAGGGTGAGTCTGGCGGGCGCTGGCGGAGCGCTGGGTTCCAGCCGAACCGAAGTCGAGGCAGTCATTGAAGAGTTGGCTGCGGGGATTGAGGTCCCCATTTGAGGCTCACATGGAGACTTTGACCAGGGCCTGATGAAAGGCCGACTGTGCGGCGTAGGCCTGGCGCTCTTTGGCCGATGAGACGGCCTTGGCCGTGGCCATGTATTCGTCTTGGGTGGGTTTGCGCTCGAAATGGCTTCGATAGCCGCGCAGCGCCGCAAAAAAGTCGGCTTCGGGCACCTCGGTGCCATAAAATCCTTGCCCAAAGATTTTGTGCTCAACGTCGGCGTTGGCCACGTTAAAGTGGTCCAAATGCCTGACATAAACCTTTGAGTCCACCCAGGGCAGCTCTCCTTCGTTGCCAGAGCCGATGGCCTTGAGCATGTCGGTCGAGGGGTCGGGGTATTTGCGCATCACCATGACGAGGGTTTGGCCCTGGTGATACGGCGCCCAGCGCGAAGCACAGGTCCAGTTGCGAAACTTCTGGATTTTGATGGTGTCCCGGGATGTGGTGGGACCCAAGAGCGTCTCCTGGACCTCAAAAACAATGTGCTTGCGGTGCACTTTGAGGATGGTGCCTGCGACGATGGATTCGGCCAGCAAGAGCATCTCAAAGAAGGGATAGGGCCGATACTTGGCCACCGCGTCCGAAGGCAGCCCAAAGGTGGCCGCCGTCGCCACCATGCCCGTGGTCAGTCCTAGAAACGTTCTGCGCGTCATGTCTTTCACAATTCATCCCCCACAAGATCCGATCTGTTGGAACCCATCAACGACGCAGCAGACCAAAAGTTCTGACATTTGAGGTTTTGGTCCTGCCTGATTTTGACGTGGTTGGACAAGAGGGTCATCGGCCCCACTGGGCGCAGAACTTTGCGGGCAGATGAACCGACTGGGCCAAGAGGGGGTATGCCTTCCAGGGGACGTTGTCGCGGTCGAGCTTGAGGGTTTTGAGGCGCCTGAAGGCAGGGATCGATGCCAGCGCTTTGGCCCCTTCGAGGTCAAAGGTGTTGCGGCGCAGGTCGAGGGTGTGGAGTTTGTGGAGGCCCTTGTGGTTCAACAGAGCCATCAGCGCCGGGGTTTTGAGTCCGCACGCGCCCAATTCCAAGACCTGGAGTTGTCCCAGCGCCCTGCTCTGTGCCAGGAGCGAGATCCCAGCAAGGGAGAGCTTGTTGGAGGTCAAATCCAGCGTCTGCCATTGGAGTTGGTCCCAGCCTTCGAACAAGGCCTTGAGTCCATTGGTTTTCAGGCCGGTGTTTGCCAAACGCAGCGATGTGAGCGCGCCCCACCAGGAGGCCTCCCCAAGCGCCTCAAGTTGAAGTGCGTTGCTGGACAGATCAAGCTCCCGCAGCGCACCGCCTTGGTCCACCAGCGCGTCGACATCGCCCTCAAGACCACAGCGCGCCGCTGCGAGCGACTCCAGCGCGCCGCCCATCAAGAGCGCCTGCAGCCCACCTGCTCCGAGCGCGTTTCCAGACACATCCAGCCCTTTGAGCCTGGGGTGCGCCTGGACGATGGCGCTCAAGTCATCGGCGGTCAGGGCGTTTTGAGGCACAGAGAGCGTCTGAAGGTCTGGCAGGGATGAGGGTTCTGACAGCACCGTGTTCACCTCGGCGCCGAGGCCACAACTGGCCAGTTTGAGGTCCTTCAACTCGCCAAGGGCGCCGCCGGCCACCAACATCTCCCTCAAGCTCGACGCGTTGACCTCGGTGTGGGCCAGGTGGAGGGTGTTGAGCTTGAAGCGGGCCTGGGGGCTGGACAACGCCGCGACATCGGCAGACGTGAGTTTGTAGCCTGGGGCAAGGAGCGTGGTGATCTGCGTCAGCCGAGGGTCGTGGGTCAGATCGCGGATGGATGCGCGCAGCCCTGCTGAGAAGCTTATGGCGCGCGCCACCTTCAAGAGTTCGGCGCTCTGTCCTTTTGCAGACGCTTTAAGCCAGGATTTGGGCGCCAGACGCATGGCGTCGGGCCATGCGGCGAGGTTGTCGTTGACGTAGTCGACCGCCACGACGCGATCCTGCTCGGGCCAGCGCTGAAGCACGGCGCAGAGCGAGCGCCACAACGCTTCGCTGGGGTTTTGGTGGACCAGCCGCCGCAGCCTCTCCAACCGCTCTCGCATGGGCTCCATAGTTCAGTACTCGTCCCAGTAGTGTTCTTTTGAGATGCCATCTCGGGTGACGGTGATGGTGTAGCCGTCTCCGAGGGCCAATCGAAGCGCGTCTTCTCCCAGGCGGTTGAGCATGGAGATGGCCCCTTTTTTGGCCGACTGCTCCTCATGGATGCTGGCCCCGTCCTCAAAAACGGTCTCCATGTCGTACTTGTAGTGTGCCTGGAAGCGCCCAGTTTCGCCCTCGGTCCACCCGGGGCTGTGCTGGCGCCAGGAGAAGGACTTGATGGTCTTGTGCTTCTTGAAGAACCTGGGCACAGCCTCTTTCAGGTACGCCTGCGCGGCCTCTTGGAGCGCCCTATCACAGCCCTGCTTTCTGGCCGACAGGCGCTCAACGTCTTCCACCACCGACACGGCAGGCGCGGGCATGCCCAGTTCATCAAGGATCCCGGCGATGTCGTTGAGTGCTTGCACGTCGCCCTTGTCCAGCGCCCGCTCGATCAGGGGTCCGAGTCGTTCATCCATGGTCGTTTGCTCACTCGTGGTCGTAGTAGACGTTGAAGATCCCGGTGGGGGTGATTTTCACCGTGCGGTGGTCCCCAAAGAGTTGCAGGTAGGTGCGATCATCCAACACGCTCAGGAAGGCGATGATGTCTTGAAGCGCCCGATGTTCTTCGGAGTCATCATCGGCTCGAAAAGATCGATCCTCGTCGTTGATCAAGGCGTATCGAGTGTACGCCTCAAAGGTGCACGCGTCCCCATCGATGAAGTAGGGGCTGTACTGGCGCCAGGAGAAGGATTTGATGTGTGGGTAGCGCTCAAAGATGGTCTTGGCGCCGTCGCGCAGGTATTGCCGGGCCTGGGCGACCATGTCCTTGTGGGTCTCCTCTCGGACGGCCTTGGCGACCTTGAGGTCTTTGGAAGCGGTTCCGCCGCCGTTTCTGGGAAAGCCCTGGGCGTGAAGTTCAGCGGCCAGGGCCTCAAGGGCCTCAGGATCGAGTCCTTTGGCAGCCATCAGCGCTGCCCGCAGTCGTTCATTCATGCACACACCTCCCGGCGCGCCATCAACAACAAGTGTTGTTGACGAAGCGCTGGCGCTCAATCGTTGTCAAAACGCATGACCTGCTCGGTTCTGGGTTTGCCCTTGCGCAGCTTCTTGATGGACGGCGGCGGTCCTCCAGCGGCGTTCATCCAGGGTTGCATGTCCATGGCCTGGACCCAGTCCTGGGCCGAGGGGATGAAGCCCCCGAAGTCTTCCTGGACGTGCTGCTCGCAGATCTCGCGCACGGAGACCTCTCGGCCGTTGCTGTTGGTGATGTTGCGCCCAAAGATCTTCTCGGGGATGAAGAAGATGAACCAGGCGTTGTGGGTAAAGATGCGGTGCCGGTTGTCCGGCACGGCGGACTTGCTGGTGTCGAGGAACTCGTGGATTTCGATGTAATCCTCGGGCTTACCGCCAAAGCGCCGCGCGCTCGACTGTGCGTGAATCCAGGGTTTGGCCATCGCTCACCTCCATTGGGGCAAAGGTCCCCATCCATACACGGCGTCAAGAAGGGATCTGAGCGCCCTCACCAGGCCCAATGGTCACCGTCCAGAACCCGGACGCGGCCCGCTGCCAGTCATTCTCAAGCTCATCGGGAGAGTCGTAGCTGAGCTTGGGCAGCTCGACATAGGGGATTTGGAGCTTCAAAGGCGCGCGAAAGCCAAAGGGCTCCATCACCAGGTACCCCTCATGGCGCCATTCAAGTTGGTATTGTTGGCCATCGGGCGTGCGCGCAAAGCGCTCCGGCTCGACCCATCCCGGCAAACCGTCCTTTTTGGCCCCAGGCGGCGTCATGCACACAAAGAGTGAGAGCGCGTCCAAAAAGAGCAGGTACGATTGTTCCACGTGAAGCAATGCTTCGTCTTTGTTGCGGTGGAGTTTAAGACGCAGCCGGGTCTGCCGCGCCGCCTCAATGGTTCGGTACTCTTCTGGGGCCGTTCGCCCCGAGAGCATCACGTAGTGGCGGCTGGTCAAGAGCGCCGCGTGGACGCTGAGCGCCTCCAGCGCATCCAC
Source organism: uncultured Pseudomonadota bacterium (assembly GCA_937123825.1). GTDB lineage: Bacteria > Myxococcota_A > Bradymonadia > Bradymonadales > CAKZKQ01. Next base: position 17,810 of record CAKZKQ010000412.1, read on the forward strand.
CCCGTGGCTATAAAAGTCCAAACGCCGGTCATACGGATAGGAAATGAAGTCGTGAGGGCGACCCGTTTGGGGATCAAGGAGCGGCGACTCATCAGCCTGACGCCAAGCCGCGTCATGGAGCGCCGCCGCCAACGTCAAATCAAAGCTAAGCCCCTGACCACCACTATTGCCCACCCAGGCCTGCGCCAATGCGCCCGTCATCAGCCCATGGTCATGCTGGGTAAAGAGCCTCAAACAATCTTCACGAATCTGAACAATCATACGCCCGGCGTCCTCTTTCCCTCTGTCTCGTTGTCTGGCCGACATCTTGTCGCGCGCAGACCCCAGACGCAACCGCCATCAAGAAAACCCAGCCCTGGATTCAAGCAAGAGGCTGTGCCGCAAGGCTGGCGCTCGATTCGGGCAGGTGGCTTTGTTGGGGAACGTCATTTTTCCCGCAGGTGCCGTTGTTGCGAGGGCGGCGGTTGATTTTAGCAGGTGGCTTTATTGGATGACCCAAGCAGTTCGGGTCAGGCGATTATAGCGCTCACTAAGGGGTCAACGGCCTGGGGCCCCTGCCCCAGGACCGGAGGGTCGCGCTGCGACCCCAAGCCCCTTGTTCGCTTGTGGGCTTTGTTGGTGGACGTGGTTGGTTCACGCAGGTGGCTTTGTTGGGGGAGTGTGCTTGAATCAAGCAGGAGGCTTCGATGGAGCACCCAAGTGATTAGTGTCGTGTCAAGCGATTATAGCGCTCACAAGGGGTGACGGAGCAGGCCTTCGGCCGTGCTCTCTAGAGACTCCTGCGGAGTCTCCAAGCCCCTTGAGAGCTTGGCGGCTTCGCTGGTGAACGTGGTTGATTCACACAGGTGGTTGTGATGGGAGAACGTGGTTGATTCGAGCAGGCAGCTTTGTTGAGGGAACGTAATTGAGCCCGCAGGTGACGTTGTTGCGAGGCTGGCGTTTGATTCGAGCAGGTGGCTTCGATGAGTCTCCCAGACAGTTCGGGTCAGGCGATTATAGCGCTCACTGGCGGGGTCACGTCTCTAGGGCCTCTGCCCCAGTGACGAAGAGACTCCAAGCCCCTTGAGAGCTTGTCGACTTTGTTGGATGAACGCAGTCGATTCACACAGGTGATTTTGTTGGGAGAACGCGCTCGATTCACACAGGCGGCTTTGTTGAATGGGTGGCGCTTGATTCGGGCAGGAGGCTTCGTTGGGGGAACGTAATTGATCCTGCAGGTGACGCTGTTGAATCGCTGGCGGTCGATTCCAACAGGGTCACTTCGCAAAGGGGAGCGTAATCAAAACTTTCGCTGAGTGCTCTCAAGATGCCACCCACGAGAGTTTGGGAAAGGCCGCCAATTCATCCTTCTTCGCTGAGAAGTATCAAGGTGGCACCCACGAGAGTTTGGGAGAGCATCTGCCCCCCTTGTGGGGGCTGTTTTTGCTCCGCCGATGCTCTGCTGAACCTCGTGGCTCAAAACGAAAGGCAAGCCACAGAATTGCTCGCGGCGTATACGGGACCGGTTTGTCCGCGTTCGGGGGTGTGGGGGTGCGCAGCCCCCACGAAGCGCGTGGGGTCCAGGGGGCGGGGCGCTAGCCGGCCCCTGGCGGGGGTTTGGGGCGCGCAGCCCCAAAAGGGAAAGCCAATGAAGCAAAGATAAAAGGCAGGTACGGGCAAAGGCCCACGACCCAAGCCCCAAAAGAGAAAACCTCTATTAAAGATAAGCCCAACGGCTTGATGGAAGGGGGCAGCCCGGGCTAAGGTTGGCACTGGTGTCAGCGCGCACCGGTGTGGGTGCCCACACATGAGGGGGGTCAAGGACGCGACCCCTGGGCAGCACACAAACAAGAAAAGCAGTTTGAAGATCTTGACCCGAGCGCACCAGCGGCGCGCTGTGGGCGGCATGAAGGCCGCAGTCCACAGCCACAAGCCCGTTGCGCATCAATGAGCAGGGAAGCTCAGAGAAGACTCATGGCCAGTACAAGCCGCACGTCGACAGAGACCCCCGAGAAAAAGAGCACGCCTTCTCGCAGCCGCAAGAAGACCACCTCCTCCAGAGCCAAGAAAGCCAGTCCGTCTTTGGACGCGGCGGTCAAGAGTTGGCGCAAGGGCGGAGAGATCACCGGTTTGGTGCTTGTGGCCCTTTCGGTGGCGTTGTGCCTGGCGTTGGTCAGCTCCAACCCGGCCGACATCGAAACCAGCGGCCAGGTGGGCAACTGGATTGGGCCGGTGGGGGCTTACGCCGCCGACATCCTCCTTTACATCTTTGGGATTGGTTCGTTCTTTGTGGTCGCCGTGCTCTTTATGCTCGGCGGCATCATGTTGGTGGGCCACAGGCCGGAGTTGAAGCCTTCGGAGTTTGTGGGTCAGGGCATTTTTGTGCTCAGCGGCGCCATCTTCTCGCACCTCTTCTTCAAGGGGGAGACGCTCTTTGGCCATCAGGCCGGGGGGTTGGTCGGCGAGATGTTGGGATCGTTCAGTGTGGGGCTCATTGGTGAGGTGGGGTCTTACATTCTGGCGGTGAGCATGAGCATCCTGGCGTTGATGTTGGTGACGGACATGTCGCTGGGCAACATGATCCAGTGGTGTGGGCGTCAGGTGCGCAAGCGCCTGGCATCGACGGTGCAGAACTACCAGACCCAGCGCGAGCTGCGGCGGCGCTTGAAGGCCGAGGCCGCCGATCTTGTCGAAGACGACGAGGACGAAGAGGCTGGGTGGTTTTTGGACGACGACGAGCTTGAGCAGCGCGTTGAGGCCCAGATGCGCAGGGAGCGCAAGCGCGGCAGCAAAGCTCGCGCGGCCAAAAAGCACAGCGCCAAGTCCGCCGCCAGCAAGCGCAGCAGCAGCGCCAAGGAGCGCCCCACCAAGCGGCGCCGTTTGTTTGAAGACGAGCCCGAGGATGAGTTTGACGACTTTGAAGACGAGCTGGCGGACGAGCCGCCGGTGTCGGTCAAGGGTCGCGGGCGCAAGGATCGCAAAGCGGCGAGCAAGGAGTCGAAGGGTCGCGGTGCGAAGCGTGGGGATGACAAGCCCGACGTGAAGTCAGCGGCCGACGCGGCGCCGGTGGCTGGCGACGGCTTTGAGTTTGGGGACACTCTGGCCAACCTGGAGGCGGAGCCGGCCTTTGTGCTGGGCGACATTGGCCCGGGTGCCGACGCGCCTGCTTCTGACGGCGGCGGTGTTGCTGGGGCGAGTTCAAAAGACAGCGACGATGCGGGTTTGAAGGCGCTTGAGGCGGCCGGTCAGGTCCACAAGCGCAAGGCCCAGCAAGAGGAGCGCGCGCCCATCCCGGTGGCCTCGGGGACTTCGACCGAAGCGGCCAGCGCTGGTGGCGGCGGCGTTGGCGGGATTGGCCCCAATATTGTGGAGTCGGAGGCGCAGCGTCAGGCGCGGGCTAAGCGCGAGCAGTTGGCCTCGGACAAGGGGCCGGTGAAGCTCAAGAAGGCCGATCCGGGCGAGTTTGTGCTGCCGCATTTGTCGTTCTTGGATTATGAGAATCCGGACGAGGTGGTGGTCGACAAGGATCTGCTGCGTCAGATGGCGATGCAGCTTGAGAAGACGCTGTCGGACTTTGGGGTCAACGGCAAGATCGTGGAGATTTGCCCGGGGCCGGTCATCACGATGTTTGAGTTTTCTCCGGCGCCGGGGGTCAAGCTCAGCAAGATCGCCAACCTCTCCGATGACCTGGCGATGGCGCTGGCGGCCATTTCGGTGCGCATCATCGCGCCGATCCCTGGCAAGGGCGTGGTCGGGATCGAGGTGCCCAACCCCAGCCGGGAGATGGTCTTCCTAAAAGAGATCATCGCCGACGACGTCTTCCAGGCCTCGAAGGCGCGGATGCCGTTGGCGCTGGGCAAGAACACCGAGGGTGGCCCGGTGGTGGCCGACCTGGCCAGCATGCCCCACTTGTTGGTCGCCGGCGCCACGGGCAGCGGTAAGTCGGTGGCGGTCAACACGATGATCGTCAGCCTGCTCTTCCGCTACACGCCCAACGACGTGCGTTTGATCATGGTGGACCCGAAGATGCTGGAGTTCAGCATCTATGAGGGGATCCCGCAGCTCTTGTTGCCGGTCGTGACCGACCCGAAGCAGGCGGCGGTGGCGCTCAACTGGGCCGTCAACGAGATGGAGCGGCGCTACCAGTTGCTGGCCAACATGAGCGTGCGCAACATCATCAACTACAACAAGAAAGTCGAAAAGCTCACCCATCAGTGTGAGCAGGACCTGAAGGCGGGCCGGACCGAGAGTGAGGCTGTGTTGAAGATGCAGCTTGACGCAGACGGCACGCCGGGTCACCAGCGCCTGCCCTACATCGTGGTCATCATCGACGAGTTTGCCGACTTGATGATGGTGGCCAGCAAGGACGTCGAGCAGTGTGTGGCGCGCCTTGCCCAGAAGGCTCGCGCGGCGGGGATCCACCTCATCCTGGCCACCCAGCGCCCCTCGGTGGACGTCATCACGGGTTTGATCAAGGCCAACTTCCCGACCCGCATCGCGCTGCGTGTGGCTCAGAAGACCGACAGCCGGACGATTTTGGACAGCAACGGCGCCGAGAACCTTTTGGGCAAGGGCGACATGCTCTTTTTGCCGCCCGGTTCTTCACAGCAGCAGCGCGTCCACGGCGCCTTTGTCTCCGAGACCGAGATCGAGCGCATTGTCGAATTCCTCAAAGAGCAAGGCTCGCCCCAGTACGACGACTCCATCCTTGCGGGGGGTGAAGAGGAGAGCGACGACGGGGGTAAAAATGATGACGAGGAGTACGACGAGCACTACGACGAAGCGATTTACATCGTCACCAGTGAGCGGCGCGCGTCCATTTCGATGTTGCAACGCAAGCTCAGAGTCGGCTACAACCGCGCCGCCCGGATGATTGAGCGCATGGAACAAGACGGCGTCGTTGGCCCCAGCGACGGCTCTCGTCCCCGCGAAGTTCTGGCCCCACCGCCGGCCTGAAAAGCCCCAAAAGGGTCATTTGGCAGGCACGGGGGGTGCTTTGCAGGCACGATTTGCGGGCGCGCGCCTTGAGGCGGACCGCGCCCCCCTTTATCCTGTGGTGCATCGGGCAAGCGCGTCAGGCGTGACGCAAGAGCGTATTGAAGCAGCGGCCAGTGGCCGCAAGCAAGGTTGCACCGGGGCATCGCGCGCCCCCAGGGCGGCCCCAGATCAGCGGCAGTCATGGCTGAGCAGTTCAGCATTCCCACACCGGGCGACATCATCGCCGGCAAGTACCTCATCCAGGAAGAGCTGGGTCGTGGTTCTTACGGTGTGGTGTTTCGTGCTCGCCAGCTTGGCGTTGAGCGCGACGTGGCGCTTAAGACGCTCTTGCCCCAGGCCTTTTTGCAGGCCGACATCGTCGAGCGTTTCCAGCGAGAGGCGGCGCTGATCAGCCGTCTTCAGCATCCCAACATCGTCACCCTCTATGATTTTGGTGAGAGCGACGGGGTGCTGTACATGGCGATGGAGTTCATCCGCGGCCAGCAGCTCAACCAGCGCATCCGCGACGAGGCCCCGATGGTGCCCGAGCGGGCGGTGCACATTGCTCGCCAGGTCTTGTTGGCGTTGAACGTGGCGCACACCAAAAGCATCGTGCACCGGGATTTGAAGCCCGAGAACATCATTTTATGCTCTCGCGAGGGCGACGACGACTTCGTCAAGGTCCTGGACTTTGGCATCGCAAAGATGACCGAGAGCGACGAGCAGCTTGGGGCGCTCAAGACGTTGACGGTGCAGGGTTACGTGCTGGGCACGCCGCACTACATGAGTCCGGAGGCCATCACCGGGGAGTCGATCGACAACCGCGCGGATCTCTACGCTGTGGGGATGTTGCTCTACGAGATGCTCAGCGGCAAGCACCCTTACGACGCGCCCAATCCGTCGGCGGTCTTGATGAAGCACTTAAGTGAGCCCATCCCGACGCTTGAGGATCCGGCGCTTCAAAAGTCGCGCATTGGCCACGCCATCACCCACGCGTTGGCCAAGGAGCCCGAGGATCGGGTGGCCAGCGCGCAGGACTTCATCGACATCCTCGACGGTCGCCAGCAGGCGCCGACGCAGGCAAGGTCCATCAACAAGGTTTGGTTGGCGTTGGGGGCGGTGGTGGTCTTGTTGGCGCTGGCGGCGGCGACGTTGGCCTTCCAGTGGTCGCGCTCCGAGCCAGCGCAGCCTGCCAAGGCAGACAAGGCCAGGGTTGAAGCCACAAAACCGACCAACGAGCCGGTGTTTCCCGTGAAACCTTCGCCGACCGTGCTGCCCACCCGCGAGCGGGCGGCGGTCATGGTCACTGGAGCGCTTCAGGCCGCCCGGAGCGCCGCAGGGTTTGCCGCGCAGCACGCCAAGGACAACCCGCCAGCGACCACGCCGACTGGCAACAACGGTGCGCCACCAGCAGGTGAACCCCCCAGCGCTGTCGTCGCCCCCAAACAGACGACGTTGCTGCGCTTCACCTCCGTCCCATCGGGGGCACAGGTCGTCCTCAACGGCAGGCCCATCGGCGCCACCCCCTGCCAGGCCAACGTCCAGGGCGAAGAGCCCGTCAAAGTGCTGGTCAAAAAGATTGGCTTCAGGCCCCGAGGCTTCACCGTCCGGCCCAAAGGCGGCGCCCAGAGCGTGCCCGTCAAACTCAAACCCGGCCGTCTGCGCTAAGGCCCCACAGGAGGATTCGCCGTGCACATCAGGACCTCCCCCAACGCGACACCGTGGAGCGCCCCGGTGAGGGCTCTGGTTTTGGCCCTCATGCTCGTTGCCGCTGGCGCGACCACCGCCGCCGCTCAGAGCGACGCCGACAAGGCCGAGGCCTTTTACCTCCAGGCCGTCGAATTCTTCAACGCCGGGCGCTACCAGGAAGCCCTCGAAAACTTTGACCAGGCCATCGCGCTCCAACCCGAGGCCGTCTTCTACTGCAACCGCGCCACCGTCCTGAAGAAGCTGGGCGAACACCTCGAAGCGCTCTCCTCCATGGAGGCCTGCATGGAGCGCTTTGAGGTTTATGACGACGAGAGCGCCGAGGAAAAAGCCCAGATCACCGCCGAAGTCCAAGCCATGCAGGTCGCCCTGCGCAACGTATCGCCAACCAGCCGCGGTGTCGCCACCAACATCGCCACGCGCCCCAGCGTCGGCGGGGGCGGTGGGGGCGGCGGCGGGCCTGACCTGGTCATCGTCGGACCCAGCGGGCCGGGCAACACCGACGAAGGGACCGATGGGGTGACCATCGCCGCCTGGAGCGCCGCTGGCGTCGCTGGCGCGGCGCTGACCGCTGCGCTCATCACCGACCTCGTCACCCAGCCGCTCATCGAAGACTTTGAACGCACCGCGCAGGAAGGCACCAACCGCGATCGCTACGATGCGTTGCGCGCAGCCATCGATCAGCGTAAGGTGATCGTAGGCTCTTTGGTCGTCGTCGGTTCTGTGGCCGCCATCTCCTCAGGGGTCCTCTTCTTGATGCGGGACCCCGTTGATGAAAACCGCAACGCCGACAACTTCCAGACCGATGTCGTCATCCTCCAGGGAGGCGCCGCCGTTCAAATGAGCCTGGATTTTTAGGGATTTGGGCAGAATCCCGGCGATGGACAAAAAAGTCGAAGCGGACGCGGAAAATCACACAACCCCAATGCGCCTGCTGTGATAAAGAAGATCTGGACACTTGATCCGATTCATTTCACGGCCAGGCTTATGGACGTCTTGTGATTCACGACCCGGTTCAGGCCACGGAGACCCGCAAGGCTCCGTTTTGGCCCCTGAGGACTTGTGGAGATAAGGCCAGACGATGGGACAACCCGGCGGCGTCACCGACCCGTCAAGGTCCCGTCAAGCGCGAACCCATGTGTGCTTCTAAACACCATAGCACCACCCCCACCACAGGACCCCGCGCCTGCGCAGGACACCACCGGTCCGCGCACAAGAAAGCCTTTGCGGCGCCGCTGATGATGCTCCTGGTTGGGGCGCTGGTGTGCACCAGCGCGTGCACGCTGACCTTTGACACCGACAGCGTCCCCTTTGAAAGCCAGACCCCCGACACCAGCGACCCGCCCCAGGACACGCCGCCGCCCCAAGACACCGCGCCCAACAACGCCGTGGATGTCATCCCGGATGATGTGGACGATGACCCGCCCCCAGTGCGCGAAGCGCTCGGGAGGCTGTGCGGCATCAACAACGTCGAGTTCTGCTTTCCTGAAAACGATGACTTTGATGAGTGCGCACGGCAACCCTGCGCCTCGTTGGGAGACGGCGCCGAGTGCATGCGCTCGCTGCTGGGCAACTTCGGCTACTGCTCTGCACCGTGCCGCAGCGACGATGACTGCGTCGGCCCCCCCGAGAACGATTTTGCCAGCACCATGCGGTGCGTCAAAACACAAGGCAATGAAGAAGGCTACTGTCTGCCCGGCTCACAGCAACCATGCTTCACCACGCGGCAGTGCCCCGATGACGAATCCTGCCAAATCGCGCTGACCCCCGGCGACGGACCCCGCGAGCTGACCACTGGCATCGTCTGCCAGACCAAACAGCCGCGCACCGCCGACGGTGGGCAGTTCTGCAATGATGATCCAAGGCGAAGCTCACAGGGCACCATCCAGCGATGCGCCAACGACATCTGCTTTGATGACTACTGCGCCGAGCTGTGCGATCTGGACGCCCCCGACCCCGATGAGATCTGCGGCAATCCAAACCTCATCTGCGCCGACGCCCTCGATCTGGCGCCGCTGGGCCTCTGCACACCGCGCCCCTGCGTCAACAACACCCAGTGCAGCACGTTTGAAGGCCATGAGCCGTTTTGCGCCGTGACCGAAGGACGTGAATCCTTTGAAGACGGACCGCTGACAGGGCGATGCAGGCTGGACAACCCCGACTCCAATGGCTCACTCGAACTGGGACAAAGCTGCAACGACGTCGATGACAACACCAGCGGCAGTCCCAGGCTCTGCGCCTCTCGCCAGTGCACCGGCAGCAACCCCTCCTTCCAGTGCACCGCCCTGTGTGACAGCAACGAAGACTGCGCAGACAACCAGATCTGCGCCGTGGATCGAATCCGCGACGGCGTCGGACCAAGCTACGTCAAGCAATGCGTCTATGCGCTCGGCTCACGCGCACGGTGCGACAACGACCCAGACGCCTGTGTGGGCAACGAGGTCTGCGCCCCGTTCCTCTTTGGAGAACCCTCCGAGGACCGCACACAGGTGAGCCAAGCCAGAGCCGAAGGCCTCTGTGTGGTGCCCATCCCTGCCGCCGCCGACATCTACGCAGACTGCAGCGAGTTGGCGTGCAGCACCCCAGGAGCATGTTTCAACATCAATGGGGGTGGAACCTTGTGCACCTCGGTCTGCGATCCAACCGCCCTGATCCCCAACTGCGAGTCTCCCGGCGAGTTCGAGTTTCCGGCGTGTCAGGAGGTGAACGTTTTGCGGGCGGAGAACAGCGTCGAGGGCATCTCCCAGTCGCTTGGCTTTTGCGTTTTTTGATCCGACACGATGAGGTCCTGGCCATGACATACAATGACCCTGCCCATCTGCGGCTGCCACAAAACGACCCCATTGGCACATTGATCGGCGATGTCCGCATCGCCTCTGTGCTCAGCCAGGGACCGCAAGGCCTGGTCCTGCTGGGGACCCAGGAAGGCATCGGGCGACTGGCGGTCGTCAAACTCTTGCCCGAAGGTGGCCAACGGCACAGCACCTTCATGCAAAACGCCCAGATCCTCAGCCGCCTGCGACATGCCAACGTCGTCACGCTCTACGACACCGGACTGCACGAAAACCGCTACCCCTACATCGTCATGGAGTACCTCGCCGAAGGCAGCCTGAAGACGATCATGGATAGCGAAGGCACCCTCGAACCGGTGCGCGCGCTGGGCATGCTCTTGCAAGTCGTCCACGCCCTTGAAGACGTGCACCGCGAAAACCTCCTGCACCGAAACATCTCGCTTGAGAACGTCCTGGTGGCCTCTTTGGCCGGCAGCGGCCACGATCTGGTCAAGTTGTCCAACTTTGGACTCTCCGGCGACGATCCAGCCCGCGAAAGCAGCCGCCCCGCCGCCTACATCACGCCCGAAGAAGGCCTCGGCGGCACCTACACCGCCTCCAGCGACCTCTACGCTTGCGGCGTGCTCCTCTACAAGCTCCTGACCGGGAAGCTGCCCTACAGGCACCCCAACCCCCCCGAACTTTGGGACGAGATCGTCAGCGGCAAACCCGTGCCACTGCAGGAAGCCTCCCCTGCCCTTGGCCTCTACCCCGAGCTGCAACACTTCATGGACCAGGCGCTGGCCAAGAACCCCGCCGCCAGGCCCACCAACGCCCGCGCCATGAGGCTGCGCATCGGTCAGGTCATCAACGACATCCAACGCAAGGACGTGGCCGTCTCCCAACACCAGCCGCGCTCCTTCCCCGTCATCAACACCATCGAGCGCCTGCCAGTCATCCCCAGGACCTCCCCGCGCATCCCCACCCCGATGCGAACCCCTCGTCCCCACGGCGCCTCCAAGCGCTCAGGAGAAGATCCGACCTCTTACCGGGCCCACACCCCCATCTCGACGCCCAGCCCCGATCAAAGCATCCTGCCGCCGCCCGCCCCCCGCAGCCACTCAGGCAGCGGTGAAGCGCTGCGCGGCGACCCCATCGGCCAAAGCCAGATCCCGCTGCCGATGACCCAGGAGATGCCCGCACAACAAACCCGCACGGCCACCTCCGTCCACCAGCAAGAAGATCTCCTGGACTCCATCCGCATTGAGGCCCTCACATGGGCCACCCCAATGCCCGAGAATCTGGCCCACGCACAGGACATGCCCTACATGGTCCTGATCATCCACAACCCCAACGGCCAGGTTCCCCCAGGGCTGACCCACCGCCTGGAGATCCTCCTGGGCTCAACCCTCAACTCCAACACGGTCGCCGTCGTCTTCAAACCCACATCGCGCCCCGCCGCCTGGATCGCCCACCTGGCCGCCCGAGCCCGCGAACACCACCTGATGATGGGCGTGGCCTTCGGACGCCGCTTCGACGCCATGCGCCTGCGCCCAGCCCCCTACACCGTCCGCATGGCCATCCAAGCCGCCGGACGCTCTCTGGGCGGCGAACTCATCGCCGCACGCCACGCCATCGACGCCCTCTCCCTCGAACGCTACTTCGCCTCCCTCGACAGCCGACTCGCCGGCCGATACACCTCTTTTATGCGTTACGTCGGGCTCTAGGAGCCCGCCGTTGCGCATGGTTCGCGGCGCTTCGCTTGCTTTCGGTTCGCTGCGCCGGCGCTTTGCTTGGCTTGCTTTTGGTTCGGTCGCTCGCTTTACTCGCTTCCTTTTGGTGCGTTCGCTGCGCTCACTTATGGCATTTGTGATGGGTGGGTTCTTGGCTTCGCCGGTACGAGTGGGGCATTTCGTCGAAAGTGGTTCGTTTGGGATGGTCGGGTCGTGCGGCTGGTGGATTGATGAGCTTGGTTGCTCCCCCCAGGCGTGTATGCCCGGCTTGAGGGGCAGGGTAGGCGGCAAAGCTCGCCTGCCCTGCTGGCCTTTGTGGGCGTTGA
>CAKZKQ010000413.1 GCA_937123825.1 uncultured Pseudomonadota bacterium
AAGCAAAGTGGCAGGGTTTTCTGTTCCGCGTGTGGCTTCCGTTAATGATTCTAAAACTAATGCCATGGCATCTTGAGTTATTTCACCTGGGTGTTTATTGCTCGCTGCTTCTGGCCAGTCCGCTAAAGTGGAGAGCACTTCTATAAAGTTGCTTCTGTTGTTTTTTGAAAGTTCTAGTGCCTTGGTAGGGTTTAAGCATGTTGCAATGCGGAACAGTTGTTGTTTTATTCTGGTTTCGCTGGGTTTTGATAGAAATGGTCTAATGTGGTCTATGGTCAGTTTTGAAAGCTTTGATGATGCTTCTGCTTGAGCAACAATGTCTGTGGATATTAGGGCTTGGATGAGTTTATGCAGTTCTTTGTCTTTGGGCATTTTTTTGTATGGTTTTTGGGTTTTGGTGTGCGTGGTTGTCTAGGTTGGAGAGGGTCTTGTTTTTTATGTTTGTCTGTGCGGGCGTAATAATGCGTATAGTGAGGAATGTCTGTTGTTTGGGCGCAAGATTGCTATACCCTAGAACGGGATGCTTGTAGGTTAACACCGGCCTAAACCCGGTCTACGTCGTCTTTGACAAAGTTGAGTCGGTGTCAATCCAAACGCGCTCTATTCTATCAGAAGCAAACACATACTACACCCTCCAATGCATTATTTGGATGGGGGTTTTGGCCGCATCATTGAGGGGCAGGGCCCGTCCTCTCTTAGAGAACCCTGTTTCTTGAGCGGTGTTCATGTTATTTTGTGATGCCGGTCCGAGGGCGCGGGCCGCGAGGGTCAGTCAATGTGCGCCGTGGTGTGTGCGCGTGATGCGAAGATGGGATGCGATGAAAGCAAAGCAAGTGGATGTGATGGCGCTCATTGGGCAGCTTTTGCCTGAAGGGGATCAGGAGCCGGTGGTGTTGACGGTGGGCGGAGCGCCTGCGGCGGTGTAGATCTCGGTGGTCGCCGTACCATTAAAAAAGGCTCAGTTGGCCAGGCCGCGGGCGGGCCGCGCGATTGACCCCAACGTGGAGACCGCCCCGATGCCGATCATGGAGGGGACGCCGACCCCGTTGCCCACGCCGATTCCCACGCCGATGCCCGTGCCCACGCCGATCCCTGTGGTGTCGGCCAACCGTGTGGACATGGATGACCAGAGCGCGGCGGGGGTCTTTATGGCCAAGAACCCGCGCAGCATGCGTCTTTTTATGGAGTGGATCCTGGGCAAGTCCGGACGCGAGGGCATGTTGGTGCGCTGGGGCAAGCGGGGGCCGAGCATCCGCGCGGTGCGGGCCGACGACACCCAGTGCACCTTGCTCTACATCTTTCCGCCCGGGGCCAGGGGGCGTCAGCATCCCTTTATGGAGGTCTATCTGGGCAACATTCAGGACGACGCTTACAGAGAGCACGCCCGAGCGCGCTTTATGGCCAGCGCGCCCTTTGTGCAGCAGGGCGCCTACACGCTGATCATGGACTTGATCCCCGAACATCTGGACATGGCGCGCGAAGCGGCGCAGGTTTTGTGGGATGTGGCGCGCCACATCACCGATCAGACCACTGTGTAAATCCCTTTGTCGGCGCTGCAGCGGCCGGTGCCCACCTTCAGGCAGTCTTCATGCGCATCTATCTGGTCAATCCCTTTCGCCGTCCGGTCTTCCCCGAGGGTCTGGTCCCCGGAGAGAACGGTCTGGTGGCCATCGGCGGCGTTTTGTCGCCCGAGATTGTGTTGGAGGCCTACTCCAAGGGGATTTTTCCCTGGACCGGGGAGCACCCCATCCCCTGGTTTTCGCCCGATCCGCGCGCTGTGTTGGTTCCCGGTGAGATCAAGGTGACGCGCTCGATGCGTCAGGTGCTTCGCCAGGAGCGCTATCAGATCCGCTTTGACACCGACTTCTCTGGGGTCATCTACCGCTGTGCGACCATTCCCAGGCCCGGTCAGGACGGGACCTGGATCACGCCCAACATGCTCCAGACCTGGTGCCAACTCTTTGAGATGGGCTACAGCCACAGCGTCGAGGCCTACGACGACAACGGCGAGCTGGTTGGAGGGTTGTACGGGATGGCGATGGGGCGCGCATTTTTTGGGGAGTCGATGTTCAGTTCGGCCCCCAACGCCTCCAAAGCGGCGTTGATCACTCTGTGCCGTCGTTTGGACGAGTTGGGCTTTGATTTCATCGATTGCCAGCAAGACACCGACCACCTGCGCCGGATGGGCTCGCAGACCGTCTCTCACCCGCAGTTTCTGGACATGCTGCGCCATGCGCTCTCGGACGGCGCCGGGCCGACCGTGCTCGATCCGCTGGCTTCATAGGCTTTCCTGCTCCCTCACTTGGTCTCCACCGCGAAGATGCCCGTTCAGGGCATCGAGTAAGATGCCCTTGGCCCACGTGTTGTGGTGCGCCGTGGGTTTGTGCATCGCCCGATGAAGATCGTGGGCGTGCTCTGCGTCTGGTTTTGAGCGCCCTTTGGTGGGCGGATTTGGTTTGGAAGTGTAAATGTGGTTTACTCTTTGGCCGTGGTTGGCCAGTTGTAGGGAGCGAGGGGCGCAATGAAGGACAAGAGTGTGCGCGGCGGCGTGCGGAATCCATCTGACATGGACTGGGGCGGCCTTGGAGGGCGGTTTCGGTGGGTTGGTTCTTCTGTGTTGGCTTTGGGGTTGGCGGTCGCGTGGAGTGGTTGTCAGGATCCGGGTCAGCGCGCTCTTTTTGAGGAGACCGAGACGGTCGCCTGGCCGCTGGACGCTTTTTGTACGGCGACGGTGCGCGGGGTGGGGGATCGCGACGTGGAGATGGACTACGTCGCCAGCGTCGTGGCGTGCGAAAACGGCGGCGCGGACTTTGAGGCGCTCAAGGCCCAGGCGGTGGCGGCGCGGACCTACCTTTATTTCAAGATGGAGACCTCTGGGAGCATCGCCGATGGGACCAGCGACCAGGTTTATACCTGCAACCGACCTGCCAGGGCCGAGCATTATGAAGCGGCGGCGCAGACCGCCGGTGAGGTTTTGCGCCATGACGGGGTGACGTTGGCGGGCTTTTATGTGGCGGGTGCGATTCCGACCACGCCCGACTGCGTGCCAGCCGCTGGCGACCGTGATCCGACCAGCACCGAGCGCTTTGTGACCTACAACGAGGGGCGTTTTGGAGGGGAGGTGCAGCCCACCAGCCTTGGCCACCCGGCCAACCCCCGCAACCGGGGCTGCAAGTCTCAGAACGGCGCCCACTGTCTGGCCGAGAAGGGCTGGCTCTACCAGGATATTCTGCGTTTCTACTATGGGGAAGACGTGGAGTTTGTGGTGGCCGAGGGGGACTGCGTCGATGCCATGCCGCGCGATTACGAGATCGTGGTGGAGGGGGCCGAGACGATCATCGATGAAGAGGACGCCTGTTTTAGCCGCAGTTGCAACGGCGGGGAGGCGTGGTGGAACTACGGCGAGGGGATCGATGGGGCGTCGGTGGCCACGTACACGGTGGACGCGGCGCAGGCGGACTGTGTGGGGGTGTGGCAGGTGCAGGTGGCCCAGGCGGGCCGCTATCGGGTGGAGGCCCACGTGCCCCAGCCGGTGCCGCTGAGCCGTCAGGCGACCTACACGGTGACGCACGGCGGTCAGAGCAGCCAGGTGACCGTGTCTCAGGCCGACGCGCAGGGTTGGGTGTCGCTGGGGGACTTTGAGTTTGCCGCCGGTGGTGACCAGTCGGTGTCTTTGGCCGACAACACCGGGGAGGCGTACACGGGGCAGGACGGCACGCGGATCATCTTTGACGCCATTGCGCTGCGCCCGGCCGTCGATGGGCCGGACATGCCCGATGCTGGCGGTGAGCCCGACGCGGGTGGCGAGCCAGACGGCGGCGGTGAACCCGATGGGGGCGGTGAGCCTGACATGGGCGGGATGCCCGACGACCCCAACAACGACGAAGGTCCAAACAACAGCGTCCCGGATGATCCCAACAACGGCTTTGAGATGGATCCTGACGACGGGATGGAGCCGGGCAACTCCGAGGATGACGCCGATTTGCGCAGCACCGAGTTCAGCGAGGGTTGCGCCCAGGTTTCGGCGCCGACTGTGCCTGCGGGTTGGCCGCTGGGCATGATGCTGGGGTTGGGGCTTGTTGTGGGTCGCGCGCGGCGCCGTCGCCGATGAGCTTCTGACCGGAGGCTGCGTTTGTGCCGTGCCCAAGGTTGGTGCGGCTGCGTTTAAACCATGCCATCTGGCGCTTCGCCCGCGTCTGCGGGCTGCATCGCCGCAGCGTCGGCATCCGGCGAGCGGTCATCTGGCGCTTCGCCCGCGTCTGCGGGCTGCATCGCCACAGATTCAGCGCTCGGCGAGGCGTTGTCGGGCGCTTCGCGCCGCTCCGCCTCCTTTCCCGCGTCCTGCGCCTGTGCCCCAGCGGCCAACTGCGGCAAAACGGCCTCGCGCAGCGTCTGGTACTGCGGCGAAAGCGCAAAGCGCGCCAACTCGCTCAGCCGCATCGCCAGCTCCCGGTACACCAGTGCGCCGTCCGCATCGCGCCGCGCCAAGACGTGCGCCAACCCGTAGCGCTCCACCGCAGGCCACTCCTCAAACCCCGTCGAAGAGAGCTTGAAGATCGCCTCCACCGCCGCCCCCAGGTCATCGCAGGCCAGCAAACCCACGCGGTCGGCCGTGTAGAGCGCCCCTCTGGCAAAGTCCGCCAACTGCTCCTTGAGCAAACTCTCCGAGTCCCCCACCGCGTCCTGCTTCCCCTTGAGCTTCTCCAGCGTTGTCTGCAAGACGCTGTTGGCCCCCTCGCCCAGCGCCCCCTTCTTGACCTGCTCTTCGGCCAGGGTCAGCACCTTGCCCATCGACTGCCCCTCGATGCGCTTTTGCACCTCCGAGAGCCACTTGAGCGCCACCCCGTCGGTCAACTTGCCCAGCCACGCCGCCGTCGGAATCAGGCTCAAGACCGTCATCAACCCGTCCAACGAGCGGTTGCCAAAGGCCGACCAGAACTCCGAACTGGTCAAAATCAGGTGCTTGGCCCGGATGTGCTCAAGCTGAGACCCCACCACAAAGGCCAAAGGCGCCGCCCCAAGCCGCCGCCCATGGCCCTCCTGAATGTGCAACTGGCCCAGCATCAAAAACGGCGCGTCCGACTCTCCAAGCACCTGCACGCCCGTGTTCCCGTGGCTCAAATAGACCCTGGGGGTCGGCAGCGAGAGCAAATGCGCCACCCGGACCACCAAAGTCGCCAACAGCGGGTGGCTGGTGTCGTCGATCCGCTGGCAGTGGCGCTCAATGTCCTGGGTGTCCTGCCGCTCCGAGACCAATTGCCCCAACCAGCGCTGCGCCACCGCCGCCTGGGCCTGCTCGCTGGGGTGGATCAGCTCCGCGTCGTGCGAGGCGTCGTCAATCGGGGTGTAATCCACCGGCAACACCGCCGCCTCCACCGGCGTGGGCACCGCCTCCAACCCCTCCTCAATCCGGGCCATGGTCTGGGGGTTGAGCAGCCGCAAGAGCCGCACGGCCTGCCCGATCGCAAACGCCTCCTCAGGGACCCGGTCGGCCAGCGCAAAAAGCCGCGCGTAGCCCTCCTCGGCGTAGGGCGCGTGTCGGATCAGCGTCAAATAACGCCGGGCGGCGGCCTCATGGCGGCCCGTCTCCTCCATCAAGCGCCCCGACTCCAGGCACGCCTCGGCCAACTCAGGGTCGCCCCCAGCGGCGGCGGTGGCGTCCTGGGACTCTTTGTCGAGCAAGACCAACTCGGCCCCGCGCAAGCGCTGGTCAATGAAGAGCGCATAGCACTCCAGCGACTCGCCGTTCTGGCCCGCCCCGCGCAGGTTCCTGGCCCGCTGCAAGAGGTAATAGTCCTGCGCCGGATCGGCCTCCGAGAGCGCTTGATACACTCTGGCGGCGGCCGCGTGGTGGTCCAGGGCGTCATGGCAGATCGCCAGCGCCACGGTCCACTCCCGGTCATCTAGCCCCAACATGGTGCTGCGGGCCATCAAGTCGTCCTCGGGGTCCAGCCGGGCGGTGTCCTGGAGGGCTTCAAGGGCCAGCGCCTCTTGTTTCAGCGCCCGCTGCGCCTGGGCGCGGCGCAAACCGGCCAACACCGCGCGCGGATCGCCCTCCAATTGCCCCCAGGCCTCCTGCCACAGCGCCAGCGCCTCGTCCCACCGCTTGGCCGCCGTGTGGTCCTGGGCGGCTTCCATGAGGGCGTCCAGGGGCGAAAGGGTGGCGAGCTTGAAGAGGCGCCGGAGGCGGCCACCGCCCATCAGGGGGCCGACAAAGAGCTTGACCTGGTTTTCGTAAAACTCGTCGCGGGTCAGGTGCTCGTGGCTCATCAGCGCGCCGCGATCAAGTTGGCGCCAGAGGTTGCGCTCGCCGTCTTTGTCGGCGGTGGCCAGCGCCGCGCGCGACTCGGTCAGCACAAACCACAGCGGCGCGTCCTTGGGCAAAGGCACGCTCGACGCGGTCTCCAGGACCCCCAAACAACGCTCGCCCTGCTCAAGCTGGCCCGCGATGGTGTTTTGCACCGGGGTCGGCGGCGCATCAAACCAAAGCGAGCCCAGTTGGGGCAGCGTCGGTGTCTCTTCAGGTTTGGGCTCGGGCGCGGCGGCCTGTGCTGCCTCGGTGTCTGTGTTGTGTGGGGTGTCGAGTTCGGGTTTGGAGGGGGGTTCGGTCAGCGCCGCCACCAACGCCGCCGCCCGCTTGCCACTGCCCATGCTCAGTTCATAGCGCTCGTCGTCCACCACCACAGCGTCGCGCCACAGGCCGCTTTGGTGCTTGACCGTGGCCTCACGGCGAGCCCACTGACGCAGGCTGGTGCGCCCCTGGGTGTCGGCGGCGGCCATCAGGACGCGCGCGGTGGTCAGCAGGAGCCAAAGCGGGGCCTGCGGCGCAGGCGCGCTGGAGGTCGGCGGGGCTTTGGTCGCCTCAAGGTTCAGTTCGGCGGCGTGGAGCAGGCGCTCATCGGAGCCCAATTCGGTCCGAAGGTAGGCGGCCAGTGCTTTGGGGAGTTGGTCAAATGCGTCTGTGCTCAAGCGAAACCCTCCAGATGTGGGGACCTTGCGTGAGACCGATTGTAAGCACTGTGCGGGGGTGTTGTAGGGCAGGGGGAGCCATTCGGGTGAGCCGTTCAAAAGCCGCAGCGTTCAAAAAGGCCTTGGGTGCGGCCATCGGGGCAGATGGTGTTGTGGTCAAAGATGGCGTTTTGCCAAATGGTGTCTTCATCCCAAATGATGTGGCGAAGATCGGCGCCCGAAAGGTCGGCGTCGGTGAAGTCGGCCCCGCGCACATTGGCCCATCGTAGATCGGCGTTCGTCATGATGGCCTGCACGAACGAGGCCCCTTGCGCGTTGATGGCTTGGAGGTTGCTTTGTCGCAGGTCGGCCAGGAGGAGTCTGGCGCCATCGAGCGAGGCGCGGCTGAGGTTTGCGCACGAGAGTTTGGCGCCGCCGAGTTGTGTGTTGGAGAGGTCAGCGCCGGAGATGTTGGTGCCTGGAGCCAGGATGTGGAGGTTTCCAGCTTGCGAAGGGTCGAAGTCGTCGGGCCATTGGGTGTTGTGGTCGCTGTAAGCACCGTCAAAAGTGACTCCCAGGAGGTCTGTGTGGCGAAAATCGGCAGATCTGAGGCTGGTGCGCTCGAAAATGGCGCCTTGGAGCTGAGCGCCCCGCAAGTTCAGCCTGCCCAAAAAGGTCGCGGTGAAGTTTGCCTGACGCAGGTCGGCCTGTTGAAAGTCGGCTTGATTGAGGTCCGCAAAGCTGAAGTCGGCTTGTCGGGCGTCGACGTTGTTTAGAGAAGCATTTGTCAAGAGTGCATTTGAGAGGTTGGCCTCAACGAGCACAGAACCAGAAAGGTCGGCATCTTTGAGTTTGCTGCGATGCATGTTTGCACCCGAGAATTGACCATCGAGCAGCGAAGCCCCTTCAAAATCGGTCTCGACCAATATCGCATTTTCAAGGTTTGGTGCTTCGATCGTTCTATGCCTGAGCCATCGTCCGCTCCAATCCGCTCCTGGCATGACTCGGAAGAGGAATGGTTCCAGTGATTCGGTGTCTATGGAGTCTGGCCATATTGTTGTGTCATCGTATACGGCTCCACCAATAAAACCTCCAGTCAGTTCCGCTCCCGACATGTTTGTGCCCCGTAAATCGGCTTCTGTCATGTCTGCATTACGAATGGTTGCATTTTGGAAGCTGGTGTTGCGAAGGTTTGATGTTCGAAAATGCGTATTTTGAATGAATGCTTCAGATAAATCGATGTTCGCCAGGTCTTTGCCTTCTAAAAGTGTGCTGATGTTGGTGATTTCAGCTTCTGGGCCAAGGTATACAGAGTTTTGAATGTGTTCTGGTGAAAGATTGTCGGGCCATAGAGTTGTATTGTTGTAAAATGAGTTGTTGAACGAGACATTATCCAGTGTTGCGGTACTAAAGTCTGCGTCGATGAGGTTGGCATTGTCTACGATGACGTTTTCTAAAGTTGCATGAGACCACAATGATGATTTTAGAGAGCATCTTTGCAGTTCTGAATCTTGAATGTGTGATTCGGACCAGTTGCTTTCTTTAAGGTCTGCATCAAATAGAACCACGTCCGTCAGTTCGGAACTGTTTATGGTTAAGTTTTTCATGTTGACGCTGAGTATGTTGATGGATTCCATTGTTGAGTTGGATAGTATTCCATTTTCAATAGTTCCAAGAATTGCACTTGAGTTTGTCCATATGGATTGGCTGATATTGGCATCTGTAAAGTCGAACTCTTCAAAGTGTGTGTTTTCTAGCGATATGCCAATTAAAGTGGAGTTGAACCAGTCTGTTTTTAGTATGCCTTTGTCCCATGGGTCCGTTCGCCAAAAATCATTGTTGAGCAAGGCAGTGTTTGTATTATCGCTTCCTGGGCTCATGGCAATGAGTTGGGCGTCGGGTTCGAAACCTTCAGGCCATATGGTGTCAAAGCTATAGATTGCATTGGTAAGATCAATGCCATCAAGAGTTGATTCACTAAGGTCGGTCCCCATGATGTTGGCATGTTGTAGGTTTGCGCCACTCAGATTCATCCCTTTGAGACTAACCCCATAGAGTTGTGCGCTTGAAAGATCTGCGTTGGGCCCAATCATGTAGATGGGAGCTTCGAGTTGAGCCAGATCAATGCTTTGAGGCCACTGTGTATGTTCATCATAAATGATTCTTTTGAGTGAGCTGGGGTTGATTGATGCACCGATAAGAGATGCACCGCTGAGGTTGGCTCCAGAAAGGTTTGCATTGAGCAGGTTGGCATTGTTGAGGTTGGCATTTTGGAAGTTGGAGTAGTGAAAGGTTGATGTCAGCGTAGAACCTTGAAAGTTGGCGCCGCGAAAATCGGTTCGTTCAGCCCAGACATCAAGCGTGGAGCCGGAAAAGTCAGCACGGCGAAAGTCACCATATTGGATGGAGCCTGTGAGGTGTTGATTGGAAAAATCAGCATCGGCGCAAGAGGCACGCCCTCGAAAGAAGCACAGCTCAGGCAGGTGACAAAGGTCAGCATCACAAGCGTCTCCCAAACCATCGTCATCGGTGTCGATTTGGTCTGGATTGAAAGTCAAGACGCAGTTGTCATCGACGTCATTGATGCCATCGTCATCGTCGTCGTTGTCGCAGTCATCGCCAAGGCCGTCCTCATCGACATCGCGTTGTGCGTTGTTTGGAGTCAATGGGCAGTTATCGCTGCCGTCGGCGACGCCATCGTTGTCGTCATCATCGTCACAGGCATCACCCGCAAGGTCGTTGTCGGTGTCGATTTGGTCGGTGTTGGTGGCTTGAGGACAGTTATCACATGCGCTTCCGAACTCATCGTCATCTGGATTGGCCTGGTCGGGATTGAAGAGCCCAACGCAGTTGTCGTCAATGTCGGCAATGAGGTCTTCATCTGCGTCAACGTCGCATTGGGTGGTAAGAGGCGAAGCGCATGTCCAGACACCGGGTTGTTGGTCCTGGGTGGTGCAAGTCTGGCCGGGTTGGTGCTCCAGCGTGTCGCACCCTCCACATGGGTTTGCAGGCTCATCTTGGCAACTGAGCAGGTCGGTGCCGTCGCAAACCCACTGGCTGCACACTCCACCGCAGATTTCTCCTGGTTCAGCAGGAAGTGGGTTGCAACCACCGCAGGCGTTGAGTGCGTCTTGGCCGGGGTCGTTGTCGCAAATGAGGGCATCGGTGCCATCGCACGTCCATGAGCCCTGGTTGCATGTTCCACACGATTGACCTGGCTCATCTTGAAGCGCGTTGCAACCACCGCAAGCGTTGAGTTCGATGGCTCCCTGACATTGCACCTCATTTGCTCCTGCACATTGCCATGTTCCTTCCATGCACGGTCCGCAGGTCTCTCCCGGCTGGTTTGGCAGACTTTGAGCGCCTCCGCAGGCGTTGATTGGGGGTGGTGTGGGTTGTGATGGTGGGATTTGCTCGGGGGAGAGCCGGTCTTGGGGTGGTGTGGGCTCGGGTACATTGGTGTGGGTTGTGTTGGATGAGGTTCCTGGCTCAGACGGTGAGCAGGCTCCAAACACAATCAAGGACACCAATGATAGGAGTGCCACGACCACGGGTTCTTCTTGCCTCCTGGGATGTTATTGTTTCGGAGTCAGAAGAAGAGATTAGCATCATCTGTGGGTTGTCTCAAAACTGTGCGATTGGGTGAGGGAGCGTTTGAGGAGACTTTGATTGTGGTCTTTGGAGCAATGATGTGGGCTTCCCTGGTCGATTGTTGGGATGTGTTTGTTGGGTGGCTGGGTTGGATGAGGTGGAGGGGTTGTCTTGGGGCAAAATCTCCAGGGCGTGTTTGCAAAATGGGACCGAGACAGGCGAGCCCGATGGCATCGAGGCCGAGGAAGAGAGCGCAGACGAACT
>CAKZKQ010000414.1 GCA_937123825.1 uncultured Pseudomonadota bacterium
CGCGGCCTGCTCTCCTTCGTCGCGCAGGTGATGGGCCAGGGCCACCAGCGAGAGCCCCCTGGAGATGCCCCAGGGCAGGTGTCCGTCCTGGGCACAGGAGACGGCCTCTTTGGCCAGCGCCATGCCGTCGTCAAGGTCTTGCGGGGTTTCGCCCTTGAGCTTGATGCGCGCCAACGCCAGCAAGCCATGCACGGTCAGATAGATGTTGCTGATCTCGCGGGCCAGACGCAGGCCCTTGCGGACCAACGCCTCTCCCTCGCGCAGCCGCCCCCGGGCGTCGTGAACGGTGCCGAGCGTCAGCAGGGCGTCGGTCAGCGCCAGCTTGTCGCGGCTGCGCCGGGCCAGCCGCACGGCGTTGACCAGCTCGCGATGGGCCTGACTATGATGTCCATAGAGCAGGTAGAGGTGCCCCAGGTTGGCCAACACGGCGGCCTCATCGCGGATGTGACCCAGCGAGCGGGCCGACTCCAGTGCCCTTTGATAGTTTTCGTGTGCCTGGTCCAGTTGACCCAGGTTGGCGTAGAGCAACCCCATGTTGGTCAGCGTGGTTTGCTCCTGACGGACAAAGTGCTGACCCTCGATGATCTTCAGGCTGGTCTTGTAGACCGCCAGCGCTTCGTTCAGGCGGCCACCCTGGCGCAGAGTGATGCCCTTGGACAGGTGTGTGGCCCACAGACCCTCGATGTCGTTGACCTGCTTGAAGCTGGCGATGGACTCGTCGATGGTGGCCAGCGCCTGATCGTGCCGCCCGGTGTCTCGGTAGACCATGTGGAGCAAGCGCAGAATGCTGCCGACGGTGTGACCGCTTTGCGTGGCGCGCGCTTCCTGGAGCGCCAGCGCGGCCATCTCTTCGACCTTGTCCAACTCCCCCTGCTCGTACTTCAGGCGCAGCATCTTGGCCTGGACCTGGAGCCTGCGGTGGCCTTCGGTTTGCTCAAGGAGGGCTTCGAGGATCTCCTGACGCTCATCGGGGCGCCCCAGCAGCGCCAGTGAGCGCTCTTTGAGCTCCAACGCCGAGCGAAAGTGGTCGTCAAACGGATCAATGCGGTCAAGGGCCTTGTTGACCAACCGCAGGCATTCATCACCGCCAACCGAACTGAGCGCCTTGTGCGCGGCCATCAAGTACATCTCGCCGGCTTGCTCGGTTTGCCCGGCGGCGTCGAGGTGGTGGGCGATGTTGACCACGTCGAGTTGGAAGAGGTCTTCTCCCTGGTCCAGCAAGTGGTCCGCGATCAATTCATGGAGCATGGAGCGCTCGGGCTCAATGATGCCTCGGGCGGCGACCTCCATGATGACCCCGTTGGGAAAGCTCCAGCGGGTTTCGTGCGGGCGGACCACGCCCAGGGTGGCGAAGGTGTCGGTCTGAAAGGTGTCCTGGCGACGTCGCCTGGGCGTCACCTGCTGCTGCTCGCCGCTGTCCTCGGCGCTCTCTTCTCCCAGGCGCCGCAAAAAGCCGCGCTCGACCAGGATGTCCAGGGTCTCTATGACGTCGCCTTCAATCGCGTCGTCCAACTCTGCCAAAACCCCCTTGACCAGCGTCTCTCCAAAAGTGCTGCCCAACATGCCGCAGCGCTGGAGGGTCTTTTTGGCCTCGGTGGGCAGGCGCTCCATCCGACTGGTCACCAACCCCTCAACCGTGGTGGGGATCCAGGCGGGCTCTTCATCGGTGGCCTCAAGCTGCAGCGTCACCTCGCGCGCGTCGCCCAGGCCCTGCTCGGTCAGCAACTCAATCAACTCCTTGATGTAGAGCGGGTTGCCGCCAGCGCGGGCGATGATGGCGTCGACCAGAAGCTCGTCGTTGGCCAGATGCTCGGGCAAGAGCGCCTCGGTCAACTCCCTGGCGCCGCCCGGATCCAACTCTCCAAGCGCCTCCACGCTCATATGAGGGCTGTCCAGGAGCACTCGCCAGGGGCTCTTCTCACCGTCAGGCAAGGGCAGTGAGGTCATCAGGAGGAAGACCGGGGCGCTGAGCCCTTCGTGCATCAGGTGACCCAGAAAACCCAACGTCGAGCTGTCGATGTTGTGGACGTCTTCCATGGCCAGCAGCAAAGGGCGCTTGCGGGCCAGCGCCCGCAAAAAGAGGCTGCTGGAGCGGTAGAGCGCCGCGCGACGCTCGGTGGGGTCAAGCTGGTCCAGGACGTTGCCCGGCATCTTGACGCCCATCAGGAAGGCCAGGGCGCTGATGACAAAGCGCTTGTCCAACTCGGGCAGGTGGGCCAGGAGCGTGTTTTTGGCGCGCTCAAGTGCGTCTCGGGCCACGCGCAGATCGCCGCCTCGGGGCAGGCGCAGGATCTCCAGCAAGAGGCTGGTCAAGGAACCATAAGCGGTGTCCTTGTCCGCCAACGCCGCCACGCCCCGGATGATGGTCACCTCCCCAGAGCGCTTCTCGCCTTGTTTGAGCCCCGAGAGCAGCTCGTTGACCAGGGTGGATTTGCCCACGCCTTGCTCGCCGCTGATGAGCAGGCCCCGCATCCGAGCCCCCAGAAGGGCCGCGCGGTAGGCGTTGCGCAGGTTTTTCAGGGCCAGATCGCGCCCAAAGAGCTTATGGTAGGCGTGGCGAAGCTCGCGGACCTGCTCTCGGCCGCTCTTGGGGCCTACGAGGCGGTGCGCGGAGAGTTCCAGGTCGTCTTCGCCAGTGTCGACGGTGACCTTTTGCACGGTCTCGGTGTTGAAGAAGCGGTGCACGCGCCTGAGGATTCGACCCCCCACCAGGATTTCGCGCGCCATGGCCGCCCGCGCCAGCGATTCGGCCAGGTAAAGCCCGCCTCGGCCCGCCTCGCCGGTGTCGTAGGACCACTCAAACTTGTGTTGACCCTGGCCGCCGCTGCCGCGCACCTCGTGATCCACCACCGCCGAGCCCACAATCACGCCGATGGAGAGTTGAAGGGGGGACTCCAGGTTGATGTTCATCGCCTCGACGGCTTCGATCAACGCCAGGCTCATGGCGATGGCGTTGCCTGCGTCGTTCTCGGTGCTCAACGGCAGCCCCAACGCCAGCGTAAAGCCCTGCTCGCCCAAGCGGTCGATCAATGCATCGTTTTTGTAGGCGATGGCCTCAACGATGCGGATGTAGTCCATCAAGACTTGATGCCAGCGCTCGTAGGCGGTGTTGCCTCGCAGCGCCGCAAAGCCCCGCAAGTCTCCGCAGACCAGGACCACCTCTTTGCGCTCGCTTTGGCGCACGGTGTGGCCGCCTTTGTCCTGATAGTCTGGGTTGGGGTTGTTGCGCCGGGTTTCGGCGTCCAGGAACGAAGAGAGTTGGCCAGGAGGGAGCGTGCCTTCGGTGTCGGGGACCTCGGTGATGTGCGAGTTGAGGCCGGTGTCGCTGACGATCTCCTCCAAGAGCCGCTCAGAGGTGTCCTGAACGCGCAATGGGGCCTGTGTGGCCATGGGCGCGGCGGTGCGTTGGGAGATGTTCTTCTGTGGGGTGGCCTCGGTGGCCTGGGCCTCTTTGATGCCGGGCTCGACCTGGGAGACGAAGCTGGCCAGCGTCATGGAGTCGGCGATGGTGCCGGTGGCAAAGAGGCTGCGGGTCAGGGCGATTTGAAGCTCTCTGGCCGACTCAAAGCGGTCTTCGGGCTGGCGCGTCAGGAGCTTGGAGAAGATCTCCAGCAGGTCGGGACCCACGTCGGGACGAAACTGGCGCAAGTCAGGCACAATGACATCGCGCACCATCATCAAGGTCTTGC
The DNA here is from genome assembly GCA_937123825.1 of uncultured Pseudomonadota bacterium. Classification (GTDB taxonomy): domain Bacteria; phylum Myxococcota_A; class Bradymonadia; order Bradymonadales; genus CAKZKQ01. The sequence continues at coordinate 3,690 of CAKZKQ010000414.1, forward strand.
GTCCCCCTTTGAATGGGAAGAGGGAGCGGGCGGCCAGGACCTCCCACAAGACGATGCCCAACGAAAAGAGGTCCGAACGTCCATCGACGAGCTTGCCGCAGGCCTGCTCGGGGCTCATGTAGCTGAACTTGCCTTTGATCTCGGTTTCAACGGTTTCGCTGGTGACGGCGGCCTTGGCGATGCCAAAGTCCAGCAGCTTGACGCCGCCTTCGCGGCTGACCAGGATGTTTTGCGGCGAGACGTCCCGGTGGACGATTTGCAGGGGCTGGCCGAAGGTGTCCTTCTTGCGGTGGGCGTAGTCGAGCGCCTTGGCGATTTCGATGCCCATGTAGATGGCGTCGGCGATGGGGAAGGGGGCACCGGTGCGAGAGGCCCCGTCGAGCAACACCGCCAGATCCACCCCGTCGACGAACTCCATCGCCAGGTAGAAGTCCTCACCAACGCGCCCAAATTCGTAAACCTGGGCGACGTTTGGGTGGTTGAGGCTGACGGCGACCTTGGCTTCGTCGATGAACATCGAGACGAATCGGGTCTGCTGGGCGTACTCGGGGCGGATCCGCTTGATGACGACCTGTTTTTCAAGGCCCTCGGCCCCAAAAGAACGCGCCAGATAAACTTCAGCCATGCCGCCGGCGCCGATCCGGTCGATCAACTGATATTTGCCAAACTCCTGCATGGGCCTCTTCTGAATCAGACAAACGTGGGGGCGATCGCCCCCGAAACTGCATCGAACACCGTAGACACTGCCTCCCAACACCAAAGCGCTGCTTGGAGGCGGTCAGGACCCCTGGATTCACGTGGGTTATGAAGTGACGTCGCCTGAAGAGACTATAACAGATTGTCCTGAAACTGGCGCGGATTTGTCTTCAACAAGCCACAAGGAGCGCTCTTCTACCCCAGTCTTTTGGCGACGCAAAGCCCCTGATGGGGTCGGACGACTGGTTGATGAGAGCGCAACGGCGAGTGTTTGATGAGCCGGCGGTGGGTGCGCTATCGCATGTCGCGAGCGGTCAGGTAGAAGCGTCCGCGCAAGCGCCGATCCTGATATTTGAGGTTGCCGCCGGCATACTGGAAGACACCCAGGAGCGCGTCGAGGGCGTCGTCGGGGGCACCCAGGGCGCCGCCGGTGGCCATGGCCAACATCGGCCCGTAGAACTGCTTGACGGCGGTGTAGGTGCCCTTGAGGTTGAGGTGGAACTGGTAGTTGCTCGACTGACCAAAGGATGACTGGACCATATCAAATCCGGTGCCCTGAATGAGGTTGTTGTCGCCGATGGGGGCGCGCAGCATGTCGCGCAGGCCCTGGCGGTTGCCCAGCACGAGGTAGTGATCCTGTGTCAGCGCGTAGCCGATTTCCAGTCCAGGCTCGGGGGTGGTGTAGAAGGTGACCTCTGTCTGGTCGTACATCTCGCGTTGGCCTTTGCCCAGCAGGGGATCGGGGCCTTCGCCAAAGAGGCCAAAGAAGAACTCCATGGTGTCGATGAGTTCCTCATGGCGCCCCTCTTTGAGGCGCGCGACCAGGACGACGCCGGGGATGGGGTAGCCGAGCATGGGGTTGATGGCGGCGTCTTCGGGCCCAGAGGTGATGGCGAGCGCAAATTCGCCGTCGAAGGACTCGACGATGGCCTGGACCTGCTCCTGGTCCACGGCGTCCATGTTGGCGTAGAGGTCCTGGGCGATCAGTTCAAAGACCGTGTCGGCGTCGATGTGCATGCCCACGTAGCCCAGCGCGTCGGCGGGGATCTTGCGGGGGATGGAGGGGGGCTGTTGGACGCTGACCATGGCGGGCAGCAGCTCGCGCAGCATGGGGTCGTCAAAGTCCTGGGCGTCGGCGTCGATTTCGACCTCCACGTCCACGCCGTGCTCCAGGTGGAAGGTGGCGGCGATGCCGCGTGGCAGCTTGGTGCCGGGGCTGTTGCCGAGCATCGCGTCCCAGTCGCCGTCTGCGCCAAGGCTGTCGTCGGTCCAGTCGCGCAGCCAGACAAAGCCGTCGGTGTCCTTCTTGAGGCCCTCGGTGAGGCCCTTGAAGGCTTGGTCGTTGACCAACTGCAGGGCGCCCTGTGCGGGGGCGATGCCCTGGGCGCGGTCGGCGACCTGTTGGAGCAGGCGCGCGTTGGAGGAGAGCATGCCGATGGGGCCGCGCTGGAGCATGTAGAGGTTGTCGTTGTCGTCGGGGGAGGGGCCGTCGGCCGACACGTAGCGCATCATGCCGTTGTTCATCTGCGTAAACTGGCCAAAGGGCTCATCGACCAGCTCGGCCATGGCGCGCAGCATCTGCTCGGCGTTGCCCTGGGCGATGAAGACAAAGTGCTCTTCGGGGAAGCCGCCGTCGATGGCGCGGTCCTGGTCAAAGGCCAGGGTCATGCGGCCACCAAAGTGCTGAGAGATGGTTTCGAGCAGTTTTTCGGCTTTGTCCAGGTCCTTGGGCAGCTCCGGGTCCTGGATGTTGGTCTCCAGGAACTTGCGCAGCTGCGCGAAGGCCCGCGAGCGGCGCATGATGTCGGTGCGCTTGGCGATGTTGTTGACGCCAATGACGAGATCAAAGTCCGCATCGAGGTACTTGATGTGGACCATCGGGTCGGCTTTGGGGATCTGGTCGGGGCGAGTGTTTTTGTTGCCGTTGCAGGCCACCGCGAAGAGCGCCACTGTTGCTGCCAGGATCCACCATGTTGCGCGCTTCATTGACACCTCTCTCTTGCTCGTTGGACGCGTCGCGCCCTTGTCAGCGGCCCGTGATGGCCCGTCTTGATTGTGTGACGTGCTCTAAACGGGGCCAGGTCGTGGTTTTATGTCCCTTGGAACCTGTCTCTACCAGAGAAAGACGCGGTCTTGGCGGCGACGTTGCACATTTGGCGTCGCCGAGGGGCGGTTTTGGGGGACACTGCAGGGCCGATGGGCCGTGGATTTCTGCAAGAAGCACCGCCAGAGCCGCCGCTGACTGTGTGCGGAGGTCTGGGGAAATTGCTCATCGCGGGTGTGTGGGCCCATTGCCGCGGTTCAGTGTATGTCATCGCCGGTTGAAGGTGAAGGGGGATGGGGGGCTTGGTCAATGTGGCGCCCGGCCAGGCTTGCGGTGATGAGGTCCTCGGCGCTGACGACATCGAAGTTGCAGGAGTCGGCGACCTGCCGGGCAAAGGTTGATTGCCTGAAGGAGAGAGCGACGGTGTAGGCCTGCGGGTATTTGGAGGTCAGCCAGAGGGCCACGCGCAGGTTGTTGCCGTCGTCGCTGGAGCCCAGGACAAAGACGGGCTCGGTCATGTCCTGGTCGATGAACTGTCGAGCCTGCTCCCAGACGGTGGGGTCGGCCATGTCGCCTTGGATGATGAGGCGCTCATAGTGGGTGTCAAAGCCGACCTGTTCGGCAAAGACGGCCACGTGGCGGTGGGCCTGGGTGTCGATGATGATGACGGTCTCGAAGGCGCCGGGGGCGTGTTTTTGCAGTTCACGCAGGATGGTCTGCCCAAAGCGGCCAAAACCAGCGATGACCACGGCGTCTCTGGGTTCGGTGCGTTGGAAGTGGGTCAAGAGGCGCGTTTGAACGAGGTGCTGGGCGGCGATGCGGTGGGAGTTGACGATGGTGGCCTGGCTCAGCACGCCGCTGCTCTCAAGCAGGCGCAGCATGGTGATGTCCGACATGTGGAGCGTGGTCTGGGCGGCCAGTTGTGGGACCGTGGCGGCGACTTTGCTGGCGGCCTCCATGTTGGTGAAGTCGCTGCCGGTCATCAAGACCAGGGCGCGGGCGTGCTCCAGGCGCAGCGTGTCCAGGACTTGTTGGCTGGAGACGTCGCCAAAGACAAGCTGGGCGCCGAGCTGGTCGCTGGCCTCCTCGGGGGTCAGGACGTCGTGGTTGGACTCCACAATGACGACGGGGGTCTCTGGGGCGCGCTGGTGGAGGTCGTGGATGAACATCCTGGCCAGTCGGCCGCCGCCGCCGACGACCACGTGGCCCTTCATCCGCCGCAGCGCCCAGCCTTGAGGGTCAAGGGCGCGGGCCACGGACTCAACCACCGCCGAGATGGTGATGGCCGGGCATAGAAAGTACGCCACCCAGAGCATGATTCTTGGGGCGGTGGGGCCGGTGGGGACGCCCAGGTCCATGCCGCCGAGCACAAAGAGCCCCAACGTGTAATAGACGTGGGTGATGGCGTCGGCGCCGAGCACACCGGCGCGGTCGCTGACTCCAGCGCCCAGGCGCATGGCGATGAAGCCGCACAAAAATGCCCCCATGAGCGCCAGCGTGCGCCAGCGCCCCAGCCACCAAAGTCGACGGGTCATCAAGAGGCGTTCCGATGGGTTCATGCGCGCTCCGTGTGCACAGTGTGGGTCAAAGGGGATTTATGGGCTCGTCCGTGCATCCAAACTCTGTGGCCCTGGTTTGTGCCGGGGTTTGACATAAACCTGACCCGCAGCCGCAGTGACGGGAGGTTCTGTGGATTGTGGTCTTGTGGACCTGCGGCGGTTTTCAAACCGTGTGGGGGTGGGTTACAAGGTTCTGCCTGTGTCCGCACCCCGGTGCGGTGGTCCTTTCTTCAATGCAACACAAGGTTGTTTACACCGTGACTGCCCTGAAAACCAACGTTTTATCGCTTTGCGCTGGCCCGTTTGAACGCCGTTTGATGGTGTGCGTCGGGGTTTTGTTGTGGATGGGGCTGGTGGGATGCTCGCGCAGCCTGGATGACGTGCAGCAGCAGATGCCGTCGTGTCAGGCGGCCTGTGCCAATGAGGCGCGCAACGCCTCCTTTGTGGAACTCAACGGTCAGGACATGAACGTCTGGGCTGCCGGGGTCAAAGACCGCCCGTCGTTGGAGGGTGCCGCCAGCATCCCTGCGGCGCTGGCCGAGTTGGAGCGGCTGGACGTGGAGGTGGGCAAGCGCCTGGGGCTGTCGCGATCAAGTGTTTTGCATGTACTGTGTCATGCAAACACGCCCGCAAGCCGGATTCTGGACCTCCTGCGCGATGAAGGCGGCGCCCACTTCCCTGCGGTGTCGCTGGCGGGCAAGGGCAAGGCCGGGGTGGGGTTTGTGGCGCTGGCGCGGCACACCAAAGAGCAGGCCGACGCGGCGGTCAAAGCCAAGACCGCCATGCGCCTGGACGGCGCAGTGGGCGATCTCAAGTCCTGCAAGCGCAACACCATGGCCTCTCCGTGCCCCAACGTCCTCATCAAGGTTGAGGGCCAGACCTGCGGCCAGCTCATCGCTCAAATTGACCAGGGGGCGACCGCGGGCCGCCTCTTCATCCTCGAAACCGACCTCCCACCGGTCCGCAGCCCCTACCAGGGCACGCTCGACCCTGAATCTCCCGCACCCTGACGCTCAGGGCTTGCACACAGGGGCTTGCCACTGCTGCGTGCTGCCATCTGGGCGCCACACCCACACCGTCCCCACATGCTCGCCGCCGATGGCGAACGCCAGACTCCCGTCCGAGAGCGCCACCACGCTGTTGGGGGCGTCGCCCTCTCCCATACCGGGGTAAAGGGCACGCAGCGATTCTTGATGCAGGATCTTGTGTTGTTGGGGATCGACGATGAGTGCGTCTGCGCCTTGCCAGGTCAGCACCCCAAGAAGGCCGTCTTTATTCAAGGCGGCCCTGCCATCGTAGGTGTTGAAGTCCGGGGTGGGGATTTCTGCCCGTTTTCTGCCTGTCTCTGCGTCTGCCCACCACACGCTCCCACCTGGGCCGGCGCACACGTTGGTCCACACCCCCACCATGTCGCCGTACCACTGAACGCTGCCGCAGACCATGCTCTCGTCTTGTGACATGGGGACCTTGGCCAACAATCTGCCTTGTTTGAGGTCGTGGATCTCCAGGTGGTGAGAGTACTCGGAGTCCGGGTATGCGCTGGTCAACACCGCGACACGCTCCAACCTGGGGTGGTAGGCGGCGTGGTTGAACCAGGTCTCGATGTTGAGGTGGGCGACGGTCTGGATGGTGACGCAAGGACGGGCGTTGCCGGGGCAGGCTTCCAGTTGGTGGTCGCCGGTGGGGCGGAGCGTGGCCTGGTTGGTGGGTGGCGTCCAGGGGCCAACTTTGAGGTTTTGGGGCGCTTGTGGGTCTGGGGAGAGCGCGTGGCAGGTGCGCTCTTTGGCCCTCAAGGGGTCTTTGTAGGCCGCTGTCAGGCAGATGCCGATCCCTGTGGGCAGGCGCCATAGGTGGGGGGTGAGGTCATCGGAGGGCACATCGGGCAGCACAATGCAGGGCGCGCCGTCGTGGGAAGAGGCGAGTTTGTTGGAGGTGCTGGCGGGTTGAGACGGCAGCGGGGTTAAGGGTGCTGGCGCGGTCTGGCAGCTTGTGGTCGTCATGAGGGCCAGGGTGAGGGCGGTCAGGGGGGCGTTTGGTGTGCGTTTTGGGGTGGTGTGCGGGCGCTGTGGGGATGGGGGCGTCTGTGCTGTGTGTGTGTTTGGTGTTTTGTGCGGGGGGCTTTGGGGCTGTCTTTGCTGATGGGCGGAGGTCTGCATTTGGGGGGTTGTGTGGTCGGCGCGGCGCATGTCTCGACCTCCTTTGGTGGTGTGTTTTGCGGGGTTTAACACGCCAAATGCCTTTGTGGACATTTTATCCCTTGCAATCGCTCAGAGGATGACGCATATACCTCCTGTGTTCAAAACCGACCTGTCGGTTTTTATTGCTGAGGAGCAAATGTGATGAAGACGCGCTTTTCCTGGCTTCCATCTTTTCTTCGCCCATCGGGTGGGCAAGCTGCCGGCGGACCGGGCACCGGTGGTGGGTCGAGTTTTCGTGACCGGGTGGCTTTGGTGACGGGTGCCGCGTCGGGCATCGGCCTTAGCTTGTGTCGGCAGTTGGCGGACAGGGGCGCGGTGGTGGTGATGGCCGACGTTCAGGAGGCGTCGCTGCATCGGGAGGCCAGGGCGCTGGAGGAGCGTGGGGCGCGCGTCAGCGCCCATGTGCTGGACGTGACCGACGATGGTGCGTTCAAGGCGTTGGTTGAAGGGGTTGTGGAGCGTTACGGCGCGCTCGACCTGCTTTTCAACAACGCTGGTGTTGGCGGCGGCGGCAATTCCTGGAATGCGACTCAGAAAGACTGGGACTGGGTATTTGGCGTCAACCTGTGGAGTGTTATCTATGGCCTGCGTGTGTTCGTGCCTCAGATGATCGCGC
>CAKZKQ010000415.1 GCA_937123825.1 uncultured Pseudomonadota bacterium
AGCAGACCGTCAAACCCCCGAAACCCGCCGCGCGGCCCACACCCGCGCCGCCGCCCGCCGACCAGAAGGAGGCCTGCTCCATGGCGCTGTATTTCCGCAAGCAGGTGCTGCTGGCCAAGATCGAGACCACCTACGGCACCGATCCCACGCCGACCGGGTCCGCCAATCCCATCCTTGCCTCCGAGATCAGCATCCAGCCGATGATGGGCGCGGACGCCGACCGGGGCCACGAAACACCCTCCCTGTCCGCAAACGCGCCGATCCGGTGAGCGTTGCCTGAGCGGAGCAGACAGCCCCCGGTGGAGCAGCAACGATGGAACTCGGCAACTTCTCTCTCAGCCTCGCGGTGAAGGACATCGAAGCCTCCCGTGCCTTCTACGAGAAACTCGGTTTCACGGCCTTCGGCGGTGGCGCCGTCGCTGAAGTTCCAGCGGTAGCTCAGCGGGTCGTTGTCCCCAGCGGGGTCTTCGCCAAGCGCCACCCAGAGCAGCTCCTGGCCTTCGTTGCCTTCGGTCGGGCCTTCGATCTCCACCGTGGGCGGCGCGTTGACGATGAGCACGTCGCGGGTGGCGGTCGCAGAACCGTCTTCGTCGCTGACGGTCAAGGTGACGGTGTAGGAGCCGTTGTCACCGTAAGCGTGCTCGACCTCGGTCAGGTCCACGCCTTGCTGCACGGGGCTGCCGTCGCCAAAGTCCCAACGGTAGGTCAGCGCGTCGTTGCCCGGGTCAGCCGCGTCGGCCTCAAAGGACACAGGGCTGGCCTCAACGCCGGTGGCGTCCCCACCCAAAGAGGTGATGTTGGGGGCCTGACCGCCGACGTTGATGGTGCGGGTGACGATGGTGGTGCCGCCATCCTCGTCGCTGACAATCAGCATCAGCTCAAAGGTGCCGCTGTCGGCGTAGGTGTGCTCCACGTTGGTCAAGTCCACACCCTCCTGGTCCTCACTGCCGTCACCAAAGTCCCAGCGATAGGTCAACGTGTCGTTGTCCCCAGCAGGGTCGATGGCGGTGGCGTTGAAACCAAAGGCCTCGCCCTCTTGCGGGGGCAAGATGCTCTCAAGCAAGGTCACAGACGGGGCCACGTTGAGGATGGTGACCGACTCATCAAAGGTCACGCTGCGCTCAAGCGCGTCGGTGATGGTCAGCGTCACGATGTAGGTGCCGTTGTCGCCAAAGGCGTGCGTCACCGCCTGACCTTCGACCTCCTCGGTGCCGTCGCCAAAGTCCCAGCGGTAGGTCAGGGGCTCCACGCCCGTGGCCGCCGCCGAGAACGCCAAGTCCTCACCCTCGTCGCCCTCAAGCGGAATGGTCGTGTCAAAGACTTCGGGCAGCGGCGCGGTGATCTCCACCTCGATGCTCTCCGTTGTCCGACCACCCTCGCCATCATCCACCACCACGGACACGGTGTACGTGCCCGCTTCGGTGAACGTGCGGCGGCTGTTGGGACCAAAAGCGTTCGGGCCGTCGTCGCCAAAGCTCCAGGAGTACGCCAGCAAGTCGCCCTCACCGGCAGGATCCACGGCCACGGCCACAAAGTTCAGCTCCTGGCCCACTTCGCCTTCAGTGGGGCCTTCGATGGTGACCTCGGGGGCCACATTGAGCACCCGCACCGTCAAAGACGCCACCGTCGCCTGCTCGCCGTCAGAGGCGCGCACCGACACCCGCACCGTCTGCGGGCCGTCGTTGCCACGGAAGACAGCGCTGGGACCTTCGGCGTCGTCAAACTGACCGTCGCCATCCAAATCCCACTCAATGCTCACCTGCGCGTTCTCGTCATCGGTGACCGTCACCTCCAACGTCACGCTCTCGCCCTCGTTCACCTCCACATCCTCACCGTCGATGTCAAACTCCACCGTCGGTGCGTCGTTGCCCTCTTCGACATTGATCGTCACCGTCGCTGGACCAGAGGAGGCCTGACCGTCCGAAACCCGGAACGTAAAGCTGTCCTGACCACTGAAGTCTTCGGCAGGGGTATAAACCACCGTGCCAGCCTGAGCGTCGAAGTTGCTCAAAGTGCCGTTGGTCGGCTGCTGCAAGACCGCAAAGGTCAGGTCATCGCCGTCGGGGTCGTTGCCCGTCAGCGTGATGGTGATGGCCGTGTCTTCGTCCGTCGTCACCGTCTGGTCGTTGGCCACCGGCGCGTCATTGACGTCGTTGACCGTGATCGAGACCACCGCAGCGTCCGAAGAAGCCTGACCGTCCGACACCCGGAAGGTGAAGCTGTCCTGACCGCTGAAACCATCATTGGGCGTGTAGGTCACAGTACCCGCATCCGCGTCAAAGTCGCTCAAGGCGCCATTGGCGGGCTGCTGCAGGACCGCAAAGGTCAGGTCGTCGCCGTCAGGGTCGTTGCCCGTCAGTGTGATGACCACAGCGGTGTTTTCGTTGATGGAGACACTCTGGTCGTTGGCCGTCGGTGCGTCGTTGACGTTGTTGACCAGGATGCTGACGGTCGCAAAAGCCGAGGAGAACTCACCGTCCGACACGCGGAAGGTGAAGCTGTCGTTGCCATTGAAGCCATCGTTGGGCGTGTAGGTCACCGTACCAGCCTGAGCATCAAAGTTGCTCAGCACACCGTTGGCAGGCTGTTGCAAGACCGCAAAGGTCAAATCATCGCCATCCGGATCATTGCCCGTCAGCGTGATGTTCACCGCCGTCTCTTCGTTGGTCGAGATCGTCTGGTCGTTGGCGGTCGGCGCATCGTTGACCGCGTTGACCGTGATCGACACCGTCGCAGCGTCTGAAGAAGCCTGACCGTCCGAGACTCGGAAGGTGAAGCTGTCGTTGCCATTGAAGCCGTCAGCCGGGGTGTAGGTCACCGTACCGGCCTGGGCATCAAAGTCGCTCAGGGCACCGTTGGCGGGCTGCTGCAAGACCGCAAAAGTCAGATCATCGCCATCGTCGTCGGCACCGGTCAAGGTGATGACCACCGCCACATCTTCATTGGTGGACACGGACTGGTCATTGGCAGTGGGCGCATCGTTGACGTTGTTGACCGTGATCGACACCGTCGCAAAGGCCGAAGAGAACTCACCGTCCGACACGCGGAAAGTAAAGCTGTCGTTGCCATTGAAACCGTCGTTGGGCGTGTAGGTCACCGTGCCCGCGTCTTCATCAAAGTTGCTCAGCACACCGTTGGCAGGCTGTTGCAACACGGCAAAGGTCAGGTCATCACCATCGGGGTCGTTGCCCGTCAGCGTGATGTTCACAGCCGTCTCTTCGTTGGTGGACACAGATTGGTCGTTGGCCGTCGGCGCGTCGTTGACGTTGTTGACCGTAATCGACACCGTCGCAGCCTCCGAAGTCAGCGCACCGTCCGACACGCGGAAGGTGAAGCTGTCATTGCCGCTAAACCCATCGGCGGGGGTGTAGGTGACTGTGCCAGCCTGAGCATCAAAGTTGCTCAGGGTACCGTTGGCAGGCTGCTGCAGGACCGCAAAGGTCAAGTCATCACCATCGGGGTCGTTGCCCGTCAGCGTGATGTTCACAGCCGTCTCTTCGTTGGTGGACACCGTTTGAGCGTTGGCGGTCGGCGCATCGTTGACCGCGTTGACCGTGATGCTCACCGTCGCAGGCGCCGAATCAAACTCACCGTCCGAGACGCGGAAAGTGAAGCTGTCGTTGCCATTGAAGCCGTCGTTGGGCGTGTAGATCACCGCGCCGGTTTGGGCGTTGAAACCGCTCAGCACACCGCTCGAAGGCTGCTGCAAAATGGTGAAGGTCAAATCATCACCATCGGGGTCCGCACCGGTCAGCGTGATGTTGACCGCCGTGTCTTCATCGGTGGACACAGACTGGGCGTTGGCCGTCGGCGCGTCGTTGACATCGTTGACCGTAATGGTCACTGACGCCGTGGCCGAGTTAAGCTGACCGTCCGAGACGCGGAAGGTGAAGCTGTCCAGCCCGCTGAACCCATCGGCGGGCGTGTAGGTGACCGTCCCGGTCTGGGCGTTGAAGCCGCTCAGCACACCGTTGTCGGGCTGATCCACCAGCGCAAAGGTGATGTCGTCGCCGTCGGGGTCGTTGCCAGTCAACGTGATGTTCACCGCAGTGTCTTCGTTGGTGGACACAGACTGAGCGTTGGCCACCGGCGCGTCGTTGATCGCGTTGACCGTGATGCTCACCGTCGCCGCCGCCGAGTTGGCCTGGCCGTCCGAAACCCGGAAGGTAAAGCTGTCGTTGCCGCTGAAGTTGCTGCTGGGCGTGTAGGTGACCGTGCCAGCCTGAGCGTCGAAGTTGCTCAAAGTGCCATTGGCGGGCTGCTGCAGCACAGCAAAGGTCAAGTCATCGCCGTCAGGATCATTGCCCGTCAGGGTGATGTTGACCGCGGTATCCTCATTGGTGGACACCGTTTGAGCGTTGGCCGTCGGCGCGTCGTTAACCGCGTTAACCGTCACCGTCACCGTCGCAGGCGCCGAATTCAGTTCGCCGTCCGACACCCGGAACGTAAACGTGTCCTGGCCGCTGAAATCATCGGCGGGAGTGTAGGTCACAGCACCAGTCTGGGCGTTGAAGCCGCTCAGCACACCATTGGACGGCTGCCCAACCAGGGCAAAGGTCAAGTCATCACCGTCAGGGTCGTTGCCCGTCAAAGTGATGTTCACCGCCACTTCCTCGTTGGTGGACACCGCCTGAGCATTGGCTGTCGGCGCATCATTGACCGGAGTCACCGTGATGCTCACCGTCGCAGGCGCGCTCTGCTCACCGTTGGCCACCACGCGGAACGTAAAGGCGTCGGCCCCATCAAACCCAGCCGCCGGGGTGTAGGTCACCGCGCCGGTCTGGGCGTTGAAGCCGCTCAGCACACCATTGGAAGGCTGGGAAAGCAGCTCAAACGTCAGGTTCTGAGCCCCCTGCCCCGTCAACGTGATGCCCACCGGAGTCTCTTCAGGCGTGGTCACCGCCAACTGATTGGCAAAGAGCCCCGAGCGGTTCTCCACATCAAAGAAGTACACACTGCCTGCGTTGACACCACGAGGCGTGTCATCAGCAGAAGCACCAATGATGGTGTTGCGACCGTCGATGGCCACAGAAAAGCCAAACTGATCGCTGACTGCACGATCGTTGGCCACAACTTTGGTCGTACGACGCCAACCTTGCTCAAAGCGCTCAAAGAAATACGTACTGCCCGCTCGGGTTCCGTTGTCATCCTCATCGGTGTAGGCGCCCACCACGAGCACATTTCCAGAAATAGAGACGGAGGAGCCAAAGAGGACATTGGTGGTGGCGTCGTCTTCGGCGGTGAGACGAGCAACCTGCTTCCAATCGTTGTCGATGCGCTCAAAGACGTAGGCGCTGCCTGCGTTTCCAAGGATGTTGTTGTTGCCCGGTGTCACGCTATCATCAGCCTGAGCACCAACCACAGCAAAATCACCATCCACCGCAACGGAATGACCAAAGTTGTCGTTGGTGAAGCCAAAGGGCGCCGTCAACTTGCTGACCTGAGTCCAACTGTCGTTTTGGTTGCGCTCAAAGACATAGGCGCTGCCACTGGCGGAGCCTTTGTCGTCGTCATCGCGAGCGCCAACAAAGATAACGTCGCCGGAGATGGACACGGAGTATCCAAATTGGTCGCTGGCCTGGGCATCGCTGGCGATCAGCTTGGCGCGCTGAGTCCAGGTGCCGTTGACGCGCTCAAAGACGTAGGCGCTGCCGGTGTTGGCCACGTTGCCGTTGTCATCTGAGAGCGCGCCAACCACGGCCAGGTCGCCCGACACCGACACGGAGTAACCAAACTGGTCGCTTGAGGCCCCGTCATTGGGCGTCAGCTTGCGCACAAAGCGCCAAATGCCGTCGATGCGCTCGTAGACGTAGACGCTGCCGCTGCTTGAGCCACGGTCGTCGTCCAGACGCGAGCCCACAAAGGCGTAGTCGCCAGACACCGACACTGACCAACCAAAGTGGTCGCTGGCTGCGCCATCATCGGGCACCAACTTTCCAACCTGGGCCCAACTGCCGTTGCTTTGCTCATAAATGTAGACGCTGCCGACGTCTCGACCGCGATCATCATCCAGATACGTCCCTACCAAAGCGGTGTTGCCCGAGATGGACACTGAACTTCCAAAGAGATCGCTTGCTGAACCATCTGCGGCAAACACCTTTCCATCAAACTGGGACCAGGCATCATCCGGCAACACCATGATTGTAACAGCGGAAGGTTCGCTGGTGCGTCCATCACTGCTGACACGGAAGGTAAAGCTGTCCACGCCATAGAAATCGGCTTCGGGAGTGTAGGTCACGGCGCCGGTCTGAGCATTGAATCCATCAAGAGAACCATTGGCCGGTGCGTTGACCAGAGCAAAGGTCACTGCGCTTTCGCTTTCGCCTGTCAGGTTGATGTTCAATGGCTGGTTTTCATTGGCCAGCAAGCTCTGTCCACGAGCCCATGGGACATCGTCTTCTCCAAGACGGAAGAAGTAGGCACTGCCAGCGTTGACGCCGCGAGGGGTGTCATCGGCCGAAGCACCCACAAGGGCAAAACCGCCGTCCAAAGACACCGAAAAGCCAAACTGGTCGCTGACAGCACGATCGTTGGCCACCAACTTGGTGGTGCGCCGCCAACCGTCGTCAAAGCGCTCAAAGACGTAGGCGCTGCCCGTTCTGGTGCCGCCGCCGTCATCATCAGTGTAGGCGCCGACCATCAGACGGTCGCCAGAAACGGAGACAGAGGAGCCAAAGAGGACGTTGGTGGTGGCGTCGTCTTCGGCGGTGAGGCGAGCAACCTGCTTCCAGTCGTTGTCGATGCGCTCAAAGACGTAGGCACTGCCTGCGTTTCCAAGGATGTTGTTGCTGCCCGGCGTCACGCTGTCATCAGCCTGAGCACCGACCACGGCAACATTGCCGCTGACAGAAACAGAATGGCCAAAGTTGTCATTGGTGAAACCAAAAGGCGCCGTCAATTTGCTGACCTGGACCCAGTCATCATCTTGGTTGCGTTCAAAGACATAGACGCTGCCACTGGCGGAGCCTTTGTCGTCGTCGTCGCGGGCGCCGGCAAAAATAACATCGCCGGAGATGGACACGGAGTATCCAAATTGGTCACTGGCTTGGGCATCGCTGGCGATCAGCTTAGCGCGCTGAGTCCAGGTGCCGTTGACGCGCTCAAAGACGTAGGCGCTGCCGGTGTTGGCCACGTTGCCGTTGTCATCTGAGAGCGCGCCAACCACGGCCAGGTCGCCCGACACCGACACGGAGTAACCAAACTGGTCGCTTGAGGCCCCGTCATTGGGCGTCAGCTTGCGCACAAAGCGCCAAATGCCGTCGATGCGCTCGTAGACGTAGACGCTGCCGCTGCTTGAGCCTCGGTCGTCGTCCAGACGCGAGCCCACAAAGGCGTAATCGCCAGACACCGACACTGACCAACCAAAGTGGTCGCTGGCTGCGCCGTCATCGGGCACCAGCTTTCCGACCTGGGCCCAGTTTCCGTCGTTTTGTTCATAAATGTAGACGCTGCCGACATCCTGACCCCGGTCATCGTCCAGATACGCACCCACAAACGCCACGTTTCCCGACACTGACACCGAGCTGCCAAACAACTCGCTTGCCGCTGCGTCCTCCGCAATCACTTTGTCGTCAAATTGAATTTGTGCCCAGGCTGGATGCGAGATCAGGAGCAGGCACAGCAGAGAAACCGCACTAGAGACACCCCACGTCACTAAAGAACGCACGAGCTTGTCCTCCTTCCGGAACAACTGGAATGAACCGATTCAACACGCAACCCAAGCACACACCCACGACAAACCCATACGGCTGCCTCAGGCTCACAAGCGGATGACAATGTGACTTAAAATCGGTTCAGACCACTCCGAGAAAAAGTATATGGTGTCTCGCTCTACTCCCGCTAAGACGACATCAAAACCACAGCGTACAGGACAATCACCGCACCCCGGTTGAGTCTTGTTGTCGAATCACCCACAGAAGGTGAAAGCGAGCGAAACATAGC
The DNA here is from genome assembly GCA_937123825.1 of uncultured Pseudomonadota bacterium. Taxonomy (GTDB): domain Bacteria; phylum Myxococcota_A; class Bradymonadia; order Bradymonadales; genus CAKZKQ01. The sequence goes on from CAKZKQ010000415.1 coordinate 7,942, forward strand.
CGCGCTGCAAAAAATTTGCAAATGGAATTTGTAGTCAATACACCCACATCATGCGCAACTTTTGAATAAATAACCCTCTCAGCCAATAAAACCAGCCCCCTCCAAGCTCAAAGCATCGCCTGCCCACTGCCCACCACCCCTCTCCCTCCCAAAAACCACAAAAGGCGCCCCAAAGAGCGCCCCTCCACACATCCAAAACCGGCACGCAACCGCCGCCGTTCAACTCGCCTGACGCTTGCCACCCTGGCGACTGGCGTCAAACTCCGTCAAACCCAACGTCGCCGGCAAGTCCACCGTCGGCTTGCGCTCGCGCGAGGCCACCAACACGCGATCTCGCCCCTTGTCCTTGGCCTCGTACAAGGTCTCGTCTGCAATCCGCAGCAGCGCGTGCATGTCGTCCGTCATCGTCGAATCCGCCACGCCCATGCTCACCGTAAAGATCGGCGTCGTACTGGCCGTCAACGTCTTGGCCAACTCGCGGCGCATGGTGTTGAGCATCGGCACCGCACCCTTGGCGTCCATGTCCACCAATACCGCCACAAACTCCTCGCCGCCAAAGCGCGCCACCACATGATCCTCGCCCAACACCGTCTTGAAGACCTTGGCAAAGACACACAGCGCGCGGTCTCCTGCGTCGTGGCCAAAGGTGTCGTTGAGCCGCTTGAAATGATCCAGGTCCGCCATCACCAACGACAGCTTCCGACCCTGGGACAACCACGGCGTCACCGTGTCCATCAACGTCCGGCGGTTGATCAACCCCGTGAGCGGATCCGTCGTCGCCTGACGCTGCACCTTCTCAAAGGTCCGCACCGTCCCAATACGTGTCCCCGACTGACCTGCCAACTGCTTAAGCTGCTCCAAAAAGACCTCGTCTGGCCCCATGTGCTCCGGCCCCGTGGCGTGCAACACGCCAATCGAGCGCCCCATGAACGTCACCGGCACACACACCGCCGAACACGGCGACGCACGATCATAGAGCATCGGACAAGCGTCCAGCGCCTGGCTCGACTCAAAAATCGTCGCGCGACCCCGGCGCACCGCCACACAGCCCCACGGCGAGGCGACCTGACAGCCTGGTGCACCGTGCTCTGGGTGCGTCACCGCTTGATCGACGCGCGCTTGGCTGGCGGCGGCCAGCAGAACCTCCATCGACCACGCTGGCACCAATGAGCCCATCGCTCTGGCCACGATCTTCAACACACCCTCCTCGGTGTCGATCATGTCCAAGGCCCGCTGAAAGCGCTGCAACCACATGTTTTGCTCACTTTGCAGCGCTTGGCTCTCCTCAATCCGCTGCAACTCCCTCGACTCCCAACGGATCGTGCGCCGCAGCGGCAAAAAGATCCCAAAGAAGGCAAAGAGCATCGCCCCGACCATCAGGGCAAAGATCAACACCTGGGTGCGCCGCCCCATCGCGATGGTCTCTTCGGAGTTGCGCTGATGGAGCACCACGGCCTGGTTGAGCAACACCAGAAAGTCCCCGCGCGCATCGTGCTGCAGCGCCGACAATGACCCCGCATCCACGGGCTCACCTCGGCTCAAAGCGCCGTGCACCGCCCTGGCCCGCTCTAAAAATGCTTTCTGGCGCATGTCCAAACGCGCTGGCGGCTCAAAATAATGCCCCCGCAGCGCCGGGCTGAGCTGCCCCGACAAGCCCATCGACGCCGACCCCTCCAGCAGCCCCATGTGGCTGTTGTCCATCAACGCAATGGCTTCATCCAGATCTGCCAGCTCTTCGCGCAACAACCCCGGCTCATCTGTCACCGCCGCCTCGGTCGCCAACAACGCAATGCGCTGTGACAACATCCGCTGACGACCTGAGACGTTGATCTCCGCCGGTGACGACACGTCGTCGCTCGAAGTCACCAACGAAGCCACCAAACTCGAAATCGACAGCACCGCCGCAATCGCCAGCGCCCACAACGCACGCGTCGTAAACTGCTTTTGAAAGCGGGCGTGCACCTCGCCGGTTGAGTTGTACTTGCTCCCCTTTGACACAATGCCTCCCTGCGCGCTCCCTTAAACGGGTCTACGCCAGGACCAGAGGATTCAAAGCACACTTTGACCACCCATGGCCCAATGCACCCTCAACCCACACACCTGACGTCACTGCATTGCAGCACGCACGTTCTTCATAGAAGACATCGGAGAAGATCCGCGCTGGCTTGAACCCAACACCCCACCTGCCACCTTCAAACCCGGCACGGCCACCATGCCCTGCGGCGGCGTCAAATGCCTCAACGGTCTGGGCACCACCACCGCCGTGGCGCCTTGCGCCGCCGCCAGACGCCGCTCAAAGCGACGCTCTGACCACCAATGGGCCGCGTAGCAAAACCCCGCCGCCACCACAAACGCAAAAGACACGATCATCCCAATCTGGAGTGTGCTCTCAATCACTGTGTTCCGCCCCTGCTGTGGCCGCCAGCGCGCATCGGCCATCTCAAACAACCTCACCGGCCCCTTGTGCCAGTCTCGGTGCGGGTCGACGCGCCCAGTGCGCCCCACCCTCGCTGGTTCCTCAGTTGCTTATCGGCGCTCACACACAGACCTTGAAAACACACCCCCATTTTCTGCCTCACCACAGAAGAAACACGCTCAAAAAACTCCCCAAACCCCGTTTAGTGCCAAAAATATCATCAAAAACAACAAAAGCGCCCACCCCACGGCAGACGCCTCTCCATCACTCCAAAACCGATCGGATCACTCAAAACACACGCCGGGGCACCTCGTCCCTGGGCTGCGGTGCGCTGACGCGACCACCACAGCCCCTCGCCAGGTTCTGTCTGACAATTGGAACCAAGCTCCGGCGAGGCCGATGGTGTCGAGGGAGAGAATCGAAAGGCTTGGAGTCACGA
>CAKZKQ010000416.1 GCA_937123825.1 uncultured Pseudomonadota bacterium
CCCCGGTCCCTCTCCCCTATCTCACCCTTGTCCAATGAATGCGTTCCCATCGTCGTTCCGGCTCTCGGGCCATGGCGCGGATGAACCCGTCTCGCTGTTGTTGCGCGAGGGTGGTGGCGCGCTCTGGGTGGTTGAGGGCGTTGTCGATGAGGTTTCGCAGCGCCAACTCAAGCGGGGTGCGCGGTGCAGTGATGGTCTGGGCTTGGAGATCAAAGCGGATGTGGCATCCGGGTTGTGCATCGAGCAGCGCGACGATGTCTTCAATAAAGGGGCGCAGTTCGATGGTTTCCTGGCCGTGTTGGTGGGTCAGCCTGGAGTAGTCGAGCAAGCCGTGGACCAGATTTTTCATGCGGCCCACCCGGTTTTGGAGCAGCGCGAGGTGTTCTTGCGATGCGTCCTGGAGGACGTTGCCGATGTCTTCGCGCAGCCAGAGGGAGAGCTGCTCAATGGAGCGCAGCGGCGCCACGAGATCGTGGGAGACGCGCTGTGCGAAGGCTTCCAACTCCTGGTTTGAGCGCTCCAGGGCGCGCAGCGTCTTGGCCAGTTGGGTGTCGGTGCGCTGGCGCTCGATGGCGTTGGAGACGATCTGTGCCATCAGCCGCATCAACATGCGGTCGTTGTCGTTCCAGGCTCTGGAGTAGGGGCTGGCGCTGGAGAAGTTCAACGTGCCGTAGGGTTGGCCTTCGACCAGCAGTGGGACGCCGATGTAGGACTCCAGGTTGAACGATTCAAAGCAAGGGTGGCCTTTGTGCTGTGAGTGCCGGACGGATTCGATGGTCAGGACGTCCTGGGCCTTGAGGGTCAGGTCACAGTAGGTGGTGCCCAGCGCAAAGCGTTGTCCCGGCTCCAGCGTGCCTTCAGGGGCGTGGCAGTGTTCGATGATGTAGGCGTCACCATCGATGTGGCTGACGATGCCAAACTCCAGACCAAGAAAGGTGCAGGTCAGGGCGAGTGCTTTGGCGATGGCGTCATCGGTGCCTTGTTGGAGGCGTTGGGTGACTTGGAGGAGCGTTTCAATTTGGGTCGCAGATGCGCGGTTGTCAGGTTTGGGGAGGCTTTGCATGGGCCGTACGTTGTTGTGTTGAAGTGCACAAGACCAGAGCCTCCAGGGAGGTCTGGTGTCTGATGGCCCGTGTGGTCTGGTGTTTGAGGCATGGATGAGGGTCTTTGCCGGGTGACCCGCATGACCTCATGCGTTTGGGCCCAGATTGTGTTGCCAATTGCCCGCATAACCTAATCACATTCCGTGGGCTTGCCCAGGGTGAGAGGCACATAATCGGGGAAAAGATGTGCGGCTCTTTGTTTGTAGGTTTGTTTTATTATTTGCGGGGGTTTTGTGTAAGGATTTGTGTCATCAATACGCTGAGGGTTTTGTTCAAATGGGTTTTATTTACGGCGCGTGAGTCAGCTCGCGTTCTTTTGTTTGCGGCGGACGCTGGCCAGCCGCCCCAGGAAGATCATGATGACCTCGGGCTGGATGATCAGGGAAGGAGAGAACGACAGGCCGAGGTTGTTGAGGTTTTCGATGGCCAGGGCGCGCGTGGCTCTGGAGAAGCCATCGGGGCGGCTCTCTTCAAGGCAGCCGTTGACGGTCAGGGTGTCAAAGCCAAAGGTGTTGCGGAAGATGAAGTTGAGTGACTCGGACGACATTTGCAGGTCGCTGGGCCCCTGCGTTTTCTCAAAGGTGCCGGCGCAGATGTCGACCTGGTAGGTGGCGTCCAGATCGTCAAGGTTGATCTTGACGGGTTGGAAGACGCGGATGGGTGAAACCCACCGCATCAGTTGCATGAACCAGCGTGCGTTGTTGCTCCAGACGCGTTCGCAGTAACGCTCAAAGGTCTCTTCCAGGACCGCTTCTTCGACAGGTTCGTAGTCCCACAGCTCCCTTTGGTCGAGGTTGTCGTATTGCTCATCCCACCAGGCAACCGCAGCGGCGCTTTGTGCGGTGTTGTGGTGCGCGTTGCTCTGGCTGTCGAAGGTGTCGCCCGGTTTCATGACGACGAGCTCAAAGGGGGCGTCATCAAAGCGCCCAACGAGGTCGCTGGGGCGGTTGACGGAGTCGTTGAGGTAGAAATTGCGCTGGTTGGAGAAGAAGGCAAAGCTGGCAAAGGGAATGACGGTGGTGGCTTGAAAGACTCTGGCCTGGATGGACAGTGAGTTGAGCTTTTCTTTGGCTGCGGTGCGGCGCCAGGTGATGTTTTCTCGGCCGCCTTTCCAGGCCGCGTAGCTGAACTGGGTCAGCAACACATCGCAGTGGCCGACGTGGCGCCGGATCTCATCGGCGCGCTCCTCGGTGGTGACCGCGCAGTCATTGATGTTGAGGATGTGTTTGTCCCCGACCTTGATGGACAGCGCGCTGTCGTAGAACTCGTCTTTGAGGCAGGTGACACGAACCTCGTTGTCGAGCGAGTAGGGCTGCAAAAACTCCAACTCAAGGACATCAAAGTTTTGTTTGCGCAGGAAGGTGATGACGCGCCGGTCTTCGATCTTCTGGAAGAGGAGTTGGATCTTCTGCGCTCGGATCAGGTCGCCGTACTTGATGAAGAACGGCGGCGAGAAGTGGTCGGGGTGCTCGTGGCTGACCCAGATGTGGGTGGTGCGGCTGAGCACGTCGCGGACGGTGTCGTCGTCGGTCTCTGCGATCAAGTTCCAGCCTTTGTGGAAGGCCGTGCCCTTGTACCAGGGGTCGGTCAGGAGCCCCACGTTTTTAGAGCGGATCAGCACTGAAGCGTGATTGATGAACTCGATTTGAAATGCCATGACGCGTCACTCCACCCATCGTGACCATACACAAGAGCGCCCCATGGGTTGTGGAGGCCCGCTGTGTTGTCTGTTTTTTGGGACAATGGACCGGGAGTTTTGGATGCCAAACCTCAATGCAAGCCTTTCGTCTGCACTTTGGCATGGGTTTGGCGCCCGGTCGCCTGGTTTAAAACCCTGATGTTGTGTTTGTGTACCCTGAGGTGAGGAGATGTGTGCAACATTCCCCTGAAATTTGATGCTTTTGGAGGCAGCGCGTTGCGCTGTGTTTGGCCCTCCAACGCGGATTTCGCGCACCTGTGCGCGAGCAAGGTTTATGTACTTGATCGCGGTGGCGATTTTAAGCGTTTTTAATGTTTTTAGTGGGGTAGAAGGGGTTTTAGAGTTCAGCGGTGCGCAGTCATGTGCGCGGACCTGTAGCGGGGGTGATCACTGGCAAAGGGTCGGCCGTGATCGCCATACTTGCTCCGAGGGCTGGCAGTGTCCGCGCGATTCAAAGTCGCTGGGGTCCTCGGGGTTGCGTTTGCACCGGTTGTCTTCTGGGCAGTCGTGGTCGTAGAGGCACTCCAGCGTGCATCCCTGAATCAAACAGCCGCCGGTGCGTTGGACGGCGCACAGACCGCTGGTGCATGCCTGGCTGGGCACGGTGTGGGCCAGGCCAAAGGGGCTGGAGTCGAGCTCGGGCGAGTCAAGGGTGAGGCCGCAGGGGTCCATGTGGTTGTGTGTTTGGGGCTCTGGGTCGGGTTGGCAGGTGCCGTTTGGACCACAAATGAGCCAGTCGACCTCTATGAAGGTGCTGTCTTCGACCGTCCGGACCTGGACGGGCTGGCAATCTGCGTCGGTGTCGCACGGTTCATCGGGTTCAATGGGCCGGTTTTCTTCGCACAAAGCGGTGGGTGCCGCGTCTGGGTCATCAAGGTAGGTAAGATCCTGGCGGCACCCTTGTTCGCAGGTGTAGACGGGGCTTGATGGGCAAGATAAGCCGAGGTGGCACGGCAGCGCGCCGACAGCAAAGACCTCGATTTGACCATCGACGCATTTGGCCCCTCCAAAGCAGTCGGTGTGACAGTCATCGTCTTCCCATTCTTCCTCATCCTCGTCGGGAAGATCGGGATCGGGTCCTTCGGGGTCAGAGCCGCTGTCCTGGTCTGGCTCTTC
>CAKZKQ010000417.1 GCA_937123825.1 uncultured Pseudomonadota bacterium
AACCTCCACCAGAACATCCAGATCCACATCACACAAACCGAACGTTGAACGGCTGCGTTCTGCTGCCAACCTCCCCCCAAGCACTCCCAAACCAGTCAACTGTATTCAGGCCTGCCGTCTGGTGTAAAAGGATGGCCTTGGTCTTTGGAGGGAGGAAGACATGACGCAACACACACGATGGACTCTGACGCTTTTAACGCTGACGGCGCTGACAATGGCCGCTTGCGGCACCCCGCCACCACCGCCTGATCCGGCCCCAGCGCCCAAAGCCGAACCCGAGCATCGCAAACCCGAGCACAACGACGGCCACCAGCGCCTGAGCGCCAAGGCCGTCACCCCCACCGACTACCGTCTAACCATGCAGATCGATCCTCGCCAGGAGATGTTCCAGGGCGCGGTGGAGATCGACGTGGAGATCAAAGAGAAGACGTGGTTTGTGCAGCTTCACAGCGGGGAGCTGGAGATCCAATCCGCCGCCATCAAAAACGCAGCGGGCACCGAGATCGCGCTGAAGGTCAACAACGGCGAGAACAAAGGTCTGGTGCTTGAAGCACCCGAAGCGCTGGCGACCGGCAAATGGACGGTGCACATTAAGTACGAAGGCGACCTGGGGACCGTGCCCGAGTCGCTCTACCGCGTCGAGGTGGAGTCCGGCTGGTACGCCTACACCCAGTTTGAGCCGCTCGAAGCCCGCGACGCCTTCCCCTGCTTTGACGAGCCCCGCTTCAAGACGCCTTTCACGCTGACGCTCAAGGCGCCCAAAGGCATGACGGCGCTGGCCAACACCCCCGAGACTGGCCGCACCGACGAGGGCGACTGGACCACCTTCACCTTTGCCCCCTCCCAGCCGCTGCCGACCTATCTGGTGGCGGTGGCCGTGGGCGAGTTTGACATTGTGGAGGCCAGTGAAGAGGCGGCGCCGGGTGTGCCGCTGCGCGCGGTGACGACCAAGGGCAAGGGTCACTTGACCAAGTACGCCCTGGAGAACACCAAGGCGCTGGTGACGTCGTTGACGGACTACTTCGACGCCCCCTTCCCGTACAAGAAGATCGACCTGGTGGCCGTGCCCAACTTCAGCGCGGGCGCCATGGAGAACGTCGGGCTGATCACGTTCCGCGAGACCTTGCTGCTCTTTGACGGCCAGCGCGCGCCCATCCGCACCCGCTACGCCTTCCAGAGCGTCAACGCCCACGAACTGGCCCACATGTGGTTTGGCAACCTGGTCACGCCGATGTGGTGGGACGATCTGTGGCTCAACGAGGCCTTTGCGACCTGGATGGCCACGCGCGTGGTCGCCGACGTGGCCCCCGAGCTTGAAGCCCCGCTGGACGCCATCCGCAGCTCGGGCTGGGTGATGGGCGCCGACTCCAAAGAGGCCACGCGCGCCGTGCGTCAGCCCATCGAGCACGGCGGCGACGTCTACAACGCCTTTGACGGGATCACCTACACCAAGGGCGCGGCGGTGCTGCGCATGATGGAGGCCTGGAGCGGCGAGGACGCCTTCCGCGACGGCGTGCGCGCCTACATCAAGGCTCACCAGCACGGCAACGCCGCCACCGGCGACCTGCTGGCCGCGTTGGAGAAGAGCACCGGCAAACCGGTCGTGGCCACCATCGACAAGTTCATCAACCAGCCCGGCGTGCCCTTCATCAAGGTGGAGGTCGCCTGTGACGGCCCCAAACCCGCCGTCACGCTGAGCCAGACCCGCTACCTGCCCGCTGGCAGCAAGGCGCCCCAGGGCGACGCCTGGCGCGTGCCGGTTTGCATGCGCCACGAGGTCAACGGCGAGGTCGGACGCACCTGCGTGGAGTTGGAAGGCCCCACGGGGACCTTTGAGCTTGATGTGGCCGCCTGCCCCACCTGGCTGCACCCCAACGCCGATGAGAGCGGCTACTACCGCTGGCGCTTGGATGACAAGGCGCTGGTGGCGCTCTTGAACAACCACCGCCAGAAGTTGACGCTGCCCGAGCGCGCCGCGCTGCCCGCCATCCTCGGGGGTCTTTTGGAGGCCGACGCCATCACCGCCGACGCCTACATCGCCTCGGTGGCCGCGCTGGCCAACGAAGAGCACCGCATCATCGTCAACGGCGTGCTGGGCTCTGTGAGCTTCCTCAAGCGCCGCGCCGTGGCCGACAAGCCCGCCAGCCGCAAGAAGTTCCAGCGCTGGGCCAAAGGGCTCATCGCGCCCCACATGAAGCGCGTTGGGCTGCGCCCGGCCAAAGACGAACCTGCAGAGGTGGGCATGCTGCGTCCCCGGCTGATTTCGGCCATGGTCAAGACCGTCGGCGACCGCAAGGTCATCGCCGCGGTGGTCAAAGACGCGCGCAAGTTCCTTAAAGATCCGGCCTCGGTGCCCGCCGACATCGCCGCCATCGGACTGATGGAGATCGCGCGCGGCAACAAAGCCAAAGACCACGACGCGCTGGTCGCCACGTTGCCCAAGGTCCCCGACCCCCAGGCGCGCCGCGCGGTCATGGCGGCCCTTGGCAGCTTCACCGATGAGGCGCTGCTGCGAAAGAGCTTCGATCTGCTCCTCGACGGCACCCTCAAGGCCCAGGACATGTGGTCGGTCATCAGCCCGACGTTTGGCAAACCCCAGACCCACGCGATCATGTGGACCTGGATGACCGAACACTACGACAAGCTCATCGAGGTGCGCGGCGCCCAGAGTGCCACTGGGATGCCCTGGCTGGCCAGCGGCTTCTGCGACGCCGAAGGGCGCGCCACCGCCGAGGCCTTCTTTGCCCCCGAAGCACGCCGCCCTGCAGGCACAGACCGGAACTTGTCTTTGGTTCTGGAAAACGTGGACCTGTGCATCCGTCAGGCCAAACGGGTTGCCGACAGCTTCTGAAGCACCATTTGACTATTTGGCAGGAGGGTACTGCTCGAACTGGTCCAGTTCGTCGGTGATCTCATGCCAGGGCGCCTTGGAGCCCACAAATATGTGGTGATCCGGGCGTACCTGGGGATCTTCATCCAAGAGCCCCGCCACCACCCACACCACCGACGGCATGCCGTCCCAATGGTAGGTAAACGGCGAGCCGCAGGTGCCACAGAAAGTGCGCTCGACGGTGGCAGACGAGCGCCAGGCGCGCAGCCCCTCCCTTCCCGTCAAAATCTTCAGATCAGCGCTGGCCACCTGGGCAAAGGTGCCAAAAGCGCCGCCGTATGCCTTGCGGCACTTTGAGCAGTGGCAGTGGCCCATGTTGTGGATGGGGCCTTGGATCTCAAAGGTGAGGCTGCCACAAAGGCAACGTCCGGTGAGCATGGGGGCTCCTGTCGGGAAAGCAAACGGGCGCGCGCCAAAACATCATTTGGCGGCGCGCCCGGTGGGTGGTCACAACGCGCGGGACCGACGGGGGCGTCCGCGCGGCGCGTTGTTCAGGGGGATCAACGCCGACGGCGGATCACGGCGGCCAACCCCATCAAGAGCAGCATCGCACCGCCAAGCGGCACCGAAGGGCTGGAGTGCGGGTTGACCGCGCAGCCTTCATCAAGCTCGCCGCCGCCGCTGCCGTCGTCGTCTTCTTCATCGTCGTCGGCGCCGTTGTTTCCGCCAGCGTTGTCTTCGTCGTCATCAATGTCGTTGTTGCCATCGTCATTGTTGCCGTCGTTGTTGCCGTCGTTGTTGTTGTCCACGCCCGTGTCGTTGTTGGTGGCGATGCCTTCACAAGCATCGTCAAAGGCTTCGCCTTCGTTGGTGCACGCCGCCTCAAGGCACTCGTCGTCCTCCAACCCGCAGCCGCTGTCTTCGACGCAGGCGATCAGATCATCAAAGCTCTCGCGGGCTTCGCCATCAAGCGTGTCGGCACAAGCGCCCAGGCAGTCAAGGTCGATGCCCTCGCCACACTCCTCAAAGAGGCAGAACTCAAACTCGGTGCAGGCGGTCTCTTCGGGCGGCGCAGGGTCGTTGTTGTCCCCGCCCAGGCAATCCGACGTGTCGGTGCCGGGATCACACAGGTCGGGCTCATCGCACTCGCCGTCGTTGGCAAAAATGCAGCAGTCGGGGCCGGGCTCTTCGTCGCAATCGTCGCCGCCTTCGTCGCCGCACAACTCGTTGACCGCCAAAAGCTCATCGCCGCACTGCTCAAAGAGGCAATCCTGGTCCTCAGGCGCGCACTCGTTGTTGTTGAGGCAGTTGATGGCCTCCTGGAACGCTGCAGCGACGTCTTCATCGGTCGACTCGGCCAGGCAGGCATCGATGCAGTTGCTGTCTTCAGGACCCTCACAGGCATCAAGGCAGTCTTCAATGGCCAGACACGCGTCCTCTTCCTGGGCCGAAGCCGACACAGGCAGCGCACACAACACCAACGCCCCTGCCAGGAGCTTCCACATCCACTTGTTCATCATCTTCACCGTCCGTTGTTCAATGGGGTCTTTGCACATGTATGCGATGATCATATGCCACGTCTTGGTCTCAAGCATACCATAGTCCCGTAGACGCACCAGATTGGCCTTCATTCAAATCCATTTGTGCGCCGTGTTGACGGATATGGACGCTTGCGTATGGTCATGGCTGGACACCGAGAAGAACACGGGCTTTTCAAAGGCCGCTGACAGAGCACACCACCGGATGAACACACTGCCCTTGCCGAGCGAGAAGCTCAACGTCGACGTGGTGGTCAAAGAACTCTTTGATGGCCACTGCGTCGCCTACCCCGTGGCCAACCCCACGCTGGTCAGCCACGGCACGGTCAAGGCCGCGCTCGACGAGGTGCAGACCTTCCTTGAGGCCTACCTGCGCCGCGTGGATCCAGAGGTGTTGGGGCGTTTCTCGCTGCCGCCCGGCATCACGCTGGTGGATGTGGACGTCAAAGTCCGCCTGACGCACGTCCCGCGCGGCCTCTACAACACCCCCACCATGACCATGCCGTGTGTCTTGCTGCCCGCCCACAAGGCCCGCTGGGTGATGATCCTGCCATTGCAGCACACCTTTTATGTCAAAGATGACGACGATCTGGATGAGGCCATCGCCGAAGAGGCCCACCGGGTCTGGGTCGCTACCGAGCCCGAGCCCTGGGACGCGCTGACCCTCTTGCCTGGCCGTCGCCACCGGATAGAGCGCCTGTCCATCGACCTCAAGTCATCAAAAGATTCGGG
>CAKZKQ010000418.1 GCA_937123825.1 uncultured Pseudomonadota bacterium
CTTTGTCCTCAAGCACATCTGGAACAACCTCGACCAGCGCGAGATCCTGCGCGACATCGTGGACCCCGTGCTGGACAACTACTACCAGGCCCACCCCAACGCCACGCGCAAGGGCGGCCCCGGCGCCAACCTCGAAGACCTTATCCAAGAGGTGCGCCTGATTGAGGAGGTCCTGTCCAGCGGCGAGGTGCCCAGCGACATCCAACTCTTCAGTCAGCTCAAGAACCTCAACGACATCAAGACGGCGTTGGGCGCCATTGGGACGCCCGCGGCCAAGGAAATCCAGCGCCGCGTTGATGCGATGCTCCAGCAGCTCTTTGAGTCCAGCAAGTTCAGCTGAACCCCCACGGTGAGGCGGCGTTTATGGCCGATTACTTCCAGCTTCAATACACAGGCCTGGCCTTCAGGGCGATCGCGGGCACCAAAGTCCAAGGCGGCGACGGCGCGCTGCGCATGAGGGCGGCCAACTGGCACAACCTCCTGCACCGTCTGGGTCTGCACCTGCCCTACGTCATCGTCTACGACATGGGCGTGCTCTTCACCCAGTCCGAGCGCGACGTGGGCGGCGTTGGGGTGGATGAAGCGGCTCTGCGCGCCATCGGCGCCCACCCCGACGTGGTCCGCATGATTGAGGACTACTCCAGGCTCATCGGCCGGATCTCCTCAAGTGAGGTCGTCCACCGCGCCCGAGGCTGGAAGCTGGGCGACGACGTCATCGCGGTCTTGTTGGCCAAGGTGATGATGCTGGTCCACAAGGAGTGGCCCGAGAGCCGCAAAAAGGGCTACCTGCGCGAGCAGCTCCCGCTGGACGTCGACGTCTACGAGACCTCCTACGGACGCCACGCCCTCGACCGCGACGATTGGGAGTACTTCATCCGCTTCTTCAACACGCTGTTGAAGATGTCCATGCAGGTGCGCCACGCCGTCGAGCAGATCGACCTCGACACGCTGCGCCTGCTGAGCATGTTTGGCGGCAGCGACAGCGGCAACACCACCCTGGAGCTGGTCGACCTCATGGGCCTCTTTACGATGCCCATGGTCAACGACATCGTCAATTTCAGCCTCCAGATCCTACCCTCGGTCCTGGAAGCCAAGCGCCAGAAAGACGCCCAAACCTACTCCATGGACGGCTTTGAGGGCATCGAGCGCGTCGGCAAACTCGACAACCTCATGCTCACCGCGTTTGCCTACGACGAAGAGATCCTCCCCCAGACGTTCATCGACAACGAACTCTACTACTACGCCCGCGAACGCGCCCGAGAAGAAGAGCAAAAGATCCACTACCTTCTGCTCGACGCCTCGGCCTCCATGCGCGGCCGCCGCACCGTCTTTGCCCGCGGCGTCGCCCTGGCGATGATCAAAAAGCTCATCCTCCAAGGCGAGCGGCCCCGGTTCCGCTTCTTCGATTCTCGCCTCTACGAGTCCGTCAAAGTCGGCGAGCACGCCCACTCCGTGCCCTACCTGCTGAGCTTCAAGTCCGAGCGCGGCCGCAACTACCGCAAGGTCTTTGAGCAAGTCCTCCACGACGCTCGCCGTCTGCGAGAGCGCGAACGTCAGGAAATCGTCCTCTACTTCTTCACCCACGGCCAATGCCACCTGCCCGAAGAACTCGTCCTGCGCCTGCGCGACACCGTCTACCTCTTTGGCATCTACATCCTCCCCGGCGAAAAGCTCGACCTGAGCTACATCAACTACCTCAACAAATGCCAGGTCGTGCGCGAAGACGCCCTTGGCTCCTCCGGCCAACGCTCCGAAGCCGCCAAAGGCATTTTGCGCCAAATCGGCTGAGCCGATTTGGCGTGCTCACTCGCTGGCGCGAGTGAGCTGTTCGCGGCGTCTGCGCTTCGCTGGACTTGCTTTCGGTTCGCGGCGCCAGCGCTTCGCTTGGCTTGCTTTTGGTTCGGTCGCCGGCGCTGCGCTTGGCTTCCTTGTGGTTCGGTCGCTGCGCTTCCTTATGGCATTTGGGATGGGTTGGGTTCTTGGCTTCGCCGGTTGGAGTGGGGCATTTCGTCGAAATTGGTTCATTTTTGGGGGCCTGATGAGCGCTGAGTGAGGCTTGTGAGGCTTTCCAAGGGGTTTTGCGGTGGGTGGTGGAGGCTTGGAGGGCTTTCCAAGTGG
>CAKZKQ010000419.1 GCA_937123825.1 uncultured Pseudomonadota bacterium
CGCCAGGCCTATCTGCACCTGAGGCACCTTGAGGGGCGCTTGAGGATGTTGGAGGGGACCGGGGTCAGTCTGGTGCCGCTGGGAGATGAGGCGCGGCTGGCGTCGTTGGCGCGCCGCGCCGGTTACCGATCTGGAGAGCCGACCCAGGCGCTGCGCCGCGATCTTGAACGCGCGCGTCGGGTCGCTCGGGATGTCTTTGAGGCGGTGGTCCGACGGATGGAGCCGTTTGACGCAGGAGAGGGCGATGCGGGTTCTGGTGGTGGATGACGACATGGTGGTGCAGCGCCACTGTCGCGAGATGCTCGAAGCCGAAGGGTTTGAGGTCGTGTGTGAGTCGAGCCTGGGGTCGGCGCGGCGTTTTTTGCGCCACAACCGCGCTGACACGCTCTTGCTCGATCTCTTTTTGCCCGACGGGTGCGGCTACGAACTCTTTAAAACCAGCCCCCAACTCCTTGAAGGGGTGCCGGTGGTCGGCATGACCTCTGTCTACCAGGGCAGCGCCAACGCGCGTCTGCTGACGGCTCGCCACAGCTTTGTGTCGGTGTTGTCCAAGCCCGTCCGCTCGGCGGCGCTGGTGGAGGTGCTGCGCGGCGTCTTTGATGAGCGCTACCCCCGCAGCCCCGAGCTGGTGCGCTCCATGGAAGAGTCCACGGTGGTGGTGCCGGTGGACCGCGTGGCTGACGAGCCGCCCGCCGTGCAGTCCACGACCGTCCCTGCGATGTCCAACCCGCTCCCGTCGCCGTCCTTGATGGCCGACTTTGTCTCGCCGCTCGAACCGGCCCCCAGCCCGTTGGATCCGCTGGGCTCGGCCAGTCAATTGGGCGACGTCACGGGCTGGGATCCCACCGGAAACGACACCAGCTTTGATGGTGGCGCTGAACCCGCTCAGCCCGTCGTGCGGCCCACTGTGACCGAAACGCCTCGCCCCGCCAGACACCACGCCTCAAGCCCTTCGTGGTCTTCTGTGGATGCCGTCACCCCGGCGGCCATCGCCCCGGCGGCCATCGCCCCAGCGGCGGCTCAACCCGAAGCGCTGGTGATGCCCGAGGTCGCCGCGCCGCCCGAGCCCGACATGGTGATGCCTTCGGCCTCGTCGTTGGTGGTCCCTGGGAGCTTCAAGGACGAGTCCATTGATGGGGCGACACCTGCGGAGAGCCCAGCGGCGAGCCCTGCGGAGCCCGCTGCCCATATGCGTCACTCTTCGCCAAGTCTGTCTGCCGTTGATGCCATCGACGCGATGCCCGAGCAGCGCCACTCATACGAGCGGTTGCCCGCCATCAGCGCCGCGTCCGTAGACGCCCCGGCGCCCGATCCTTTTGACGATGTGCCGACCAAATCGGGCACCACCCCAGTGGCGCGGTTGGAGCGCACCCCAGCGCGGCGCGGGTTCAACTCTCGCCATATTCGGGCTTTGTCGCGCTCGGCCCAGCCCGCAGCCCCGTTTGCGCCCATGGAGCCTGCCGCGCGTCCCATCGAGGCCACCGTGCAGACGCGCCGCCCTATCGCACCTGTACCTCAGCGCTCATTTGAGCCCAGAAACCCCGATCTGGAAGGGTTGATCTCCCCGGTCAACCTCGATCCCAGGCGCGTGCCTTTGCAAGGGCTCCTGGAAGAGACGCCTTTCCCGTCGATTTTGACACGGTTGGCCAGAGCCCAGGTCACTGGCTCGCTTTTGCTCAAGCGCGATAAGATCAAAAAAATGGTCTTCATCGAAAATGGCGTGCCCAGAGGCATCAAGTCCAACCTCCTCTACGAGTGCCTGGGCCAGATCCTGGTGCGCGATGGTCTCTTGGACGAGGCCCGTTGCCAGCTGTCGGTGGACCGCCTCAAAGCCGAGCGGCGTCTGCAAGGGGAGATCCTGGTCGAGATGGGGGTCTTGAGCCCTGCGCACCTCAAACGCTGTCTGGAGCGTCAGTTTGACATCAAACTGCTGGACGTGGCCGGTTGGGAGCGAGGAATCTACCAGTTCCGCGCGATGGCGCGCCTGCGGGACATGCCCCGGATCGAGCTGCGCGACCCCAACCACATCGTCATGCTCTGCGTGCGCAACGGCTTTCCCGCCGAGCGGATCAGCATCGATCTTGCCCCCTACATGGCCTACGCGCCGGTGCTGCTGGTGGGCCACTCCGAGTTGGCCGATCTTGAGTTGACCGAGTCAGAGCGCGATTGGATGCGGTTGCTGGACAACCGCCGGACGCTGGGCAACATCCTCAACATCACCGGCGGGGCCGAAGGCGTCTACAAGCTCTTCTATGCGCTCAACTGCCTGGGCCTGATGGCGTTTCGCTCGCCCGAGCCCCATTGACCATCCCGACCTGGGCTGCGACTTCTCGTCCTCGTAAGACCCGTCCCAAACGGGATTTGGTCTGGCGGCGTTCGCTGCGGCGCTGGGTTTGTCCTCGATTGACTTCAATCCCACCGATTTTTCGCATTTTGTGCCCTGTCAAAAGCACTTAGACCACCTCTGCGTCTTGAAGGCTGGCCAACCATCGACTAAGACTTTGCCTCGCCGGCGATCCTGAAGGTCGCCAGGGTCATGGTGCGCAGCAGCCACCGTGTGCCCTTGGATGTTCGCAAGAATCAGCGTGGTAGGAGCCTCAATATGGTCGCAAAGTCAAAATACATCTGGTTGGACGGCAAGTTGGTGGACTGGGATGACGCCAATGTGCACGTCCTGACACACACGCTCCACTACGGCACCGGCGCCTTTGAGGGCATCCGTTGTTACAAGCGCGCCGATGGCCGCAGCGCCGTCTTCCGCCTTCGCGAGCACATCGAGCGTCTGCTGGAGTCCTGCCACATCGTCTGCATGGAGCCCGAGTTTGACGTCGACGCGCTGGTCAACGCGTGTGTGGAGACGATCCAGGCCAACGGTCTGGAGTCCTGCTACATCCGCCCGCTGGCCTTCCTGGGCGACGGCGCCATGGGCGTCTACGCCAGCAACCCCACGCGCATCGCCATCATCACGTGGAAGTGGGGCAGCTACCTGGGCGACGAAGGCCTCAAAAACGGCATCCGTGCCAAGGTTTCGAGCTTCTCTCGCGCGGGCGTCAACGGCTCCATGGTCCGCGGCAAGCTCAGCGGCCAGTACATCATCTCGACCCTGGCCAAGCGCGAAGCGATCACCAACGGTTACCACGAAGCCATTCTCCTTGATGATCGAGGCTACGTGGCCGAGGCCAGCGGCGAGAACATCTTTATGGTCAAACGCGGCGTGGTCTACACCTCGCCGCTGAGCAGCCCCATCCTGGCCGGCATCACCCGCGACACCATCATGACGCTTCTCAAAGAGACCGGCCTGGAAGTCGTCGAGCGGACCTTTACCCGCGACGAGCTCTACATCGCCGACGAGATCTTCATGACCGGGACCGCCGCCGCGGTGACCCCCGTGCGCGAGATTGATGACCGCGTCATCGGCACCGGCAAGCCTGGCCCTGTGACGGCCGAGATTCAGGCCCGCTATTTTGATGTGGTCCGCGGCTCGGCCGAGCCCGATCCCAGCTGGCTGACCTACGTCAACTGACGGGCGCGTTTGTGGTGGTCAGGGCGCGATGTTGGCGCCCGACCCCATCCAAAGCCCCAGGCCGCCGTTGGCTGTCGATGTCTCAGGGGCTTGTCGATCCTCCTTGCCATGGGCGCAATGCTTCTTATTAGAAGCCTCCCGGGCATGTGAAGTTGATCGGCGACGGTGGTGTGTGACCACCGTGTGCGTGGATCGCTTCTGACCAAAGCACCAAGCTTTGTTTTTTGAGGTTTTGAAGGATGCAATTGCTTCAACGTCTCTTTGAGACCTTCCACAACGCAGGCCGTGAACTCTACCTTGTTGGTGGTGCGGTGCGCGATCTGGCCATGGGCGCCAGTTGGGAGTCGCTCGACGATCTGGATTTTGCCACCAACGCTCTGCCGCGCGAATCGCTGGAGTTGCTCCAGAAGGCCGGTTACCGGACCTACGATGTGGGCATTGAGTTTGGCACGGTGGGGACGATCATCCGCGGACCGGCCTCTGAGGGTTACCCCAAAGACGTCCAGGTGACGACCTACCGTTCCAAGGAAAAGTACCGTCGGGGTTCTCGCCATCCAGTGGTGTCCTTTGGGGACTCCATTGATGAGGACTTGTGCCGCCGGGATTTTTCGATCAACTCCATCGCCATGGATGCCAAGGGCGACTACTACGACCCTTACGACGGTCGGGGTGACATCAACCGGCGGACGCTGCGCGCCGTGGGGGACCCGCTGGAGCGTTTGGCCGAGGATCCGCTGCGGATTTTGCGCATTGCCCGCTTCATGGCCAAGCTTGGGTTTGAGCCCGACGCTCAGTTGGAGCACGCGGCTTACGCCAAGGCGACGTACTTGCTGGAGATCGCGCGTCAGCGTTGGCTCCAGGAGATGAACAAGCTGGTCTGCGGCCCGCACGCGGCGATGGCGCTGGAGTTTCTGGCCCGCACGCGTGCGTTGGGCGTGATTTTGCCCGAGTTGGTGGCGTTGGTGGGCTTGGAGCGGCGTTGTCCCGCAGGTCCGAGTCACCCCGACTTCTGGGCACAGACGCTCAAACGCGTGGAGCGCGCGGGCAAGGACCGCAACCTGAGCTGGGCGGCGCTGCTGGCCGATGTCGGGCGCCCCTGGACCAGGACCCTGGAGCCGATGTCCGAGGACGTGCCCGGGCCAATCTTGTCGGGGTTGTCCCAGGAGGCGTACCCGCAAGAGCCCGCGCAGGGTGCCGTGACGTCATTTCCGCACCACCAGTTGATGGCGGGGTTGATGTTTAAGGGGATCGCCAGACGCTTTCACTTCGACAACCCGACCTCGGATCACGTCTCATTTGTGCTCTCGCATCAGCGGGCCGCGATTGGTTACGACGCGCATTCCTGGGGCGACGCCGAGGTGCGGCATTTTGTGCGCGATATGAACGGCGAACACGAGGCGGTGATCGCCTTTGGCAAGCTCCTGGGGCCCGAAGAACCCAAGGCGGCCAACGCCGACCTGGATGGATTGGCGGCCAGGATCAAGGCGCTGGGCGAGAGCGGTCAGTTGGTGCCCGAGCTGCCCAAAGGGCTCGGCGGTCAGTTCATCCAGCAGCTTGGCCTCAAGCCCGGGCCTGTGTTGGGCGAGCTGATCGAGCAGATCAAGCAGGACATGCTTGATGGGCGGCTGGGCTTTGGGCTCGACGTCGAGGACTACATCGCCCACGCGCGCACCCTTTGTTTGGGGCGGCCCTGATGGGCTCAGGAACCACGTAGGTCGCTTGCAATAGCGCTGCTATGGCTGCGCTCGTCCTGAGGCGTCTGACATCCATCATTGCTCGCCCCAAACCCGTGGCTTCTCTGCGTTTTTCTTTTTGAATTGGTTGGGCTTTGCGTGGGGCCTGAGGCGGCTTGGAGGCCTGCGGGTCATCGCTGAGAACTTCGGCCCCTGAGCCTCATCATTGCTCGCCCCAAACCCGTGGCTTCTTCTTTCTTTTCTTTTTGAAGTGCTTGGCTTTGCGTGGGTCTGTGGCGGCTTGGCGGTCCAGGACTCATCACCGGGTGCTTTGGCTCCTGCATCTGTGATTGCTCGTTCCGGACCGGGTCTTTCTTCTTTTTGGTGTCATCCCTGCAGAGTTTGGTCCTTTTGCTTGGCCGTTGCGTTTGCAATGTGTGTTCAAGACGCGCTTCTTTGGCGGGTTTTGGGGGCTTTTCTTTTTCTCACATCATAATTTTTGCGGGCTGCTGTTTTGCGGGCCGTTGTCACGGGCTCTTTGGGGCTGACGCTGGCGAAGAGGGACCACTTCAGGCACAATGTTGCCAAGGTAAATGTGTGGAAAGGGGGCCGATTGGCCAGCGACGTGCTCTAAAGGGATGTGTTGTGAGCAAAGATGCAAATCGGAAAACGCTTTTTAAGCGTCAGGACAGTGGGCTGATGGAGAGGGCCAGGCGCCGCCTGTGGGTGCTGGCCGGTCTTTTGTTGGCTGTGGCATGCAATACCGAAGACTCGGGTTGTGGGTGTGATTCAACGCCTTACCCTGAAAACGCTCCGGCGGTGGAAAACGGGGTGCAGGTCCGTGTGGCTTCGCACGGTTTGAACTTCCTGGAAGACAACGTGGACCAGCTCCTGGCTCAGTTCCTGGAAGGGGGGCTGACCTTCTGTCTTCCTGAGGGTGAGGATCCGGTTGATCTGTGTTATCGGCGCAATTGTCCTTCTACAGGTGAGGCGGGCTGTGAGCTGAGCCTGGAGATTCTGGACGTCAACATTGACGCGGTGGAGCCCAACCGGTTGGCGGCCACGGCGGTCATTGGCGGATTGGATCAGGAGACGGACTTCATTGAGGTGGAGCTGCTCTCGGACTGCATTGTTCGACTGGGGACCCGCGACAACATGGGGATCCCGGCGACACTCTTTGCCGATTTTGTGGTGGATCCCAACACGGGCGATGTGACGGTGGATTTGGACGAGGACAGCGTCCAGATTGATTTTGACCGTCTGGAAATCGACATCGACGCCGATTCGTTCCTGGACATCTTTATTTGCGAGGGGGCCGATCTTCTGACGGAGATTGGCTTTGTGCGCGATCTGCTCTTTGACAACATCGTCGGGCCGCTGCTGGGCATTGTGACCGAGTTGACCGACGAGTTTTTGTGCCTTCAGTGCGAGGACGACACCGATTGCCCGCAGGGGGCCAGTTGCCAGGACAACGGCGACTTCAACTCTTGTTTTCAGGGCGACACGTGCGTGCCGGCGCCGCTGGGCTTTGAAGGGCTTATTGACGTCGGCGGGCTCTTGTCGGGGATTTCGCCGGGGTTGGAGGCCGAGCTTGCGGTTCAGATCAAGGCCCACGGTTACGCCGATGCGCTGGCCGACGGGTTGTCGTTGGGGATGAGGGCCGGCGCTTTTGGTGACAAGGCCGATTGTGTGGCGGCGGTGCCGCCGCCGACGGCGCTCAGCGTGCCGCCCTCGGAGATTTTGCGTGGCAACGTGACGCCGGACGGCGATCCCTTCCATGTGGGTGTGGGCATCACCAAGGCGTTTTTGGATGAGGCGCTCTGGGGGGCTTACAACAGCGGCACGCTCTGCCTGGTGGTGGGGACCAATACGATTGACCTGCTCTCCAGCGGCACCTTCGGCACGCTCTTGCCGAGCCTTAAGGACCTGACCCGGAACCAGAACACGCCGCTCTTGCTGCAGTTGGCGCCCAAAGAGCCGCCCACGGCGCAGATCGGCCCGGGGACGGTCGATCCGGACACCGGGGAGTTGATCGATCCGCTGCTGGTCCTGGACTGGCGCAATGTGGACATCAAGTTCATGGCCTTCTTTGATGACCGGATGGTGCGCTTCTTGACGCTCAACGTCGATTTGGTGGTGCCTTTGGCGCTGGACGTCAGCGACGAGGGGTTGATCCCGGTCATTGGGGATTTGACGGACGCTTTTGAGCGCGTGTCGGTGGTGGAGCAGGGGCTCTTGACCGAGGATCCGCAGTTCATTGAGGGGCTCTTGCCGACGCTCATCAACGTGGCGCTGCCGCTGCTTGGCGATGCGCTCTCGAGCCCGATTGAGTTGCCCAGCTTCTCGGGCTTTGTGTTGGAGGTGGCCTCGTTGCAGGGCATCGAGAACAACACGATGCTGGGGCTCTTTGCCAACCTTGGGTTTGCGCCGCCCGATGCCGAAGAGACGCCTCACCCTCGAATTGAGACGCGCGCCGATCTGGTCGATCTGATCTTGCCGCCCGAGCACTTGTTGACGCCCGGTGAGCGGGTCAATGAGTCACGGCGAGTGGCGGAGTTGATGGCGGCGCGCCCGGTGGCGACGATCGACATGTCGGCCGAGCTTTGGGGTCAGCCGTTGGAGCTTGGTCAGGTGGCGTACAGCTATCGCCTGGACGGCGGCGTGTGGTCGACGTTCCGGACCAACCCCACGCTGGTGATCGACAGCCCGACCCTGCTCTTGCAGGGCAACCACGAGGTCGAGGTCCGCTCGCGTCTGGTGGGCTTGCCCGAGACGTTGGACGCCGAGCCTGCGGTGGTGAACATCGCGATTGACTTTGAGGCCCCCGAGATCTCCCTGGAGCGCCAAGGCGATCTGCTGCGGGTGACCGGTTTTGACATCGTGACCCGCGCCGAGGAGTTGGAGTACGAGGTGCGCGTGGGCAACGGGGATTGGAAGGTCTGGGATGCCAGCGAGCCGCTGAACCTCACGGAGCTGTCGGCGTTGCACGGTCGGGATCTCTTTGTGGAGGTTCGGGCCCGTGATGGCGTGGGCCACCAGACGCTGGTGACCGAGAGCTTTGCGGTCCATGGCCGCGTCTCGGACAACGACGATCACGGCGGTTGCGATTGCGCAACGCTGGGTGGCGGTGCGCGTTCCTCGTCCTCGGGTTGGGGATGGTTGGTGGCCGCCATGGCGCTTGGGCTCCTTGTGGCGCGCCGTCGCCGCCGTCAATTCAGTGGCCGTCTGGCGGCGATGCTGGGTTTGTGCGGGCTGGTGGTTGTGTTGGGGGCTTGTGACGATGAAAAGCCTGGCGCCAACTTTCAGACCCAGCCTTGCGGCGGCGCTTGCGAAGAAGGCCAGGAGTGCGTGGATGACGTCTGCGTGAACATCACTTGCTCAAGCGACGACGATTGCCCCGAAGGGCGCGCGTGCGTGGATGAGGCGTGTGTGGCGTTGGACATCTGCACGGATTCGGACGATTGCCCCGAGGGTCTGGTGTGCATCGATGGGTCTTGCCGCAACGTGGATTGCGATGACGACAGCGATTGCTCCGAGGCCGATTGTGGTGCCACCGAAGGGGTTTGCGAAGGCGGCGCCTGTGCCTGTGCGCCGCCGTGCGCCGATGGGTGCGGCGACGGGCAGTTCTGCTGTGAGAGCGAGAACAGCTGTGAAGATCTGCCCGACCCGTGCGATGTGGCCCAGTGCGAGCCCGGTTTTCGGCCTGAGTTGGTGTCCGAAGCCAGCGGCAACTCCCAGACCTGCGATGTTGAGCCCGGTCAGTGTGACTGTGTGGAGCTTGATCCGCTTGACGAGGGCGACATTGGCCGTTTCAGCGACATGGTTTTGGTGGGG
>CAKZKQ010000420.1 GCA_937123825.1 uncultured Pseudomonadota bacterium
CGGACGGGAACGGCACGGCGACGATCCGTTTTCGGGCCGGTGAGACCCTTGAAGGGTATGAGATCCGCGCCGAGCATCCCGGGGCCAACAGCGTCGAGTTCTCGTTGCAGGTCGAAGACCTGCCTTCGGGCAATCTGAACATCACGTATGTGAACTCGGGGGCGTCGGTCTACGAGCTGGGGGAGATTGAGGTGTTCCTCTTCCCGCGCAGCCACTTCTCCTGCAACGCCTTCCGCCCGCTGAGCCGCATGCCCGAGCCATCCTACATGGACGCGGTGGCCAATGTGCGCGGCACCAGCAACTTTGAGTCGCTCGACGTGCGCGAGCCCTGGACCGTGGTCGCGATGGGCAAGGGGGCCGAGCGAGGTCAATTTGCGGCGGCCGCTTGTCAGGGCGAGATCTTCATTCAAGAGGATGAGACGACCAACATTGAGTTGGTCTTGTCGCTGCTGCCGCTCAACCCCGTGGGCCGCTACGACGTTGTGAGCCACTGGGACTTTACTCAGACGCTGGAGGATTCGGGCAACGTCGGCCGGATTCTGCTGGAGGTCTTTGACGCCTTTGAAAACCCGGGTCGGTATCTGGTGGATCAGATCATCAACCTGGTGCGGGCCTTCCTGGGTGACCTGGTTGCCGGGGCGGTCGAGTTCTTCCTGGACATCTTCAATCTTGATGACCGCATTGAGGATGGGATCAACAACTTCATCGACAGCATCGACTTCCTGAGTCGAGTCCGGCAAGCGGGGCTTGATTTGAGGGACATTGTGACGCGGCTTGAGGTGCTTAGCACGTTGACCATCGGCAAGCTCGGCAATGACTTTGAGGTGCGCGGCACCGATGACTGGCTTGGGTTGGCGTTCTACTGGCGATGGAACTGCGAGGATGACGCCCCTGAGGACTGCGGCCGCATTGAGTTGGCCATTGACCCCGATTCGAGCCTTGGCATTGTGCTGGGCGAGTGGCAGGGCAGGGTGGCGGCGTACAACCAGCTTCAGATCAACACGCACACGGTCAATCTGCGCTACGGGGAGTTGATCCTCTACATTCTCAATGAGGTCATTTTGCCGGTGCTGACCGATGGCAACGCCCACTCGATGATGGACGCCATACTCTACTGGATCAATTGCGAGGGGCTGGCCCGAGCGATCACAGGAAGCGACGGAGAATTGTGCGACCCATTGGATCTGGTCTGCATTGAGGATGACGACATTTCTGGGGTGTGTGAGTCGGTCATCCGCTCCGTCTTTGGTTTTGCCGAGGTATTGCTGCGCAACCTCCAGATCGACTCGGTGCTGGAGCTCAGCGGTGAAGGCACGCTGGTGGAACTTGACGGCGACCTGCTGGTCGATGAGATCGTCGATGGCACCTACGACGGCTGGGTCAACATCCAGGACAACCGCAGTCCCTTCACGGCCACCTGGAGCGCCACGCGCGCCGATGCAAACCGCGATGATGGGCCCGAAATGCAGGAAATGGGCGAAGACGCGATGATGGGTGAGTGAGGTCTGGCTTTTTAAGGAGGGTTGTCACTGTGAAAACCCTCTTGACAGACCTGGGGTAGTGGCGTTAAACCACTGTCCTGCAACGGGTTGTGGCTTTGATGCTCACAACACAATGCTCGGGGATCGTCTAAGGGCAGGACAGGGGTTTTTGGTACCTCTAATCTAGGTTCGAATCCTAGTCCCCGAACTGAGCCCTGGTGATTTTTAAGTCACCAGGGCTTTTGTTTTGCTGCTGTCTGGCAAAGTCATCAAAAGGCCCATTTTTTGGGTTGACAGCCCCAAGGCCAGCGGTTATATCAAGCATCCCTTTTGGGGAAAACCACTTTGGCAACAAAGTTGGATGCACATGCTCGGGGATCGTCTAAGGGCAGGACAGAGGTTTCTGGTACCTCCAATCTAGGTTCGAATCCTAGTCCCCGAACTGCTGTCTGATATACCAGAAATGACAGCACCATGGCCCGTTCGTCTAGCGGTCAGGACGCCGGCCTCTCACGCCGGTAACAGGGGTTCGATTCCCCTACGGGCTGCTCGCAAAGAAAAGGCGCTTGGATTTTTTCCAAGCGCCTTTTCTTTTTTCACCCTCTCCCACACAATTCCCCGCCACACTGGATTCGCAGCAGGGAATCTGTCAATCTCCCTGCCGTGTTAACGTACCTGCCGCGCCATTGCGGCGGGTTCAGGCCAGAGTTCGCAGCCTTTTGGGTCCCGAAAGGGGGTTTTGTGGGATTGCGAACTTCAAGAATGATGTGTGTCGGACACCCAGGGCTGACATCGTCCATTCCTTTGGGGTGAATGGGCGCTGAGAGCCTTGTGAAGCAGGAGATGGTTTGATGATGGTGACATTGAAATGGGGGGCGCGCGCCGCCGCCTCCATGATGGTGATACTGGGGCTCTTTGTGACCTCTTCGGCGATGGCGCAGCAAGTCGCCCCCGCCATCCTTTATAGTTACACCAAGGTCTCGGTGGGCAACGACATCCAACCCGTGCTCATGCCCAAAGCCGCCCGCAAAACCAAAATTGCCTATGGCTCCAAGCTCTCGCCGGCCATCATCAACGGCGTCTTTAAAGAGCTGCGCAAGGACAAGAGCACCACCTACGGTGACACCAGCCTCGACATCGACGCCCGCTCCATGGCCAAAGGACAGGCCACCGTCAAGCTCGACAAAGGCCGCGAGAAGTACTTTGCGATCATCACCTCCGAGATCGACTACACGCTGAGCCAGCTCGGCATCAACAAGATCCGCTCCCCCGGCCACAGCAAACAGCCCCTGACCCGGCCCGACGTGCCGCTCGCCGC
>CAKZKQ010000421.1 GCA_937123825.1 uncultured Pseudomonadota bacterium
GGTCAAGGAGAGGCGAGCGAGAGCAAGCGGGGGGTGTCAGACGGGTCTGATGACGAGGCGTTGAGCACAGACGATGCAGCGCATCGTCGAGCATCAACAACGAAGTCAGCGGGCCTGGCTGGCGCTCCCCGCGCCGCTCTTGGCCGCCTCTCCTTGACCCCACCATTTAGACCATGAGGGTGGCGGGGTTTTCGAGCAGTCGTTTGAGGGCTTGGAGGAAGCGTGCGCCGACGGCGCCGTCGGTGGAGCGGTGGTCGCAGGAGAGTGTGACCTCCATGCGCAGTCCGGGCACGATTTGTCCTTCGTCATTGACGACGGCTTTTTTGACGACAGAGCCCACGGCGAGGATGCCGGCTTCGGGGGGGTTGAGTACGGCTTGGAATTTGGTGATGCCAAACATCCCCAGGTTGGAGATGGAGAAGGTGGAGCCGGTGTACTCGTGGGGCATCAATTTTTTGTCGCGTGCGCGCGTGGCCAGGTCACGCACGGCGCTGGAGATGGCGCCCAGGGAGCGGGTGTGTGCGTCGCGCACGACGGGGGTGATGAGACCGCCGTCGATGGCCACGGCCACGCCGATATGGACTTCATCGTAGGTGACGATGTGGTCGCCGCCCCAGGCGACGTTCATCTCGGGGACCTGGATGAGGGCCTTGGCGCAGGCCTTGATGATGAGGTCATTGACGGAGAGTTTGAGGCCAGCGTCGGCAGCGGCGAGCCCGGCGTTGAGGGTCTTGCGCAGCTCCATGGTGGCGGCCATGTCGATCTCGGTGGTCAGCGCAAAGTGGGGCGCTGAGGTCCACGAGGCGGTCATGCGGCTGGCGATGGTTTTGCGCATGGGGGTCAGCGAGACGGTCTGACCGCCCGCGGCGGGGGGCGCGGCGGGGGCGACGGCCACGACGGGCGCGGCAGCGGCGGGGGCCGGTGCGGGTGCGGCGGCGCGGTTCTCGATGGCCTCTTCGACGTCGCGGTTGATGATGCGGCCGCTGGGGCCGGAGCCAGCCAGGGTGCTGAGGTCGACGTTGTTTTCGCTGGCGATGCGGCGCGCGACAGGTGAGGAGAAGACCCGGCCCTGGTCTGCAGCGGGCGCAGCGGGTGCGGGCGCAGCGGCGGCAGGTGTGGGGGCTTCTTGGGCGGCAGGTGCGGGGGCCTCCTGGGCCGCGTCGCTGCTGCCACCGCCGTCGAGGACGTCGGAGATGTCTTCGCCTTCTTCGCCGATGATGGCGATGGGGGCGCCGACGGGGATCATGGAGCCGACATCGTAGAGGAGCTTCAGGACGGTGCCTTCAAAGAAGGACTCCATTTCCATGGAAGCTTTGTCGGTTTCGATTTCGGCGATGACTTCGCCTTCTTCAACGGTGTCGCCCTCGGCCTTGTTCCAGCGAACGAGGTGCCCCTCCTCCATGGTGGGGCTCAGGGCCAGCATGGTGACGATCTCTGCCATAGGTCGAGACTCCTTTCAGTCCACGTAGAGGACGTCTTTGCACGCCTGGATGACGCGCTCGGGCGTGGGGGTGACGGCGCGCTCAAGGTTGGGCGCGTAGGGCATGGGGATATCGACGCTGGCGACGTGCGCGATGGGCGCGTCGAGGTGGTCGAAGCATTCGGCCTGGATGCGGTTGATGATGTGGCTGCCCACAGAGGCCTGGGGCCAGCCTTCTTCGACGACGACGACGCGGTTGGTTTTGCGCACGGATTCAAAGATGAGGTCTTCGTCGAGGGGACGCAGGGTACGGGGGTCGACGATCTCGACCTCGTAGCCTTGCTTGGCCAGTTCATCGGCGGCGTCGAGGGCGGTGTGGACGCTGCGGCTCCAGGCGATGATGGTCACTGCGTCGCCGTGGCGTTTGATGTCGCCCTTGCCCATGGGGATGATGTAGTCCTCTTCGGGGACTTCGCCCTTCCAGGAGTACATCAGCTCGGATTCGATGAAGATGACGGGGTTGTCATCGCGGATGGCGGCCTTGAGCATGCCCTTGGCGTCGTAGGGCGTGGAGGGCATCATGAGTTTGAGGCCGGGGGCGTGGATGTACTGGGCCTCGAGGGACTGGCTGTGCTGTGCGGCCAGCCACCCGGGTGCGCCGCCGGGTCCGCGGATGACCATGGGGCACTTAATCTGGCCATTGGTCATGTAGTACATCTTGGCGGCGTGGTTGATGATCTGGTCGAGGGTGAGGATGGCGAAGTTGAAGGTCATCACCTCGATGATGGGGCGCAGACCGGCCATGGCCGCTCCGATGCCCAGGCCCACAAAG
The DNA here is from genome assembly GCA_937123825.1 of uncultured Pseudomonadota bacterium. Taxonomy (GTDB): domain Bacteria; phylum Myxococcota_A; class Bradymonadia; order Bradymonadales; genus CAKZKQ01. Next base: position 2,253 of record CAKZKQ010000421.1, read on the forward strand.
CCGGCTTCGGCGATGGGGGTGTCGATGACCCGGCGTTCGCCAAACTTGTCCAGCATCCCGGACGAGACTTTGTAGGCGCCGTTGTACTGTGCGACCTCTTCTCCCATCAGGAAGATGTCCTGGTCGCGCTCCATTTCTTCGGTCATGGCCTGACCGATCGCATCACGAAAGAGAATCTCCGGCATGGCTTTGGTGCTCTCTTCAGCTGTGTTGTGTCATCGCGGTGGGCGCGTCGTGGTCTCCTTGGTGTCGAGGAGGTCGCGCAGCCTTGTGCGAGCGCCCTTGGTTGGGCGTTTGTTTGTTCAAGAGAGCCGCCGCCTGGACGAGGCCCTGGATCCACCAGGGCCAGTCGTGGGGGCGACCCGACCTTTTGGGCATGTGAACACCTTGGCGTGCAGGCGCGTTGGTGTTCACCTGTCGCATCAGACGTAGACGAAGTCTTTGAGCGTCGAGATGTCGGGGAAGGGGTCTTTCTCGGCCTGGGCCAGAGCGTCCTTGGCTTCCTTGCGGCACTTTTTGTCGATCGCGGTCAGTTCTTCGTCGGTGGCCACGCCCATGGCGATGAGATCCCTGCGCATCTTCAGGATGGGATCCCGGCCTTTTTCTTCTTCGACCTCTTCCTTGGTCCGGTAGTTGCCGGGGTCGGACATGGAGTGTCCGCGGAAGCGGTAGGTGCGCACATCGAGGAAGGTGGGCCGAGATTGGTCGCGGGCCCGGTCGATGGCTCCCTTGACGCCGGTGTACATGTCGAAGAAGTCCTGGCCGTTGACGGTGGCCGCGTCCATGGCGTAGCTGACGGCCTTCTTGGTCAGGTCTTTCTGGGCGTTGATCCGATCCATGTCGGTGCCCATGGCGTACTTGTTGTTTTCGCAGATGAAGACCACCGGGAGGTCCCAGATGCTGGCCATGTTGAGCGCTTCGTGGAAGACCCCCTGGTGGATGGAGCCGTCGCCGAAGTAGCACAGGCAGACATCTTTCTCCTGGCGATATTTGATGGCGAAGCCGATGCCAGCGCCCAGCGGGATTTGACCGCCGACGATGCCCCAGCCGCCCATGAAGCGTTTTTCGGCATCAAAGATGTGCATCGAGCCGCCGCGTCCGCCGGTGGCGCCGGTGCGCTTGCCGAGCAGCTCGGCCATGACGGCGTGGGCGCTGATGCCACGCGACATGGCCTGACCGTGTTCACGGTAGGCGCTGATCATGTAATCGCCGGGCTCCATGGCCAGCGATGAGCCAGCGGCGACGGCCTCCTGGCCGATGTAGAGGTGACAGAAGCCGCTGAACTTCTGCATTTGATAGGCTCGGCCGGCGATTTCTTCCACGCGCCGGATGAGGCTCATCATTTCGAAAGCTTCAAGGAGCTGGGCGTTGCTCAGCTCGGTTGGATTGGTGGTGCGTCCTTCGGACATGCAGACATCCCCCTGAAATGCAACGTCGGGCCCAGGCGTCGGTGTGTCTTACCGCGCGGCAATTTGGTGTGGGACCGAATGAAAAACTCAAGTCTGACCGGTTCGGGTTGTATAGCGGTCGTCAACGACCGTCAAGACAGGCCACACGATGTTTGTGTTGCCTTTGGCATGATGAGCCGGTGGGGGGTCAGGGTGCGATGGGTTTGCCCTGGTGGTGCAATATAAAGCCGGGGTCGGCCATGGGGGTTTTCTCGGGGTGTACGGGCAACTCGACGGTGACGGTGGTGCCTTTGTCGGGCCAGGAGTCGATGGTGATCTGTCCGTGGTGGCGCTGGATGATTTCCAGGCACATGACCAGGCCGAGGCCGGTGCCGGCGCTGGGGGCCTGGGTGCTGAAGAAGGGTTCAAAGATCAGCATCATGTCGCGGCGAGCGATGCCGGTGCCGACGTCTTCAATTTCGATGGTGACGGTGGTGGGGGATTGTTGTCGGGTGCGCACGACGACGGCGCCGGGGCTGTGGGTGCGGTTGGTGGGGATGGACTGGAGGGCGTTGAGGAGCAGTTGGACCAGGAGTTGGGCGATCTGGCCGGGGCTGCACAGGATGCTGGGGAGGTCTTCGGACAGTTCGAGGGCGATCTGTCCGCTGTAGTGTGCTTTGGGGACGACGAGCCAGGCAGTGGGGCGGATGAGGGGGTTGAGTTCGGTGGGGTTGTGTTCGTCGTGGTCGCTGCGCTGTGCGAATTCGCGCAGGTTGGAGATGATGGCGCGGATGCGCTCGGCGCCTTCGAGGCATTCGCGCATCATTTCGGACCGCTCGTTGGGGTTGAAGAGGCGCTCGTCGGTGCCCAGCGCGGTGTCTTCGTCAAGGCTGGTGAGGTTGGAGATGATGAAGGCCAGGGGGTTGTTGATTTCGTGTGCGACCCCGGCGGAGAGCATGCCGACGCTGGCGAGTTTTTCGCGCACCAGGAGTTTGCGCTGGATGGCCAGGCGCTCGGAGTCGTCACGGGCGACGCCGATGACGCCGGCGACCTCATCGTTGACTTTAAGGGGGCCCAGGCGCATGACGACGACCATTTGTCGGTTGTCGCTGCGGTGCAGCTTCAGGGTCAGGTCCTGGCTCTTGCCTTCGAGGGCGTCCTGGATGGCCTGGTTGAGGGGTTCTGTGTCGCTGGGGGCGACGTGCTCCAGCAGGGGAGCGCCCCGGAGTTCGTCGGCGGTGCGTCCGAACATTTGCGCGGCGCAGGTGTTGAGCCCCTGGATGTGGCCCTGGACGTTGAGTCGGACGACGCCGTCGTTGAGTTGCTCGACAAACGAGCGGTAGAGGCCTTCGCTGGCGGCCAGGCGCTCGGAGCGCTCTTCGGCTTCGTTGATGAGCCTGGCGCTGCGCAGTGCCAGGGCGACCTGGTCGGCAAAGATCCACAGGACATCCCAGTCGGCGTCGCCAAGTTCAAAGGGGCGGTCGCGGTGGAGGGCGATGGCGCCGACCATGTTCTGGTTGGAGAAGACCGGCGCGATGATGGTCTTGAGCATGGCGTCGGGGTAGACGACGTGTCGCAGGGGGTGGTTGGGGGTTTCGGCGGCCTCCTTGAGTTGCTCGGGCTTGATGAAGTCAGCGGCGGTGCTGGTGGACTTGCTCAGCATGCGCGCGTCGCGGGCGGCGCGGATTTTTTCGAGCGCGGCGCTGGTGTGTCCCAGGTCGAGCGCTTCGAGGAGTTTGGTGGGTGCGCCGCTGACGGCGATGGGGCGCAGGGAGATGCGCGTGTCGTGGGGGGAGTCGTTGACGGCCAGCCAGGCGACGGTGCAGCTGAAGATGCGGCGAAGTTGGTGGCAGGTCTTTTGCCAGATCTGGTCGGGGTGGCTGGTGGAGGTCAGGCGGCGCAGCCCTTCGCGCACGGCGTACATGCGTTGGGCGCTCTGGTTGACCTGGCTGCGTTGCTCGATGTGTTCCATGACCATCTGGACCTGACGTTGTGCCAGGTCCAGGTGTTCGTGCATTTGGAGTTCTGCTTCTGTGTTGGGCAGCAGGGCGACAGCGTCGCGGTGCATGAGCAGCAGCGCCGCCTTTTGCTGGGCGCTGGCGTGGAAGGGGATGACGGCCAGCAGTTTAAAGCCAAAGAGCGCCATGGCGGTGCGGTACGGGGAGGGGCCGGAGTCTTCCAGGCGCAGCAGGGCGGGCTGCATGGATTGCATTTCACGGTCCAGACCCATCCAGCCTTTGCGGTGTTCGGTCAGGATCTGGAGGAGTTCCCTTGGCAGGTTGCGGTAGGCGGCGACGTGGTGGTGCCCGGCGCGGCTCTGGGCCACCAGTGCGGCGCTCTCAAAGCCCAGCGCCTTGCCGACGTGCGAGGCGATCCGAGCAAAGATGTCCCCATCGACGCTCTTGTCCATCAGCGCCCAGTCCATCGACTCGCTGGGGTAGGACTCGAGCCCTTCGGTGTCGGGGTCATTGGGGCGCAGCGGATCGCCCCCTGGATAGAGCAACTCCAGGGCCAGCGCAGCCAGCATGTTTGTGATCCTTGTGCCCACGGCCTCTTCCTTCAAAGTGCGCTTCGGGTTGACGAAGACGGGCATGGGCAGGAATGCTCTGGGTGCTCAGAGCCTTTCTGACCATGGGGCGATGCGGACGGGTGTCTTCTGGTTTGCGCGCGTGTGCGCGATGGCGAGCCGTTGGCGCTGTGCGGCGCCTTGTTCGACGACGCGGTCGATGGTGGGTGGTGAGCGCGTGTGGTGATGAAGGTGTTATGCTTTGTAGGCATAACGTGCGCGACAGGCAATGCATGTTTGGGAGCCACAGAGGCAAGACAATCGGGCGCTGGTCCCTGGCTGCGCTCTGCGCCGCATGGGCGCTGGTCACGGGCTTGACCTGCGCCTGGGGGCAGCAGGAGCCCGACACCACCGCATTGCTTCAGCAAGGCGACGCGGCGGTGGCCAGCGGGGATCTGTCGCAGGCCGAAGGTTTCTACCTCAAGGCGCTGGCCCAAAGGCCCCGACTGTGGCCAGTGTACCGCGTCGTGGCCGATTTTTATGCCGTGGCGCAGCGCGACTGTGCCCGGGCCATCCCGTATTACGAAGTTTATTTTGAACACGCTGCAGTGCCTGGCGGTGAAGGTCATATGGAGGCATTGGACAATGCTTTGATGTGCCATGTCAAGATTGAAAACTGGGACCGCGCCATCGAAATTGCAGAGGCTTCATGGCGTCTTATGCGCGATCGGTCAGCCCACGCTCAGGCCCGCATCATGCTGCGTCGACGCGGTGAACTGGAATTGCGCGCCGGGCGCTACGAAAAAGCTCTGGCGACCTTTCAAAAGGTCCTCCTTGATGATTTTGGGGATGTCCATGCACAACTGATGCGCGCACACACCCGATACTACCTTGGCCAGTATGACAAGGCCCTTGAAGAATATCGCTACATCCAACGCTCCTTTGAGCGCGGACAGTTGGCCTTCGTCAACCTCTACATCGGCACGGTCCTGACCATGCTTGAAAGACATGGGGAGGCACTGGAGGCGCTGCGAATGTCTGTCGAGGTTGATGGCGAGCACCCCCAGACCTACTGGTGGATGGCGCGCTGCCATCAAGAAACCGGCAACAATTTCATGGCCGAGCGCGCCTACCGACGCAGCCTGGAGCTATCCAGACTCGTGGCCGACACCGAGCTGCTCAACAGCACCCGCAACAACCTCGCCTGGCTCATCATCCTGCGCAGCCGTCCCGGCGCCCCCGAGCTGCTTGAGGCCCTCTCGCTGGTCCGTCAGGCCGTCGAAGACACCCGCGGCCAGGAGGCCACCTACTGCGACACCATGGCCGAGGTCCACCTGCGGCTTGGCAACCACGATCGGGCCCTGCGCTGGAGCCAACAAGCCCTTCGCCTCTCCCCAGGTGATCCCTATCTGCAAAAACAGGTGCGCCGCATCGAGCGCTACAGCCAGGGCTTTGAGTCGCCCGGCGGGCGCGTGCGTCTGGAGCGCTGGAGAGAGCCTTGACCCTCGCGGGGGTGTCGGCATAAATTCTCATGCCAGAAAGACGTCGGGGGTGGTTGACCCGAATCGTTTTGCGCCACAGCGTCCCGAAAGATCGCACACCAGCGCATGCTTTAATTTCATGACACGTGCGACAACGCCGTTGGTCGTCTCAAGGAGCGCGTGCCCGTCACTTGCTCCTTGGAGCCCACGGCGATGCCCCCTCAGCCGCCGGGACCCCAGCATAGGAAGGCACCTGCCCGGTGCCTTTGCCCTCTCCTTGGACAATATCCGCCTGTCAGAAGTACTGCGCGCCGTCAGCCGCGCCTGTGATGTTGCCTCGGCGCGACCCTACGGCTTTGCCCAGCGCGTCGCCCGCGTCTCCATGCGCCTGAGCGCGCAAGCCCCGCTTGGCGATGAACTGCGCGGCGATCTCCTGGTGGCCTCGCTTTGCCACAGCGCCGGGATGGCCGCCGTCAGCGGCGACGTTGCGCGCGTTGTCTTTGGGGATGAGCGCCCCTCGCTGCGGCTCTACCCGGTCGACGCCGTCACGAGCCGCCTGGCGCTGGGCAGCCCTCTCGACGTCGATGGAGAGGCCCGCACGGGCGTCTTTGTGCGCCACCACATGCCCATTTGCCGTTTTCCCCTGATGACCGCCCAGTGGCTCCACCACATCGGCCTGATGCGCGTGGCCATGCTGGTCGCGCCCATGCTCGATCTGGCTGAGCAGCAACGCCTGCCTCGCCCCGAGGCGGTGGCCAGCGGGATGCTCACGTTGGCCTATCACATGGTCGCGGTGCGGTGGTTGGCCGCCAGCGCCAGCGGCGTCGAGCGCCAACACATCGAACACGCCCGCACCCTCATCGCCGATGGCCGCTGGATTGAAGAGCTCGCCGGGGTCAGCTTCAACCCCGATCTGATCGAACTGGCCCAGGAGCAGTGGGCCGATGGTCAGTTCTGGTCAGAGATGGACGCCGTGCGCACCGACGCCTGGATCCGTCCCGACACGCAATCGGGCCACAACACCCGCGCCGAAGCCCCCGACGTCAACGTCGATGAACTCCTTGGATCCTACACATTCAGCGCCAATGAGCTGGGCGAAGATGTCCCCGATGTGGACGCCGCCATCAACGCCTTGCTTGCGCCGCGAACCGGCGAGCAACTTCCGCTGCACTCGCCGGTCCTTGAGGGATGGCTTGGATTTTTGGGGATGATGGTCGACCACAAGGCTGTTTTTGCCCCGGGACACGCCGCCAGGGTGGTCAACATGACCCGCGAGGTGGCGCTCCTGCTTGAGGCCGACGATGTGGAGGTGCTGCGTTTGACGCTGGGGGCCTGGGTCTACGGTGTGGGCAAGCTGGCGCTGCCCAGCGCGCTGCTGGAGCAAAGCGGCGGGCTCAACGATGTTCAGCGGGCCATGGTCCGCGAAACGCCGCGCTTGACCGTCAGCACCATGGCCCCGCTGCGGGCGCTGCTGCCGTCCATCGACGAGGTCGCCGCCTATGCCGAGCGCATGGACGGCTCGGGCTATCCCAAGGGGCTGCGCAGCGACGACATCCCGTTGCCCGGACGCCTCCTGGCTGTGGTGGACACCTACGAGGCGCTCATCGCCGATCGACCCTACCGATTGGCGTACTCCAATGCGCGCGCCCTGCACATCGTGCAGGCCCAGTCTGGTCGTCTCTTCGATGGCGTCATCACCGATCTCCTCGAAGGCATCACGCGAGGTGAACTTTGAGCCAGCAAGAACACAACGAAGAAAAGCGTCACTCCGACGCCGACATCACCGAGGGCACCCACCCATTGGCCATGGTCGGCATTGTCGGCAGCATCATGTCCATCCTCTGCGGCGCCATGTGCTGTCTCGATCCACGTCTGGCCGGTGTCATGCACACCGCACTGGGTTTGCTGGCTGTCATCAGCGGCGGCACCACATTTTTCTGGGCTCGCCAGGGGCGCATCGGCCCATCCAACTTCTTTCAGGCCAAGGTGGCGCTGGGAGTGGGGACCGTTGGCCTGCTCATCGGGATCGGTTGGCTGATCTGGTGGGCTTCTGATCCCTTTGGACCTGCAAGCGGTTGACAGCTTGGGGTGGGTGATCTAATCTTTTGTTCAGATTGGGATCCTCAGTGATAATTGGGACTGGGCGGTTTTTTCCCTTGATTTTCCGCGGATGGACCGCAATCCTCCAGAGTGGAAGATGACGAGCCAGGTCATCAGACGTTTGCAAGTCAACGACCGCTTGAAACTTTTAGAAAGGAAAGAAGACACTATGAAGAAGATGCTTGCCCTGTTGTGCGCGTTGTCGTTCGGCCTGACCCTGGTGGCCTGTGGTGGTGGCAACAAAGCCGCCAAGACCGAAGACGGCACGGCTGCCGCCGCCGGTGAAATGAAGGCCGAGGAAGGCGCCGCTGACGAGGGAGCCACCAAGAAGAAGAGCCTCAAGAAGAACGAAGGCAACCGCATGGAGCGCTCCGAAGGCGACGAGTGATTCATTCTCGCCTTTGCCCAATGCCTGGACATCAACTTCCAGGCATCGAGCGCGCCAAGAAACAACAAAAGCGACCCACTTCTGGGTCGCTTTTGTTGTTTCTTGGTGCCCAATCAGCTCGCCGCTGACACCAATGCTTTGATGGCGTCGATGACCTCGCGCTGTGTCATGTCGGTGGCGTCGATGAGGTGGGCGTCATCGGCCTGGCGCAGCGGGGAGACGGGGCGAGTCATGTCGCGATGGTCACGTTGACGGATTTCGTCTTTGAGGGTGTCCATCTGGGGCATGGGGTCGGTGTTTGAGTCCTGGAGCTGCTGCCAGCGTCGCCGGGCGCGCTCATCGACCGAGGCGGTCAGGTAGACCTTGACCGCCGCGTTGGGGAAGACCACGGTGCCGATGTCGCGTCCTTCAACGACGGTGTCGCCGGTTTGCCCAATGCGGCGTTGGAGGTCGAGCAGCGCAGCGCGCACCGGGTGGTGCCGCGAGACCTGGCTGGCGCCGGTGCCCAGCTCGGGGGTGCGGATCTGACCGGTGATCTCGGTGACCTCGGCGCTGTCTTTCCGACGCAGGAGCACCGTGTTGGTTTCACCGCGCATCTCGAAGCTCAACTCCAGCCCCTGGGCCAGCTGGCCCAGGGCGTCGGCGTCTGACCAGTCCACTGAGTGTTGCCGGGCCGCCCAGGCGACTGTGCGGTAGATGGCGCCCGTGTCCAGGAGTTGGAATCCAAGCTCTCGCGCCACGGTCTGCGCGACAGTGCTCTTTCCTGCCCCGGCAGGTCCGTCAATGGCCACAATCATCTCTGTCCTCCGTATGCGCGTCATCCCTGTCCGCGCTGCAATCGCTCCAGATCGTCACCAAAACCTGGATAGCTGATCCGCAAAGCGTCTAGCCCCACGGCGCTGCATGGGCCGTCGGCCACCAGCGCCGCGATGATGGCCGCGGCCGCCATGCGGTGATCATGTTGAGCGTCAAAACCTTCAAAGGCCTTCAGCGGGCGCTGGCCGCGCCCTTCGATGGCCATCCAATCGTCGCCTTCTTCCACGTCGATACCACACTGGCGCAGCAAATGCGCTGTGCGCGCCAGGCGATCGCACTCTTTGACCCTCAATTCGCCAATGTCTTTGAACGTCGAGCGTCCCTGGGCGGTGGCCGCCAGCAGCGCCAGGACCGGGATTTCATCGACGAGCGTGGGGACATCGGGGGCGTTGATCTCAAAGGCTCGCAGTGGGCCGTGGCCAAGGTGCAGGTCGGCGACCTCTTCACCGCCTCCAGTGCGGCGCTTGTTGGAGATGGTGAGCTTTGCACCGGCGCGCTTGAGGATGGTCAAGAGGCCCGCTCTGGTGGGGGCCACGCCCACGCCCGGTAAGATCAGATCGCTGCCGGGCACCAACGCCGCCGCCACGGCGAGGAACGCCGCCGAGGAGATGTCGGCGGGGACCTGAATGTCGCGGGCCTGAAGCGGCGCGCTCCAGGCGGGCAGCTCGACTCGGGCCGGTCCTGAGGTCGGTGCGCCGCTGTAATGGGCGCTGGAGACCACCGGGACGCCCAGCGCGCGCAGCATGTGTTCGGTGTGGTCGCGGCTGGCGTGCGGCTCGGTCAGCGTCATGGGCTGGCCGCTGAGCAGCGCGGCGAGCAGGAGCGATGACTTGACCTGCGCCGAGGCGATCTTTTGATCGTGGTGGCCGCCAGTGAAGGCGCTCGATGGGTCGATCCGCAGCGGCGCGCGGCCATCGGTGGTGTGCACAAGCCCGCCAAAGCGTCCCAGCGGCGCGCTGATGCGCTTCATGGGCCGCGCCGAGAGCGATTCATCCCCAATCAGGGTCGCCTCCAAGGCCAGACCGGTGAGCATGCCCGTGACCAGACGCATGGTCGTGCCTGAGTTGCCACAGTCGAGCGGCGCGGCGCTTGGCCGCAGCGCCTCTGGGCCGCGGCCGTGGACGGTGACGTCGGTGCCTTGAACGTCGATCTCCACCCCCAATGCCCTGAAGACGCCCACCGTTGAGAGGGTGTCGCCGGCGACCAGGAACCCCGAGACCCTGCTGGTGCCGTGGCAGACCGAGCTGAGCATGATCGAGCGGTGTGAGATGGATTTGTCGCCGGGGATTTGCAGGTGTCCCCGCAACGGGCCCTGGGCAGGGTGCAGCGTGGTCGCGGACTGGTTCACGGGCTGTCCTCCTTGGCGATGTGTGTTTGGTGTGCGTCGATGGCCTCTTGGATGAAGGCTTCGACGCGGTTCCACTGGCCAAGCTCCAGCCAGCGCCTGAGGTCCTGCATGACGCTGATCTGGCGGCCAAGGACCGAGAGCAGCGCTTGCTGGTTGTGCTCCAGGCCCCTTAAGCCTCCCGGAGGCCCTGCAGGGACCCCCTGCGAGCCTGAGATGGCCTTGGCCGGGGTGGCTTTGAGGTCCGTGAAGAACGGCGACATTTCGGCCAGCGTGGTCAGATGGGCGGCGGCGTTGAGCCAGGGCAGCTGCTCAGTGGCGGCGATGTTGATGGGCTCCTGGGAAGCCTGAACCCACCGCAGATGCAAACCAAAGGTCCCCAGCAGCGCGCGGTCTTCATCGGTGACCTCTGGGGTTCGCACAAGCGCAACTTGTTGGCCAAGCCAATCGGTCGAGGGCTCGTGCGAGTTTGTGTCTGCGTTCACCAACCGAAGGGCCACCCGACGCACGCCTTCGGGCAGCGCTGAGGCGGTGTCTTCGGGCAGATCAAAGCGCCCAAAATCGAGCCAGAGGGCGCCGGCGTTGATGCTCGGCACATAGGCGCGCCAGAAGCGCTCGCGATCGGCGCGTTCGGTCAGCGCGGTGATGACCAGCGCGGCGGTGGCCAGGTCATCTTGGGGAAAGACGGTGATCTCATCGCAGGCGTCCAGCGATTCGGCGCGATCCATCCGCGCCTCGTCGCTGTCCCAGGCCACGCGCCGCCAGTTGGTCCGGGGATCTTGCGCCAGCGCCAGCCCCAGGCTGGTGCCCAGTTGGCCCAAACCCGCGATGCAGGCCACCTTCTGCGTCATGACTTCAACACCTGGGCCAGATCGCTCAGGAGGCGATCGTTCTGTTCGGGGGTGCCGATGGAGATGCGGACCCACTCGTGCAGCCCGTAGCCGTTCATGGGGCGCGTGATGGTGCCCAGATCCAGCAGCGCGTCATAGATCTCAAAGCCGGGGCGGCCGCAGCGGCAGAGCACAAAGTTGGTCTGGCTGTGGATGACCTCGACGCCCATGGCCTCAAGGGCGGTGGTGACGCGGGCCCGCTCGGTGGTGTTGAGCGAGGCGGCGCGCTCCACGAAAGCCATGTCGTCGAGCGCGGCGGTGGCGGCGATCTGGCCGATGCGGTTGACGTTGAACGGGGCGCGCGTGCGGTTGACGTACCCGGCGATCTCTTCGGAGCAGACCATGTAGCCAACCCGGAAGGCGGCCAGGCCATAGATCTTGCTGAAGGTCCGCATGGTGATCAGCCGTGGGTAGAGGTCGTGCAGGGTCATGGAGTCGATGTGGTCTTCGGCATCGACAAACTCGATGTAGGCCTCATCGACGATGACCAGCGGCGGATTGGGGCGCGCGGCCAGGGTTTGGAGGAAGTCTTTGACCTGGTCGGCGTTGTTGTAGGTGCCGGTGGGGTTGTTGGGGTTGGCGGTGAAGACAAGGCGAGTGCGCTCATCGACGGCTTGTGCCATGGCGCTCAGGTCGTGGACAAAACCTTCGGCCATGGGCACCGAGCGGATCTCCAGGCCCAGGACCTGGGAGACGATCCGGTAGGCGATGAAGCTGTACTGGCTCAGGACCACGTTGTCGCCGGGGGCGGTGAAGGTCCGCACCAGAATCTCCATCAGCTCGTTGGAGCCGTTGCCCGCCACGACGCGCTCGGGGCTGACGCCCAGGTGCTTGCCCAGGCGCTGTCGCAGGTCAAAGACGGCGCCGTCGGGGTAGAGGTGGGCCTCTTCGATGGCCTTGTGCGCAGCGGCCAGCGCCAGCGGGGAGCCTCCCAGCGGGTTTTCGTTGCTGGCCAGCTTGACGATCTCGGTGGTGATGCCTCGCTCCCGGCGCAGCTCTTCGATGGGCTTGCCAGGGACGTAGGGCTTGAGGGTCTCGATGTGATCACCGACCAGCGGCTTCATGGGCAGCTCTCCGTGGGCTGTGGGGATGGGTTTTCGATGTGTTTGACGGCGGCTTCAAAAGCGGCCTGAGGGTTGTCAAACCAGTGAAGGTGGGGTTGGGAGCGCAGCCACGTCCGCTGACGCTTGGCGTAGCGTCGGTGGTCGCGCTTGATGAGAGAGACTGTCTGGGTCCACGCCAACGGTCCCTGATCGTCCCCACGCAGAAAGGACACAAGGTGGCGATACCCCAGGCTGCCCAGGGGTTTCAAGTCCGGGCTGTGTCCATCGTCCAGAATGGACTGCACTTCCTGGCGCCATCCGGCCTCAAACATCTGGTCCACACGGGTGTTGATGCGTTCATAGAGCGCCTCTCGCTGCGGGGCCAGCGCCATTTGCCAAGCCCCAAAGCGCGCAGGCTGGGTCTTGATGCTGTGCGCTTTGTGGAGGTCGCTGATGGGTTTGCCCGTCAACTGGTAAACCTCCAACGCGCGCACAATCCTCACCGCATCGTTGGGGTGGATTCGAGCGGCGCTGACCGGGTCCACTTCGGTCAACTCGGCGTGCAGCGCCGCCAGCCCTTCTTGTTGGGCGCGTTGCCCCAGTGTGTCGCGCAGCGCTTTGTCCGAAGGGGGGGATTCGACCAGTCCGTAGAGCAGGGCGCGGATGTACATGCCGGTGCCGCCGCAGATGATCGGGCGCAGTCCGCGCCCCTGGATGTCGGCGATGGCGGCGGTGGCGTCCTTGACGTAGTCTCCAGCGTCGTAGGGGCGATCGAGCGCGATGGCGTCCACCAGGTGGTGTGGGACGGCGGCGCGATCGGCAGCGCTGGCTTTGGCCGAGCCGATGTCCAGGCGTTTGTAGATCTGAACGGAGTCGGCGCCGATGATTTCGCCGCCGGTGTGTTTGGCCAGGCGCATGGCGAGCCCGCTTTTGCCTGAAGCGGTCGGTCCACAGATGACGATGGGCGCGTTGGTGGGGGTTTGCTGGGCGGTCACGGTGTCTTCTCACTGGCGAGTGCGGCTCGCAGAGCGGGTTGTGTTGGGTGGAGGGACCGACAGTGGGACCCGGCGCCAACACGACCCGAGGGGAAGACAGGTATATACCGCGACAGTGGCAATGGCCAGCAGGCAAGGAGCAATCAGCGGCCGAATGCGCCTTCAAGCTCGGTCAGCGGCAGGCGGTAGTAGACGGGGCGGCCGTGGGGGCAGTTGGCGCCAAAATCGATGGCGTCCATCTGGCGGAAGAGTTCCTGGGCTTCCTGGGCGTTGGTGTCGTCCCCTGCGCGGATGGAGCCGTGGCAGGCCATGCGGATGAGGATGGAGTCGATGGCCTCGTTGACGCGGTCAGAGCGGCCAACCGCCGAGAGGTCATCCAGGGCGTCTTTGATGAGTTTTTCGTGCCGTCGTCCGTTGGCCAGCAGGGCGGGGACGGCCTTGAGGGCAAAGTCGTTGCCGCCAAAGTGCTCGATTTCAAAGCCCATCGCTTCAAAGAACTCACCAAACTCCTGCATGGCCGCCGCCCGCAGCGTGTCGAGGCTGATGCGTTGGGGGAAGAGCAGGGGTTGGGTGTCGTTCTTGCGGTGCTGGTCGTAGACAGCGCGCAAGCGCTCGTAGGTGATGCGTTCGTGGGCGGCGTGTTGGTCGACGATGACCAGGCCAGAGGCATCCGAGCAGATGAGGTAGTTGCGCTTGTACTGGCCGATGAAGTTGAGCCGGGAGAAGTAGCCCTCGGAGGCGGCGCGCAGCTCATTGGCGCGCGCTTCGGCCTCGTGGTCGATGATTTCGACCTCGCGCCCTGGGTTGATGTCTGTGGTGTGTGCAGGCGCCGCAGGTGCGGCAAAGGGGTTGCCCAGGGGGTTGGGGCTGGCGCCGGGGGTGGTGGCCGCAGGCGCGGGCGCGGCCGAAGGCGGTCCAAAGAGGTCCGCCATGGACATGCGGGGGGGCTCTGCCGGTGCGCGGTGCTCGCCCAGGGCCAGCATCTGCTGGTGGCGGCGGGCTTCTTCCTGTTGGCGCTGTGCGGTCAGGGGGTCAACGACGGCTTGCTGGGGGGTGGCAACAGCGGCGAATTGCTGCTGCTTCAGGGCGTAGACCCGCGCCTCTTCATCGACCCAGGGGGTGTCCTGGAGGGCGTCGTTGATGGCGTGGTAGACGGCCCGGAAGATGGCGTCGGTGTTGCGAAAGCGGACCGCGACCTTGGTGGGGTGGACGTGGACGGCGACGTGCTCGGGGGGCATGTCGATGAAGAGGACCACGGCGGGGTGGCGGCCCTTCTCCATGACCCCTCGGTAGGAGGCCTTGATGGCGGCCATGATGGTGCGCTCTTTGATGTAGCGCCCGTTGACGTAGACGTATTGGTTGGTGGCGGCGCGCTGGGTGAAGTCTGGCCTGGAGAAGAAGCCTTTGCAGACAACCCCGTCGATGGCGGGGTAGGCGGCGGTAGGGTAGAGGGCGTCGCGGACTTCGCGGCCGAGCACGGCCAGGATGCGGTCGCCAAGGTCGGTGTTGGCCGGCAGGTCAAAGAGCCGCCGATCATTGTGGGTCAGGCGCAGGTGCACGTCGGGGCGGCTGATGGACAGGCGCAGCATGGACTCGGAGATGTGCCGGGTCTCGGTGGCGGTGGTCTTGAGGAACTTCAGCCGGGCGGGGGTGTTGAAGAAGAGGTCCCGGACCTCCATCGTGGTGCCGTCGGGCATGCCTGCGTCGGAGACTTCGGCCAGGTGTCCGCCGTTGAGGACCAGCCGGGTGCCGGCCAGCGTGCCGGGCTCGCAGGTCTCGATGACCATCTTGGAGACCGACGCGATGGAGGGGATGGCCTCGCCGCGAAAGCCCAGCGTGGAGATGCGAAAGAGGTCTTCGGTCGTGCGGATTTTGCTGGTGGCGTGGCGCATCAGGGCACGGCGAGCATCGCCCCGGCTCATGCCTGAGCCGTTGTCGTTGATGCGGATGAGCTGCTTGCCGCCGTCCTCGATGTCCACAAAGACGCGCGTGGCGCCAGCGTCAAGGCTGTTCTCGACCAGCTCTTTGACCACGGCAGCGGGTCGCTCTACGACCTCGCCGGCGGCGATCTGGTTGGCCAGGTCGTCAGAGAGGACCAGGACCTTGCCGGGGGCTTCATCTTCGAGGGGTGGCAGTGCTGCGTGGGTGCTCATGGCGTGGTTCACCTTGGGCCAGGCCGCCGACGTGGGAGGGGTCCCTCGTTTGGTGCGGCGCGCTTGTTTGTGCGGTCCCGAGCGCGGCGCTGTTTGTGTGGCGGCGAGCGGGCCGATGCTTTTGAACGTCAAAAAGCCCGCTGGCGCAAGGGGCCAGGGGGCTTTTGTCAGCGGTGCAGCGTGGCATATGGCTGTACCTGACTCCCCACAGGCGATTGCAAAGGGGAGTTTTGTCTGCGCGGCTTAGGGTGTGTTTGCAAAATCTCCCATCGACATGCGGCCCGATGACAACGATCCCGTCGTCATCGATGCTCGACGAACCTCCAG
>CAKZKQ010000422.1 GCA_937123825.1 uncultured Pseudomonadota bacterium
GGCCGCCCAGGCACGATCGCGGGGCTTGCCGTAGAGCAAATCGCGCAGCTTATCGAGATTTTTAGAGCGTCTCGCCATACATCACCCCCCTATCTCAGGCTCGCCGTCGGCTTTGGCAGTGGTCACGCGTCTCTGAGCGCGTCGCGGACCTGCATCAAGAGCCTGCCCAGCATGTTTTTACCCGAACCGTCGCCCCCGTCGCCCCAATAACGGTCATTGTCGGTGTGTTCCACCAGTTTGGCGTCGCCAGTGCCCAGCAAGAGCGCCTTTAAGTCGGTGTGCTGGGTGAATTTGGCGGTCAGGGCCTGGCGCATCACCCCCACTTTGACCGATTCCCAGTCCCGGCGCAGCTTCTTCTTGCGGTCGCGCCCCATTCTGGCCGCTTGCATGGGGGAGTTGGCGCGTCGAATGGCCTCGCGGTGCTTGGTGTCCTGGAATTTTTGGGCCTGAAAGTAGTGTTCGCTGGTCGGCCACCGCTTTCCGCCCACAGATATGGGGTAGGGCGCAAAGTTTGAGAACTCGCCGTAGTCGTCCCCGACCGAATAAAAGAGGATTTTGTGGGTCATCTTGGGTCCTTTGGAGCCCTGGGGCTCGCGCAAGATCGATTTGTGGGTTATTGCCACGGGTCAATGTGCAAAAAGTGCTCAACGATGTACTCATCAACCGGACGCCAGTAGCCTTCATGCACGCGAGTGAGCGTCAATTGGCCGTCCTTGATGGCAAATCGGTCAATGTAAGACTCCTCATCGCCCACAAAGAAGAGGGCATCCTCCAGGTAGGGAGCGACGCGGGCAATATGTTGGCCAAATGCCTCATAACCGCACCACATCTTGCCGCCGCTGACGATGACAAACCGAGCAAAGGGCGACGCGCCAAGCTCAGCGCTGTCAAAATCCATGTTATGGATGGTCAACGGGGCGTTGGCCGGGGCCAATTGGGTGTAGAAGTGGCGCAGCTCTTCTTCGTTGAGGATGTTTTGGACGGATGTGACGCCGCCAGGGCGCAAAACGATGGCCACGCCAAGCTGACACGTGGGGTAGACCTGCCTGATTTCGCGTTGATTGCCCATGATTCAGCCCCTCATGGTCGACTCACCGATGGTTTTGCGCATCAAGAGACACGCTTCATCGGGGGTTCGGCCTTCCTCGGTCTTGAAGACGTCAAAACCGCAGCGCTTGTAGAGCGCAATGGCGCGGTGATTCCAGTCATCGACCCCCAAAGTCAGCGTTGTGATGCCCAATTGCCTGGATCTGTCTTCGATTCTTGCCAACATCGCTGCCCCCAACCCCTTGCCCTGATGTTCACAGTGCACCCGCAAGGCGTGCAGGTGGGCAATGTCCTGGCCGTTGGCCAACTCGGGGTCATTGTCGGCATGGTTGAGCAGGAGTTGAATGGTGGCCAGCGGCGCTTGGCCGTCGTAGAGGAGGTAAAACTCCCGGTGGGCGCCGATATGGCCCATCTCATAGGCCAATTGACGTCGATAACCCTCCAACTCTGCAGAGGTATGGGGGTAGGAGGCAAAGAGGCTCACCAGATCGTGGTCGGGTGAACCCTCAGGCAGGCTCTTCCAGGCGGTGTTTATGGTCATGGGCAAAGAAGGGGTGGGTTTTGGCATGGATGGGATGTAGAGTAGGGGCACTCTTTGCGACGAAGTTTTGGTGTCAGACCCTGTCCGGCATGGGACGGACGATGATGTCTTTCAACCCTTCAGATGGTCATCTTCAAGCCTTATGAAAAGCCCCACCATCACCACAGACCGGCTTTTGTTGGACGCGTTGGCCGAGACCGACGCGCCAGCGCTCTTTCAGTACCGCAGCGCCCCCGAGGTGTGCCGCTTTCAGTCCTGGGAGCCCGAGTCGATGGACGACGCCCTGGAGTTCATCAAGAAGCAGGAAGGGCTTGATTTTGGAGCGCCAGACACCTGGTTCCAGTTGGGGGTTCGGCTGCGCGATTGTGGCACATTGGTTGGAGACATCGGACTCCATTTTCTGCCCCCCAAGGCCCGGCAGGTCGAGATCGGCTTTACCATCTCGCCCCACCACCAGCGCCAGGGCTTTGCCCGAGAGGCCACAGCGGCGCTCCTTCAATACCTTTTTGAGACCATGGACAAGCACCGGGTGATGGCGTCTGGCGACCCGCGCAACGCTCCCTCGGTGGTCCTGCTGAACAAGCTGGGGATGCGCCAGGAGGGGCACTTCATCAAAAGCTATTGGTTCAAAGGCCAATGGGCCGACGACATGGTCTTTGCCATCCTCAAAGAAGAGTGGCGTGCTTAGGTTGTGTCTGTCTGACGATTGTTCCTTGGTTCCAATCGTAAGGCAGCGTCTGGTCCCCCATACAGCGCGCCACTAAGGCGGAGGGTGTGGACTTCAGAAGTTTGTCAGTGTGTTTGCGGCCAGAGCGTGGAGTTGTGGGCTTGATGCTGCTGGAAAAGCCTCTTGTTGGGGCAAGGGTGCGGTGACAGTGCCTGCTGATCTGCGTTTTAAGTCTTTGGCGCTGGGCGAGGATTTTAGATGCGGGTTGGTCAAGGGGTCGGGTCAGTTGCGGTGTTGGGGAGCGTTTGAGGCTGATCCTGGTCAGGGCAAAGGCGGATGGAAGGCGTTGAAGATGCATTGGGCTCACAACAGCGATGCCTGGCATGCCCCAGTGGATTTGAATGTGGACGATGAATATTTCAAGGAGGAACTCCACAACGCTCTGTGTGCTTGGGACGGGAAAGGAAAGCGGGTGTGTTGGGCTCAGGGTGGAAAAGAGGTCTATGGCCCGTTGCATCGAGAGGACGGTGAGACGGAGCGGTTTTGTGAATTGGATGCTCAGGGGAGGCTGACCTGCGAGGAGGTCCGTTCTTCGCGGCCCGATTGTGAAAACACCATTGTAAAGACCCCTTCTGGGCGCTTTAAACAGCTTTATGTCAGCGGCGATGTGGCTTGTGCGCTTGATGACAAGAGCGGGGTGAGTTGTTGGGGGCCGTGGTTCCCCACGATGATCCCGGGGGCGGCGATGAAGTCCAGGCGTTATCTGGGGGTTGCTGCGGCCGGGGATTGGGTGTGCGGGATTGAGCGCCGCGGCGGCGAGACCCGGTGTTGGTCGGGTGGGCAGCCGGTAGAGTCTTTTAAGTCAATTGCTTTTGTCGGCCATAGCACCGTGTGTGCGTTTGATGCGGCCCAGCGTTTGCAGTGCAATACGGCCTATGAGCCTGTGGGCGGAATGGAGCAGGTGTTGAAAGGCAAATACCGGCAATTTTTTGTCTATGAGGAGGGTTTGTGCGGTTGGAAGTCCGGTGTGGGGCTGGATTGTGTTGGAGTAGGGGCAGCAACGACAGCGTACCGTGGTGCCTTTGTGGAAGTGAAGGGGATCGACAAAGGGGTGTGCGGGCGCGTTGCTGCGGGGTCTGTGATTTGTGTGGGTGATGTGGCGACGCCCGCTGAGGGGCAGTTTAAGCGGATTGAGGTCAGGAACGGCGAGGATCTTTGTGGTGTGCGTGCCGATGGCAGTGAGCAGTGTTGGTTGAAGAAGGAGGTGGTGCCGTCATGGGATCTTCCTCCCAAAGGGCACGCGTTTGTGGCGACCCACGGGCCGTGTGGGGTGACCCTTCAAGGGGAGGTGTATTGCAACACAGATCACCAGTTCAAGGTGCCAAAACCGTTGCCTCCGGCGCTGCGCGATGTGGAGGCCTTTTATTTGGCGTTTGACCAGTATTGCGTGATGCAGGCCAAGAGCCGCGACTTGTGGTGTGCCGGTGAGGCACAGGCGTGGCACCTGCAGAGCAAGCGCATCAGCCAGCCGCAGTCTGGCGGTGCGAGTTACAGCACCAGCTTTCTTTGCTTTCTTGATGGTGAGGGACGGGTTCGGTGCCTCGGCCACAACTTTGGGTGCGTTTGAAGGGTGGGGCGTGGGCGTTGTTGTGGGGTCCTTGATGGCCTGAGCCTGTTGTGTGGATGAAGGGTTATGGCTTTTGTGGGGTTTGGTGGGGTGGCCATTGTGCTTTCTGGGGTGGTGGCGCGTTTTGTTGGGGGGTTGTTGCATCAATGACGGTGGATGACCGCTGCTTTTGCCTTTGACGGTGGGCGAGGCCGGCCAAACCTAACCTTCAGATGGCCCGATGCTGTCTGGGTTGGTGAGCCCGTTGGGGTGGATTGTGGTGCAGAGGCTATGGCGGTCGGTGTGAGGTGTGTGTATACTGCGCGCCATTGAACTCCGAAGGTGTTGGGCCCGAAGGGGGCCTGCGCGTACTTTGGGGAACGTGGGCGGACACAAGACCATCCAGGCAGGTATGCTAGAACGGGTTCAACTCCAACAAGAACGTTTTAGAACACCAGGTTTGCGCGCTGATGGGCGCGGGATCGCCATCGGAGAGCGGGGGTTGCTGCGCTTTGGCAACCTCAGCCAGGTGGTGGGGTTCTTCAGGGCCTTCTCTGAAGAACAGAGCCTGGACCACATCTTGCCCACCATGCGCATCGTCAAGGCCCGCAGCCAGATTCAGGGCCTTGAGCTGCTGGTGGATCTTCCCAGTCAGGGCTCCCATATGCTCGACCGCGCTGCAGCCATCGCCAGGCTTTTGCGCGGCAGCGTTTTTACCGGCCGAGCCCCCCACTTTGTCCGCTACCGCGACAGCGGCTCGCCTTTTGGCTACGACGCCCAGCGTCTGGTGGCCATGCGCGAGGGCGTGGTCCTCTACGACACCACTGGCCCGATGCAGTTTCGCGAGGAAGGCGAGATTTCCATGAAGGGTTTGCTGCTGAGCTTGTCGTTGGTGCGCACGCGCAGGCCACCGATGGGTGCGGGGAGCCTTTTTGTGCGCGTTCCGCCTGGGATTCGCACGGCGGTGCAGCGGTTTTTGTGGGAGCGGCGGATCAAGGCCGGTGTGGCGCAGCTTGTGCGTAAGGCCAGCGGCCGCTTTGACCGCGACGAGCCGTTTTATCTCTTTCGGATTGAGAACTTTCCGCCCCGTTTGATCCCGCTCTTTGAGGGGTTGCCCGGCGTTGAGCTTTACCACACGCGCCGCTCGAACCTCTTTGTGCAGCGCGGCTATGCCCACCCCTTTGCGCTGGAGAGCTGCCGCAAGGCGCTCGATGAGCAGGGGGCTTATTTCTTCTCGGGTGAGCGCGACGTGGTGGACCGGATCGACGGCGAGGCGGTTTTTGTCGACATTGAGAATCTTAAGAGCGTGGATGTGCAGGATCCGGCGCTGAAGCCCGAGCGCGAGGCGCAGCTTTTGTCCAAAGGGGCAGCGCCGCCGCAGGGTTGGAGTGTGCAACAGGTCCGCGACATGCTGCACTATCCCGTGCACCTGATTCGGCGCCGCGCGCAGACCGAGGGGGCCTCGGCGATTTATCTCAGCACGCCCGGCGAGATGGCCTGGTTGAAGCGTTTGGTGTATGCGATGCCGGAGACGGCGTTGGAGAACTACCTGATGGCGCTGACGGACCACGGTTGTCTGATTCTCAACCGGGAGGGGGTGGAGTTGATCCCCATCGGGTTGCAGATGCGCGAGGTCTTTACCAACGTCTTCATCCCCCGCGACACGCAGTTTTCGCCCCCGCTGGGCTATGAGCAGCTTCAGCGCCACCTGGGTCTGAAGGGCGGCTTTGTGTACGTGATGCCCGAGGGGCTCTCGCAGGCCTTTGCCATCGACGAGAACCACCTCCAGCCGCTGGCGCGCTATCTGCTGGCAGAGGTCAGCGTGGAGATGGCCCACGGCAAGAGCGCCGACCCGATGGCGATGAAAGAATCCGTGCAGTTGGTCAACCGGGACATGGGCTATTTTGCGCTCTGGGGTCACAACCTGCGCAAGATCGAGCTTGGCGGTGAGGGCGGCGCGCCGACCCAGCCGATGAGGGCGTTGCCGCCCGGTGGCGGGGGAGGGGACTCGTGAGCCAGGGCGAATCGAGCACAGCGCTGGTGCTGACCGAGAACGCCCCAGCGCCCTTGACCCATTTTCTGGTGCCGCTGGTCCAGGGTCAGACCGTGCACATCGGCGTGCCGTTGACCGCCCGTCACTTGAACGAGGCCGAGGCGGCGGTCATGACCGGCAACCGGTCCATCCAACACCTGCAGCTCCTCCTTCAAGACATGGCCACTCGCCTTGTCCCACACGCGGTCCACATTGAGTTGACCGTCGAGGACATCCGCATGGCGGCGGCGGCGTATCAGATTTGCTGGTTCTTTCACTGGTCGGTGGAAGAGGGGCGGATTTGGAAGCGTCGGCTGGACAATGTGGTCAAGGAGTTGGGCGAGCTTCTGGCGAGGGTGGGGTTGCCGCGAACTGAGGCTCAGTTGTTGGGTCGGCACCTGCTTTTTCGGCATTTGCCGGCGCTCTTTCGGGTCGATACGCGGGTTGAGTTTGGGTTTTTCTGGGGGACGCTGGACTTTATCGGCACCGAACCCGATTGGGTGAAGCTGCCCGGGCGCTCCAAGGGCGTCATGGAGCGCTCGGCGGTGTGGGTGGGGCAGCGGGTCTTTGAGAAGCCGGTGGGTCAGGCGTTTTGGCGCTTGATGGGGCTGACGCCGTTGACGGCGCTGCTGCACTGCGACCGGCTCTTTCCGTATTTTTCGTTCTGGGGTGCGGCGTCCGCGCTCTCGTTGCCGTCGGTGTGTCGTCTGGTGACCAGCGCCTATGTCGATGGCGGTTTGTGGCGGCGGATGCCAGCGCTTGAGAAGGCGTTTCGTCAGATGCTTGGCGACCCGCAGGAGTCGGTGGCGCACCGGCGTTATATGGCGCGCTTTCTGTACAACCTGGTGTTGACCCACGTCAGTTTTTGCGATGAGGACGACATTTACCGCTATCCCGACATCTCGGCCTTTGAGCCGCCTGATGTTCAGGGGGTGGCCAGAACATCGCGCGATCTGCAAACGCTGGATTTGTCGGGGTTTTACGCCGTCATCGACGCGTTGCACGCGCTGCGCGGTCCTTTGGGGGCGGCGCACTTGATGTCCGACCCGGAGCTGCTGGCGAGCGTGGAGCGTTTTGTGGCCACGGCGTCGCTCAACATCACCTTGCGCCAGTCGATGCGGGCAGAGGTGGCCTCCGGGTTGCAGTTTGAGAAGCCGTAAGGCAACCGTTTTGTATGTGAACAATGGGGTCGCGCGTCCTCCATCGGGGGCATGCGCGCCGCTTGGGTGAAGATAGAAAGAGAGGTGACCACTATGCAGCAGACCATGGCAAGATTTCGCCAGGTCGCCAACGCGCTCAACAGCAACTTCCTCAACAAGGAAGAGGTCATTCGGCTGTTGATCATCAGCGCCATCGCTGGCGAGCACATGGTGCTCATTGGCCCGCCGGGTACGGCCAAGTCGGCCATGATCCGCCAGTTCTCCAAGCTCATCCAGGCCCAGTACTTTGAGTACCTGCTGACGCGCTTCACCGAGCCCAACGAACTCTTTGGCCCCGTCGACATCAAGGTTTTCCGTGAAGGCAGCTACATGCGCCGGATCGAGAACATGCTGCCGACGGCGGAGGTGGTCTTTCTGGACGAGGTCTTCAAGTCCAACTCGGCCATCCTCAACTCGCTGCTGACGATCCTCAACGAGCGCAAGTTCGCCAACGGCTCCAACATCGTCGACGTGCCGCTGCTGTGCCTCTTTGGGGCCAGCAACGAGGTGCCCAACGACGAGGCGCTCGAAGCCATCTACGACCGCTTCCTGCTGCGCGTCTACAGCGACAACCTGGACAGCTACCACTTCCACGCGCTCATTGAGAAGGGGCTGGCCTACGAGACGTCCAAGATCAACGAGCGGGTCAAATCCGGCACCCAGCCGCTCATCCACAGCAAGACGCTGCACGAGCTGCACGGCGCGCTGCCGCACTACCTGAAGTTTACCCCGGAGTTCATCGCCAAATACAAGGCATTGGTCTTCCAGATCCGCAACGAGGGCGTGTCCATTTCGGACCGCCGCGTCATCAAGCTCCTGAAGCTCTTTGCAGCCTCGGCGCTCTTTGATGGCCGCTCGACGGCGGATGAGTCGGA
>CAKZKQ010000423.1 GCA_937123825.1 uncultured Pseudomonadota bacterium
ACCGCGAGTAAGTCACGTGGTTGCTGACGCCGTTAGGGCCGTCACAAAATAAGTCGGACGTCTGCATTTTGGTATCACTTCCGTCGCAGCGATTCGATGTCAGAAAGCTCGCCGAGCACAACCAGCGTGTGGTTTGGGGCCAGGACAAAGTCCGGGGACGGGTTGTAGTGATAGCGGTCGCGGTGGTCTTCGTAGATGGCGATGACCAGGAGGTTGTGGTCGCTTCTCAGGCGAGATTCTGCCAGCGAGAGGCCGACCAACGCGTGGTGCTCGTTGAGCTCCATTTGTTCGATGCGCAGTTGGCGTTCTTTGTCGCGCAGCATGACGTCGAGGAAGGTGACGACCTGAGGGCGCAGCAGCTCGCTGGCGATGCGCACGCCGCCAATGACGCTGGTGTAGATGACGCGGTCGGCGCCGGCGCGTCGGAACTTCTGCTCGGCGCGGGGGTCGGAGCCGCGCGTGATGATGCGGGCCTTGGGGTTGAGGGTCCTGGCGGTGATGGTGCACAGGAGGTTGTCGTGGTCGCTGCCCAGTGACACCACCAGCCCCCGACAGCGCTCGATCCCTGCCTGAATCAGGACGTCGTCCTCGTCGGCGTCACCCACGATGAAGAGCAGCGGGCGGTCGAGTTCGCGCTGGAGCTTTTCGATCCGCTCGCGGTTCTGGTCGATGATGACGACCTCGGCGTTGCTCTCGATCATCTCACGCAGGACGTGTTGGCCGGTCTGGCCGACGCCGCAGAGGATGATGTGGGCTTTGAGTTCGTCGATCTTCTTGCGCATCCTGCGGCTCCTCATCAACTGACGCAGATCCCCATCGAGGATGAAGGCGGTGACCGCCGAGGCGAAGTAGAGCACCACCCCCATGCCGGTAAAGAGCAAGGCGATGGTAAAGGCCCTGGCCACGGCGTGGTGCGCGATGGGCAGCACCTCGCCGTAGCCAACCGTCGTCAGTGTGATGACGGTCATGTAGAAGCAGTCCAGCGGGCTCCACAGCCCCCGACCGATGATGTAGTACCCCAGCGTGCCGCCAATCAGCGTCATGACCAGCAAGGTGGTGGCGCTGCGCAGCTGCCCGGTGGCGCTCAGGACATCATGTTCGAAGGTCTGGTTGGACATTGCGGTGTGGTGTGTCTCCGGCGCCTTGTGTTTGGCCGGTGTGTCTCAGGGCCGAGAGAGTGTCCCGTGGAGACAGATGTGTCAAAGCTTCTTACGGTTCGGGCCGGGGGGTGACCCAGGGGTAGTGGCCAAAACTGCGAGCTTCGGCGGCCAGGTCGACGGTGGGGTCAATCATGGGTTTGTGGGGGTGGCCGTTGAGTTTGACCTGGGTCAAGGCGTAGACCTGCACGTTGGGGGTGCCGTTTTGGGCGTATTGGGCGGCGATGCGGTGGGCCAACTCCAGGATCATGTCGGGGTCGCGGATGAGTTTGCGGGTCTGGTTGTCCGAGAGGTGGTCTTTGGGGTGTTCGATGGTGGACTTGCCGGTGGCTGGATCGACGACCCGGTAGCGGACGGTGCCTTGTTTGGAGCGGATCATCATGCGCCAGGCAAAGCGGTGGCCCTCTTCGCTCCAGGAGGGGTGTCCGGGGAAGGCCCAGTGGCGAAGCGGCAGCGCCAGTTGGATCACCGCGTAGAGGGCGATGGCGGCCAGCCCCCAGCGCCCCAGGGCGCTGTGTTGGATGCGTTTGGGGGGTTCTGGAGGGGTTTGGGGCCCGATCTTGGGGCCAAGCCAGGGCAGGCGACGTGGCCAGGACGGTGGAAAGTAGAGGCTGGTCATCAGCAGGGCGAACCAGGGGAAGCTGGCCAGCCCAAAGATGGTGGCGTTGGTGAGATGAAAAGCTGCGGCGGCGCCAAAGGCCCAGGGGCGGCTGCGTTTCCAGAGCATCAGCGGGGCCACGGTCAGGTCAAAGACCAGCCCTGACCAGGCCATGACCAGCGGCAGCCAGGGGGTGGCCAGCAATTCCCCCCAGATGGATTTGTTGATGCGTTTGGGCAACCAGATGGCCATCTGGCGGCCGTTGAGCCAGTCGATGTCCAGCTTGGCCACACCCGCAAAGAAGTAGACCAGGCTCATTTGAAAGAGCGGCAGGTAGAGGGTCCAGGCGGGCGCGGTCTGTGAGGCCAGGGACGGCTTGCGCCAGGCGTCGATGGAGCAGGCGCGGTGTGCGGGGGTGATGAGCAGGATGAGGGCGACCAGGACGTAGAGGTAGCGGTGGTTGACGTAGTCGGCCTTCTCGGTGATGAGCATGGCCGTGTAACCGACAAAGAGCATGGCGGCGCTCAAGCGGTAGTAGAGGCCCAGCGCCACCCCCACGCCGCCCGCGATGGCCATGGCGTAGAACCCATAGATGAAGTTGCTCAGCGTCGGCTGCGTCCAGCCCAGCCCCACGTAGGTGAAGTGGGAGTCGATGGCGATGCGATTTTGAGGGACGCCGTAGTGGAGGCGGTTGCCAAGCTCAAAGGCCAGCAGAGCGCCGCTGAAGATCCGAAAGAAGACCAGCGCGGCGATGTCCACGGGTTTGTTGAGGGCGTCGAGCGTTTTTTGGGTCAGGCTTTGGGTCTTCATGGGCCTTTGTTAAACGCAGGTGAAAGGCTCATTTTCGGTAAGGTTTTCTTCTGTGTTTTGACATGAAATGTTACTTCAGTTCTCTGTCTCGGGGTCATATCGTTTGCTCACCAAACCTTGCAGCGCCTCAGTACGGGCCAAATAGCCAACCTGAACCTCCTTAAACAATTCCATCTTGATCAGTTCATTGATGTCTCGGCTGATTGTGCGATCACTCTTCTGGCGGTATGCGGCAGGCATCAGTTCAAAGAGTTCTCTGCGCTTCAAGGGGGCTTGCTTAACTTGTGCATTCAATTGTTTGACGCCAACGAGGATGGCGAGCTGGCGGCGGCGCTTCTGAGCTTCTGACGGGGTCATGGTGGAGAAGGCACGGTGTACATAGTCTCGCCAAATGATGATCTGCTGCTGGCGCTCCAATTCGCGGATTTGTTCCACTTCTTTCTCGACCAAACCGCGCAAGGCATATTCCAAGAAAGGTCTTATGGCCAACTCGCCATCACGCCCCCAAGCTGCACTGGCATGGTGGAGATGGTTGTAATAGAGCGAGCGCGTCTCGTTGTAATAGTCACTCAAAAGGTGGCAAACCGCCGAAGGCGCACCTGCGCTCAGGAGAATCTGAGCTTCGATGAGCCTTGCTGTACGGCCGTTGCCATCTCCAAAAGGGTGGATCCATGTAAAGTAGAGGTGGGCCATGACTGCCTTGACGATGGTAAAGTGCAGTCGACAGTTATCAGGCCAAATTTCGCCCTCAGGAGTCCAATCTTCATTGAGCCAGTCGCAGTAGCGTTTGAGAAGATGGTGGCAGTCTTGGGCAGGGGCGGCTTTGTACCTCAAGACGCCAACACCGTAGGTGCGAATCTCGCCTGGTACAACGGTGGTGTCGCTCAGCGGTAAGTCTTTGAGGATTTGCGCGTTCATCGCACAGATCCTCTCCGTTGAGAGTTTGGTGTCGCCACCATTTACGACTGTATCCAGCATCCCGTTCCACGCTTCAACGATGTTGTCTATCTCTTGTCGAAGGTACTCTTTGGACCTGGGTAGCTCCAACTCTCCTTCAATGGCTTGACGGACTTGTTCCTCTGTGAGGCTGTTTCCCTCAATGGCTGTTGTCCCTCGAATCCCCTTGGTGAGCGCCATTGTATGAAGCTTGTCACGCACCTCTGGAAACATTGGTGCATTGGAAATGTGCTCACACTTGCTCTTCGCCTCACCCAAGAGCAGCCAGAACTGAGGAGAGAATCGCCCGGCGTCGAGCCGAAAGGTTAGCCAGGGATGGGATGTTTTATATGACCGATCAGTTGTCGCCATAAATGTCAGCCTATTTTTCTTTTGTTTTCAAATGGATAAGTAACATTCAGTGGGGTAGTGTGTCACCCTTGATCGAGATCTATAACGTAATCCTTGTCATCATTGATGGCAACCTTTGGTCATCTCTTTGAGTGGGGCAAGGCATTTTAGAGCCACGCTCCTACAAACCCGTCGTCCAGCGATAACAAACCACCCCCCTGTCTTTGTGGTGCCACTTTCCACCGCGTCCTGTTATGATGCTCGCCCCGACACGAGCGTGCCCGGGGCACCACCTCAGGGATCTGGGCCCCTTTGGCGGTGCAAACCCACTTTGAGCGGCGCGCTTGTGCGGTTTTTTGGATGGATGCCGGAGGGTTCTGCGTTCCAACCCCGCAGATCCTTTTTGCCAACGGCCCAAGGCCGCCGATCTTGTTCGGCGACCCAGCCGCTCGCCGTGGCCTCGTCGGGCAGCCCGCGCCGCTCAATACCGTGGGCGCGGCCCCTTGGACTGTCGAGGATGTGCATCAGGGCGGTGCGTTGACCTACGCCGAATGATCCGGCTCAGTGGAGTGCTTGCGTGTCTGAAAAACCCAGTGAACTTCTCCTGCAACTCTTGCGCGATGCCGCCGAGACCAAAAACCTCAACACATTGGCCGTTGCCGAAGCCGCCAACCTCGATGCCGAGCGTGTCCATCAGGTCATGGGCGGCCACGAACCCATCACCGTGGATGAGTTTGTGGCGCTGGCCTATGCGCTCGATTTGGGCCTTGAAGAGTTGGGCGTGCCCGCAGGGCTTGTGGGCGCAGGGCCGTCGATCGCCGACGACGACGAAGAGCCCGAGCCTGAACCGGAGCCCAAAGGCCCCAGGCTGGCCGTCGCTACAGAAGACAGCCTCCCCAGCGATGACCTGGGCATGGCGGTGGCCGACGCCGCCGACTCATATGGGAATCAACCCGCACAGATTTTTCGGCTGGGCTTTGCACTTGGCTGCGACATCTTCTTCATCGCCAACAGCAAACGCCTTGGCGACAGCGGCCTGCCCGAGCACATCCTGGAGCGCTTCCCCAAAGAGATGCCCATCCGCCTGCCCGGGGCCTACCACCAACATATGAGCCCCCTGTACCTGGCCGATTGCTTCTCGGTGGTGCTCTCCTTTGGAACCCTCTACACCTGCCGCATCCCCTGGGACGCCTTCAAACAGGTGACGCTCTTCCCGCTGGCTCCGGCCCCTCCCGAGGAGCCCACCACGCCCGAAGAGCCCGAAGAGGACGAAAAACCGCGCCGTGGCCACCTGCGGTTGGTGGAGTAAGCCATGGGAGCCTGGATCTACTTCACCACGCTCGCTGGCGTCAGCGCGTTGGTGTTGTTGGCGTGGCTCCGAGCCAACAAGGTCGTGCGTTCTCGCGCCGAGTCCTTGGTGCAGCATTCTGGAAGCCGTCTGCCGCTGGCCGAATGCCTCACCACGCTGTCCCAGCGCTATGATGGTGTCCTCAAAGGCACCTCGGCGTCCCTAAAGCACCGTGACCACACCGTGAAGTTCTATGCGAGCATAGAGCCAGAGCAAACCGACGGCGTGCTGAACGCCAGCATCGCCGGAGCCCCAACCAAGCCCATCTACCCCGCCCGCTTTGTGCCCATCAACGACGACCCGGGGCCGCCGCTCAACACCACGCACATGCCCAGCATCCGTTTGCGGCGCGAGAACGCCGTGGACAGGCTCGGCAAGCGCCTGCGCATCAACCGCGAGCTGCACACCGGCGATGGCCTCTTTGACCCCAACGTCTACGTTGAGAGTGACGCGCCCGACAGCGTCGTCCACCGCCTCCTTGAGCGACCTCAGGTGCGCAGAGGCGTGATGCTGCTGCTGGATGCTGGCTTCAATGAGGTGGAGTTCTTTGGAAACGCGGTGCCAGTTTATGCATCGTCCCAGAGCACCGAGCCCATCCACCCCGACGTGGCCGCCAAGGTCGTGGACGCGTTGGTGGACATCGTCTCGGGGTTGCCCCCTGTGGCCACAAAAGACGTCTCGGGGTTTTACAGCGCGCGTGGTTGGGAGGCCACGGTCTGGAGCGCGCTCTTGGCGCTGCTGGGTTTTGGGTTTTGTGTGGTGTGCTTTGCCTGGATGGACCTCTATCCCACGCTCGCGCCCGGACCTGAGAGCGTGTCCGGGCTGGCCGGGGCGTTGCTGTGGGTGGGGAGCTGCGCGGCGTCGGTCGCCATCCTGCGCGGGTCTTCCACGGCGCTGCGCTCGATCTTCTGGACGGCGGTTTTCATGGCCGTGGCTTGTCCTTTGTGGTCCTATGGCTCGCTGCGGATGGCCAACGGCTTGCTGGACACCAGCGAACCCCGGCAGGTGACGGCCAAGATCATCGAAAGCAAGGCCACCAAGGGCGAATACGACGGCCCCTACCAAGTCACGCTCCAAGTCGATGGTCACCCCGACACTCGCCTGGACGTCGACGCCTCCACGTACTTTCAACTGCCCAGAAAAGGGGAGCAAACCCAGATTGTGCTGCGCTCTGGGCGGCTGTGGTGGCCGTGGATTGAGTCGCTGACCGTCCCCGAGCCCATTGTGCCGCTGGATCTGGATTTGGGCGTCGATTTGGGGACCTTGGAGAAGCCCGAACCCTGATACCAGACCTTTCCGCTGCGCTTTGGGGTGGGTTTGTGGTGCTGACCTGGGTGATGGGCTTTGTCTGACGCCAAGAACGCTGCGTGTGCCCACATTTGCAGCCGCCTTGCCTTCCTTTCACCAAGTGACAGAAGCCCTTGTGCGCCGATCTGTGGGGATGTTGCCCACAAGGCGCCTCTTGGGTGTATACTCCCGTGTCTGAGTTGAACGATCAGTTCTGTTTCTGGTGGTCAGCGCCGTGCCTTGCACCATGTGTTTGGGGGCGTATGGCTGCTCTGTGACCGTTGTTCTTGTTTGAGGAGGTTTTATGGATGCGTTCTGGGGGATAGTGGGGACCATCAATGGACTGCTATTCAGTGATGTGACTGTCTATGCGCTCTTGATCACAGGCGTGGCCTTTACGATCTGGAGTGGCTTTGGCCAATACCGCGCGTTGACCCACGGAGTGGCCCTCGCGCTGGGCAAATACGACGACGAAGAGGACAAGGGCCCTGGGGCCATCAGCCACTTTGAGGCGCTCTCCACGGCGCTGTCCGCCACCGTCGGCCTGGGCAACATCGCCGGCGTCGCCGTGGCGGTGGCGTTGGGTGGACCCGGTGCGATCTTTTGGATGTGGATCATCGGTTTGCTGGGCATGTCGCTGAAGATGACCGAGGTCACCCAGTCCATGCTCTACCGCGACACCAGCGACCCCGAAAACCCCCACGGTGGCCCGATGTTTGTGGTCAAAGAGGGGATGAAGAAGTGGGGCCTGGGGGCGGTCGGCTCAGTCATCGGCGCCATCTTTGTCATCACGCTGATCATCTCGGCCGTCACCGGCGGCAACATGTTCCAGGCCTGGAACGTGGCCGACGTGACCTTCACCTTCTTTGGCGTGCCCCAGTATGTCACGGGCATCATCCTGTGCATTGCCGTCGGCGCGGTCATCCTGGGCGGCATCAAGCGCATCGGCTCTGTGGCCAGCAAGCTCGTCCCCGCCATGTGCATCCTCTACCTCCTGGCGGCGCTCTACGTCATCATCATCAACATCGGTGATGTGCCCGCTTTGTTGGCGCTCATCGTCAAGTCGGGTCTGCCTGAGTTCCTCGGCGGCAGCCCCGCCTCCGCCACCGGCGCCTTCATCGGCGGTACAGTGGGTTACGCGGCCGTTTGGGGCATCAAGCGCGCGCTCTTCTCCTCCGAGGCCGGTCAGGGCTCGGCGCCGATCGCCCACGCCGCTGTGCGCACCAAAGAGCCCGTCACCGAGGGCGTGGTCGCCGGTCTTGAGCCGTTCATCGACACCATCGTGGTCTGCACCTTGACGGCGCTGGTCATCCTCTCCAGCGGTGCCTGGAACCGTGGCCCTGAGACCTCTTTTGAGGCCGCCCCCCAGATTGTGGAGCACGTGTCCAAGGACGCCAAAAAGGACAACAAGACCAAGGAGTGGACCCTCAAGTCCGACAAGCTCCCCGCACGCAGCACCGAGGCCAAAGAGATTCAGGGCCTTGAAGGGCTTGGTTGGAAGAAGGGCGAGACGGTCTTCATGCTGGTGCAGACCGGCGCTGTGGACAGTGATGGTACGGGGACCGACGTGAAGCGTCTGACAGGCGTGGTCGATGGCAACGCCGATGAAGGCTTTACCGTTAAATGGAACCCGATTGAGTCCGAGAAGGCCCCGACCTTTGCCAAGAGCGGCGACAAGGCCGACATGGGCATCTACGCCAACTACGCGGGCGCCTCGTTGACCGCCTACGCCTTCAACCGTGTTCTGCCGGGCCTTGGCACCTTCCTGGTGACGCTGGCAGCGTGGCTCTTTGCCATCTCGACGATGATCTCATGGAGCTACTACGGCGAGCAGGGCATCGTGTATCTGGCCGGCGAGAAGGCCGTGTTGCCGTACCGGATTGTGTACTGCGCGTTGATCCTGGTGACTTGCCTTGGTTTCATCACCACCGACGCCCAGCTCGACTCCATCACGACCCTGGGTCTGGGCGTCATGCTGGTGGCCAACATCCCGATCATGTGGCTCTTCGCCAAGGAAGCCATGACGGCCTACCACGGCTACATCGGGCGCCTGAAGAGCGGCGAGATCAAGCCCGCCAAGAAGAAGGCTTGATGAACGGGGTTTGCCAACCCCTTAACACCGCCTGATACCAAGATGCAGACGAAAGGCTTGCTTTAGGGCCGTCACAAATGAAGTCGGACGTCTGCAACTTGGTATGAACACACCAAACCACCTGGGCTTTGTGAGCCGCCCAGGTGGTTTTTGCGTTTTTGCTGCACGGGATGTTGAGAACTTACGTCCGAAGTGGGCGTGACGTGGATGCCGTCAATGGGTTTGGCGGCGTCGGATTTTCATCCATGTGTCATCGATGTTCGGTGACCGTGCACCAAGGGCCACTGCTCATGTCTTCTTCCTGGATGTCCATCGCCTTGTCGGTTTTGTTGCTGGCCTGTGTCGCTTGTCAGGGGTCACCTCCAAAAGACGCCCCTGCCAATGCTCAAAGTCAGAAGTCAGACAAAGCCGCACCTGAAAAGGCTGCGCCCGAAAAGGCCACACCTGAAAAAGCCGCCAAAGCCCCCGAACCCCTGGCCAACGGTTGCCCTTTGGTCATTCAGAAGGTGACGTTGAAGCCAAAGGAAGATGGCAGCGGGCAGCGAGTCTTTATGGATGCATTCAACACCGCCAAAGACGACCTTCACAACCACAGCGTGGCGGTGAGGTTTACCGACAAGGACGGTAAAATCATCAAGAGCGATGGGGGGAAGGATTTTGTCACCACGACCTTGAGCATCATGTGCAAAGCAGAAGAGTCCTGTGAACTCTTTTGGCCTTTTGCCCCCGCCAACGCCCACGCCGTCGAGGTGAAAGTGTTCAAGGTCCGCACATGGAAGGGGGACATGCCCAAAACGGTCTGGGAGCTTGATTGGGACGACCTTTCGGGTCAATGGCCAAAGTGATGCCTGACGGCGTATGGGCAGTGGGTGTGGTGTCCCAGCGTTTCAGGCAAATTGCGCCAGCGCCTTCACCCGCAAGACCTTCTTGTCGATCTTGCCACTCGAACCCTGGGGCAGGGCGTCTGGCACAAAGACCACGTGGCGCGGCACCTTGTAGCGCGCCAAAGCACCCCGGCAGTGCTCCCGCACCTGCTCCGCCTCCATCTCGCCGCTGCACACCACAAAGGCCACGCCCACCTCGCCCCATTTCTCATTCGGGACGCCGACCACAGCCGCCTCAACAATGGACTCGTGGCTGGCCAGCACGCGCTCGACCTCCGGCGGATAGACGTTCTCGCCGCCGCTGATGTACATGTCCTTCTTGCGGCCCACGACGTAGAAATAGCCTTCCTTGTCGCAGCGCAGCAGGTCCCCGGTGGCAAACCAGCCGTCCTTGATGGTCTTGGCGTTGGCCTCTGGGTTGCGCCAGTACCCCGGCGTCACCACCGGACCCCGCATCCAAAGCTCGCCTTCCTGACCCGACGGCACATCCTGGCCATCGTCGTCGACAAGGCGCACGTCGATGTAGAAGTTGGGCCGGCCAATCGAGCCAATCTTGCGCAGCGCGTCCTGCTGCGGCAGCGAGAAGCAGTTGGGACCGACCTCCGTCATGCCAAAGCCCTGCCGAATCGGCACGCCCTTGTCCTGCCACGTGTGGATCAACCCCTCCGGCATCGGCTCGCCGCCCACCAGCGCGTAGCGCACCGTGCTCAAGTCCGCCGACTCAAAGCGCGGGTCCTCCGCCATCATCTTCATCATTGTCGGCACGCCCCAGAGGATCGTGATCCCCCGGCTCTGACACAACTCCAGCAACTGACCGCCATCAAAGCGGTCCAGCAAGAGCACGCGCCCGCCGTGGAAGAGCAGCGGCGTCGTCAACACGTTCCAACCGCCGGTGTGGTAGAGCGGCGCAGCGTTGAACGACACGTCCTGGCCCGACAAGTCGATGCTCAGGGAGGTGTTGATGGCGTTGAAGGCCAACATCCGGTGCGTGATCAAGGCCCCTTTGGGCCTGCCCGTGCTGCCCGAGGTGTAGAGGATCATGCACGGGTCCTCAAACGACGGACCTTGCCCCTCCCAGGCTGGCGCGTCGCCGTTGACCAGCGCCTCAAAGCTCTCTTCGGATGCCCCGTTGAGCGCCAGGAGCTTGGGCGAGTGTGCGGCGATTTGCGCCGCCTGGGCCGCGACCTGGGTGTATTGGTCTTGGACGAGGACCAGGGCGGGTTGGCTGTCGTCAAAGACGTGGGCCACCTCGGCGGCCGCCATGCGGAAGTTGATGGGGGTCAGGATCCAGCCCGTTTTTTGGGCCGCCGCCAACAAGAGCACGTGCTCCAGGGTGTTTTGGGCCAAAATCCCCACTCGGTCACCGGCCTTGAGCCCGTAGCGGTGCGTCAACGCCGCCGCCACGCGCAACCCCTGCTGGTGAAGTTGGCGGTAGGTGATGGTTTGGCCGGTGGGGACCCACTCCAGCGCCACGCGCTCAGGGGTGTAGAGCGCCCAGCGCTCCAGCCAGTCGGTGCGGGCGTGCATGGGCGCTTCAGGGGATGTTGTTGGGGACATATGGAGGTCTCTTAAGGCGAAAGTTGGTCTGACCAGACCACTGGCCTCCCGGGCGCTCAGTCTGGAGGGTTCCGACCACGGCCATCACACCACCCCCAAGGGATGGATGGACGTTTGGGTGCTGCCGCCAGATGGCAACGTGCGACACACACCCTCAGAATTCCACTGCCACTGGTATACCCGCTCCTCACGGCTCAGGAAAGGGCCCGAGGGCAACATTGAGGATTTGCCAAAGCGGCACCGAGAACGCCCCCGGCGAACCAAAGAAGTCATTGGTCTGCACCGCCACACAAAGCCCCGAGCCGCGATGGATGAAAACCTCGCCGGTAAAGCCCATCGTTGAGCCCGTGTGCCCCATCACCTCGATGCCGCCTCGGTTGGTGGACATCAGCCCAATACCGTAAGGCTCGCGTGCCTGACGAGACGCCTCGGTGGGTGCCAGCATTTGCTCAAAGGTGTCTTCCTGAAGCAAGCCGCCGCGCGTCAGGAACTCGGCCCAGCCGCAAAGATCATCCAGATTGGAGACCACACCACCCGCAGCCCATGACCACGACGCGCTGAACCCCTCGGTGGGTCCAGGATCACCCAGGATGTGGCCCTGGCTGACGGGACAGACCGCTTCTTCGTACTCCTCCATGAACATGTGCTCCAGCCCGGCGGGCTCAAGGAGCCGCTGGCGCAAAATCTGGTGCAGAGGTTTGTCCTCAACGCTTTCGAGCGCCAGTCCGGCCAGGAAGTAGCCCGTGTTGGAGTAGAGGTAGCCCTGGCCAGCCTCAAAGGCGTGTTCGCGGCGCAGCGCAAAGTCGATCACCTCAGAGGGCGGCGTGT
Source organism: uncultured Pseudomonadota bacterium (assembly GCA_937123825.1). GTDB lineage: Bacteria > Myxococcota_A > Bradymonadia > Bradymonadales > CAKZKQ01. Next base: position 11,849 of record CAKZKQ010000423.1, read on the forward strand.
CGGTGTAGGCGCGGCCCAGGAAGGCGGCGTCGTCGGTGTAGTTGAAGACCCCGCTGGTGTGGTTGAGCACCGTCTCCAGCGTGCGATCTGGACCCAAAGACCAGCCAGGGACATGGGCGTCCACGCTGTCTTTCATGTCCAGGAGGCCCTCTTGTTGGGCCAGGAGCGCGGCGGCCGAGACCATGGTTTTGGTGACGCTGCCCACCCGAAAGTGCGCCGCTGGCGTCATGGGCTCGCCTGTGTCTGCGTTGGAGACCCCGGCGGCCCCATACCAACGCGCGCCGCTTGGCGTAACCACCATCGCGGCGACCCCGGGCGAGCCGCTGGTTTCAAGGTGCCGCTCCAATGAGTTTTGGAGGTTGGTGGCCAGCGTGGTGTCAAAGTCCGGGGTGGTTTGGGGGACCGCTTCGCAGTCGATCTCCTGGGTCACCTCCTGCTCGATGGGCGGCTCTTCGGTGGTCGGGTCGCCGCACGCCGCCAGGATGAGCAACACAAACAAGAGGGAGGAGGTGCTTCGCATTGGATGGCGTCCTCAGGCTTGAGCGCGATGGGACAAGCGCTCTGGGCTGAATCTTTTGGCCCCGAATCGGGCTGAACATGGCCTGATTTCAAGGGCACACGTCGTTTCAATGGGGCTCTGCAAGGTGTTTGCGAGGGGCCTTACCTGAAACAACGGGATTTGGACCGTGTGTGACACACAAGCACCGACAATTATGGCAACGCCAAGCCCGAGAGTCGAGCTTGGTGGCGCAAGCCGCCGTGCGGGCGGTGGGATCAGCGGATGGTGACGGTGGTGGTGGCCTGGAGTTCGCCGCAGCGTGCGGTGACCTGGACTGAGCCAGCCTGGATGGCAAAGGCCAGACCTTTGGCGCCCAGCTCGTCAAAGAGGAGCAGGGTGCTGGGATCGGTGCTGGTCCACTCGCAGAGTTGGGTCAGGTCGCTGGTGCTTTGATCCTCGTAGATGCCGGTGGCGTAGAACCGGGTCTGGTTTCCGCCGGGGCCCATGCGCCGGATGATGGGGTTGACCGGCGATATCACGAGGCTGACCGGCTCTGCTGGGCGAACGGTGACGGTGGTGGTGGTCTCGATGTCGCCGAGGGTGGCAATGACCTGCGCGCTGCCGGGCACCAGGGTGTTGATGAGGCCAGGTTGGGGCAGGATGGCGACCACCGATGAGTCGCTGCTGGACCAGGTGACGTTGGCGGTCACGTCGCCGGTGGCGCCGTCGTCAAATTCGGCGATGGCCGAGAGCGCCTGGAAGGCGTCGTCGGGGAGGGTGGGGTCTGGCGGCGAGATAAGGATATCGGTGACGGTGCGATTGGCGACGCGAACGGTGGCGCTGGCGCTGACGCCGTTGGAGGTGGCGGTGATGGTGGCCACACCCGGCGAGACGCCCGTGACGCGGCCAGGGAACTGCGGGATGTTGGTGACGGTGGCGACGGTTTCGTCCGAGGAGGTCCAGACGACTTCGCCGGTGAGGTTGTCGTTGACGCGCTCATCCGAGAAGGTGCCGATGGCAAAGAGCTGTGTGGTCAGGCCTGGTGCCGTTTCGACCATCTGGGGGGCGACAACAAGCTCGGTCAACTCGGCGTCGAGCACAAAGATCTGGGCCTGGGCTTGCTGGCGGCCAAAGCGCGCCGTGATGGTGGCCCGGCCTGGGGAGATGCCGGTGATGCGGCCTCGGCGGCCGTCGGCGTTGCTGACCTCGACGATCTCTGGGTTGTTGCTGGTCCAGACCCCTTCCTGGGCCACCACCAGCGTGGAGCCGTTGCTGTAGACCGCCAGGAGGTTCAACTCGCGCGAGCGCCCCGCGGGCAACCCGACCTGACCAGGGGTGATGAAGAGTTGCTCGACGACCGCGTCGGTGACGGTGACGGTGGCCGTGTCTGAGAAGTCCTCAAAGGTGGCCTGCACCTGCGCATCGCCCGCGCTCACGCCCGTGACCTGACCGCGCTCGCCGGGCGCGTTGGAGACGCTGACAAGCTCGGGGTCGAGGCTGACCCAGGTGGCCTGGTCGGTGACGCCGCGCAGGTTGTTGTCCGAGTAGACGGCGAAGGCGTTCAGAGAGACCTGGTCCCCGGCTGGGGTGGTGGCGGTCGGCGGGGTGATTTGCAGCCCGACGACCTCGGCGTCGGTGACGGTGACGGTGGCGCTGGCCTGCTGGCCTTCGAGCGTGGCGGTGACGGTGACGCGCCCTGGAGTGCGGCCAGTGATCAGGCCGCTGAACTGGCCGTTGTCGACCAGGAGGACTTCGGGGTTGCTGGTGCTCCACAGGGCGTTGTTGTTCAAAAAGGCCCGCGAGTCGTCGCTGTAGGTGCCCACCAGCGTCAGGAAGTTCTGGGTGCCCGCCGGGAGGCTGAGATCCTGGGGAGCGATGCCGAGCGTCACCAGCGTGGCCTCGGTGACGGTGACCTGACAGGTGGCCTGGCGCTGGCCGTAGTCGGCGGTGACAGTGGTGGTGCCGGGGCGCAGCATTTGGAGCCGGGCGGTGTTGCCGATGACCTCTACGGTGACGATGGACTCGTCGTCGCTGGCCCACTGGGCTTCATTGGTGACGTCGATGGCCTCGTTGCCGCTGATGACGGCGCTGGCGCGGATGACGCCGATGGCGCCCGAAGGCAGCTCGACCACGGGCGGGTCAATGGTCAACTGGGCCACCTCGGCGTTGGTGACCCGGACCTGCGCTTGACCGTTGATTTGGCCCGAGCGCGCGGTGACGGTGGTGGTGCCGGTGGTTTCGCCCAGCAAGGTGCCTTCCTGACCGGGGTCGTTGGAGAGCGTGGCCACTGTCGGGTCACCCGTCTCCCAGGTGACCTCCTGGGTGATGTCCAGCAGGCGGCCGTTGGCAAAGCGGCCCAGCGCCGTCAACCGGATGCGGTCTCCAGCGGGGACCGTGACCTGGGACGGGATGATCTCAATGGCTTCAAGCGGCACCGGGGTGACGATCACGGTGGCGGTGGTGCTCTG
>CAKZKQ010000424.1 GCA_937123825.1 uncultured Pseudomonadota bacterium
TCAAAGTGGGGGTCGAGGTTGCCGGTGACCTGGAGGCTGACGCAGGTGGAGATCTGCTCGGTGATGGCCTGGACGGCCAGCAGACCAACGGCCTCGCGGGAGTTGAGGTTCATACCGGCCGGGAAGCGCAGGCGCTGGTCGAGCTGCGCGGCGAGGATCGCCTCAGCCTGAATCTGGCTGTTGCGGGCCTTGCGCAGCACGTCGGGCATCTGGGGGCCGTTGAGCCCGTAGCTGGTGGGCTTTTTGAGATAGTCGTTGATGAGCCGCTCTTCGGCGTCGGAGAACCCAAGGTCGGGGCGACGCAGGGCATCGAGCAGGTCATTGACGCTGGAGATCTTCAGCCCCGAGGCAAACGAGGGGTGACCGTCGTTGTAGGTCTCCACGGCGTAGGCCAGGTTGGGGATGAAGGGCATGTTCTCGGGCGACCCTTCGACGTTGTGGAGCTGGGCGGCGATCTCGGTGGGGATCGACGAGCCGCGCGCCAACAGGCCGCTGGGCATCCGGCCGGTCAGCAGGTAGCGCCGACCAACTTCGTGGGTGACGGTATCCATCTGGACACCGCGCGCCACGGCCATTTTGTGGCGCCAGTTCCAGATGGGTCCGGCCGCCGGCCCGAGCGCCATGCCGAGCGCGTGGTCATAAAAGAGCCCGTTGCCTTCGGTGCCCACGGTGGAAAAACCGCCGGTGAGCCGGTCGTAGCCGGGCTGAATGAGGGTGGTGCCGCGGGCGTCGTCGGTGAAGACGGTCGGGTCGCGGGGGTCGGCGCCCAGGAGCATGTCCCAGCCGCCGCCAAAGTAACAAAAAATGAAACGATGCCGGAAATCGGGCTGCCCGGGCTTGAGCGGTTCGGCCAGTGCCGTACCGAGGGCGCCCATGGAGACACCGCCAAAGGCCGCGGCCCCAGAGGTCAGGAGCATCGCCTTGAGAAAGTCTCGTCGCGTCCAACGCATGATATCCACTCCCGCCAGACGCCCGCGCTGCCCTCTTTGTGACAAACCGCGTGCGCCTGGACGTGCCAGGTCAGTAAAGGAAGAACTCCGGTGAACTCATCAACCCCACACACACCGCGCGCCAGCCCCTGGAGGGCTCGCCGGTGGCGTGGGTCACCGAACGCCACAGCCAACGCAGGCGGACCATCTCGGGATCCTCTGGGTTGTCGCTGTGGTGACCAGTGATGCGAAGGCGCATGTAGGCCAGGTTGCGGTCGATGGCCGCCTTTTGCGCGTCATCGGCCCCGTCCCAGGCCACATCGGGGTCCACAAAGCGGATCATGACCCTGTCCTCGGCGGACATGTCCAGATCGTTCTGGATGCTCTCGGCGCAGACCGAGCGCACGCCGTCGCCCAGGAACTTCTGGAAGACCAGCGCGGCCTCCAGGTCCTCGCTGGTGATGTCCAGGTAGTTGGGCACGCCAAGCGTGGGCGCCAGCAGATCGAGCATGTCGTTGCCCCGACCATCGTGCCAGTACACACCGCCGGTGGCGTTGCGGATGGCATCCTTGAGTTGGGGCACGCTCATGCGGCGCAGGTTGCGGCTGAGTTCATCGGGGGTCGGGGCCAAATCCACAGAACCGGCCGACTCGCGCTGGCCGTCCACGATGGTGTGGTCGGTCGGCGGCGGCAGCTCGGCGATCGGGTCGATTTGCCCCACATTGGCAGCGCCTTCGGGGCTGCCTTCATCGGCCACCATGTCGGTCTGCCCGTCCTGGGCGCCGCAAGCGCCAAGCAGACCCACCAGGGCCAACATCATCAGAGTCTCAGGTGCTCTTTGCATCAGCGGACCCTCCTGTAAGCCGGGTGAGTGACAATGGCTTTGATCAGCTCTTTGAGGTTGTAGTCGCTGGCGATGAAACGCCGGGCCAGATCCTGGCTGATCTCGATGTCGGCCTTGGAGCTGTTGAAGGGCCGGCGCATGAAGTGTTTCCACATCTTGGAGACGATGCCCTTGGCCAGCGAACCATCCTGGATGGTGCGCTCAACCCACAGGCGCGGGCCAGCTTCGGCGTTGATCCGGTTGTTCTCGCGCAGGAACTCATAACCGCGCAGGAAGCCCAGGTAGGGCTCGCGATCTTCAAAGACGGCCTCAACCACGTACTCGTTGCGGCAGTAGGTCGGGCAGGTGCCGATGCCAGCGCGGGCGCAGGTCTCACAGGTCTCGTCGTAGGCCGGGAACTGCGAGGGGGTCAGGTAACCGCCGCCCTGCTGCTTCCAGCGGGCCCAGTAAGCGGCCCAGGGCTCGACGGCCACGTGACACTTCTGGCAGCCGCGCATCTTGGTCAGGTCGGCGCTGTTCTCCAGGCAGTCGGGGCTGTCGGAGGCCACCGAGGCATCAAAGAAGTTGTCCAGGAACGAGTTGTAGAAACGGTTGACGCGCCCACGGTTGGTCTGGAAGCGCAGCATAAAGGCGTACGAGGTCAAGATCCCGGAGTGCTCCTCGCCCTGAAGCACGGGCAACCAGGTCTCATCGCGCCAGTCCATGTCAGGCAGGAAGGCGGGGTCGATCGGCGAGGGCTCCAGATCAACGCCGCCGCTCAGGGCGACTTGATGGCGAAGGTAGAAGGAGAGCTTGCCGTTGACGAAGCTGCGACGGGTGGTGAGGATCTCGTGGTAGGGGCGGTTTTCGTCGATGACCCACTCGATGATCTGGAACATCTGCTCGGCCATGGAGCGGCCCACTTCGGCCTCCACGCGCGCGTCGCCGCCATAGCTGCAAAAGCGCATGCCTTCGCCGCAGCCGCAGGTGGTCTCACGACGAGAACCGCGGGTGCCGCAGTTGATGTCCCCGGCCTGGCTGTACTGGGTGTCCTGGGCGTCAAAGGCGCAGACCTTGATGGGCTCTTCGGGGTTCCAGTAGGGCTCGACCCAGACCCAGCCTTCGCGGCAGCGCCCAGAGTCGTCGTTGTCGCAGATCCGCTCGGGGCGGCCGAGCTCATCGAAGGTCGCCTCCCAATGGCCGCAGGGAATGACATCGTTTTCGTCATCTTCGGGGCCGCCGCGGAAGTAGACGCCCTTGCGGCGCAGGTAGTAGACGCTGTGACGGTCATCGTCGGGGCCCACAGTGCTGCGCGACAGCGCCCAGGGGAACTGGATGTAGTCGATGTTGGTGACGTTGGCCCACAGCAGGTCGCGGTGGTACTCGCGCATGACCTCCAGGAACTCGGACGAGTCGAGCATGGCGTCGATCGTCTCCAGCGGGACGTTGTCGCCCTCAACCTGGCTCAGCGCGTCGTAATCATCCCAGCTTGGCGTGGTGTTGCGCAGGTCCAGGCTCAGACGCTTCAAATACGCGTGTTTGCCCAGCCTGGTCTTCTCCACCAGCGCCGTCCCGGCCATGTTCCCATCCTGTGCCTGCACCTGCCTGGGCTCTTCCATCAGCCCGGGCAGGACCAACGCCGCAGCCACTGCCGCCGCGCCAGCCAGGATCACCCCCGTTGCCCTCGATGTCCTCATGTTACCTCCCACCGCTCTTGTTTGAGCCTGGTCCCCACCCCCTGTTTGCAGGGACCTACGGACATATCTTCCACGTCTCAACCCCACCGTTCATGGGGCCGAAAGCAACAAACCGTCGTCTCTCCACCACTGGATCATCCGAATCTCGGCGTCGGTCAGCACCGCGCCGTTGTCGGGCATCCGCAGCGGATCATCAATCGGGCGCGTGATCCGGTCGATGACATCATCGGCCTTCTGCACCCAGGATTCGTAGTTGTCGGGCGCAAAACCGCCCACATGACAACCGTTGAGCGCGCAGTACGTCAGATGGAACGGCTCGACATGTTGCTCCCAGGTGATCACCTCGGGCCGAGCGCTCCAATCAAAGTCCACTGCCGCGCGCGCCAAAGGATGCGCGTCTCCGTAAGACACCTCCACGATCAACTGGTGCGGCCCCGGCGTGAGACATTCACCCCAAATAAACCCGCCCCCAGTCACCTCGTAACGAAACTCGCCGCCTGCAAAGACCTCCGCCTGACAATCGTCAACGCGGATCTGCACCTCTTGTGCCTCATCGGGCAAAGCGGGGTAAATCAAAAGGTTGGGCATGAAATCGACCGCCTGGCCCTGACCCAGACCGGTGATCGCCACCGGCGGGTTGGCAAAGGCGTGTGAGAGCGCGCCGGGACGCGTGATCCAGGCGCTGCCCTGCTCGGCGGGGGCGATGGCCACGATGTCATCCACCGAGCCCGCCAACGCCGCCTCCCAACTGAAGCCATCGAGCGTGCGATAGAGCGTCAAATCGGTCAGCAGCCACACCGCACCGTCGCGGCCCACGCTCAGCGAGCGGCCCACGCGGCGCTGGGGCAACTCCCAGCGAATCCACCGGGCCGCACCCAACGGCGAGCCAGGCCGTCGCGAATAAGCCCGCTCCTGGGTCAACGCCCAGATCGTTCCCTCGGCGTCCGCCTCAAGCGAAAGCACCGGGCCGGCCAACCCAACATCGATCTGATAAACATCAAGTCCCTGCTCGCCGCGCGGGCGCATGGCGTAGAGCTTGTCTCCATACGCCACCCACGCAGCCATCCCCAGCGGATCGGCAGGGTCTGGACCCAACGCCACCTGAGACACCGGCTGCTCCAGGCGCTGATCTTCAGGGCCAATGTGGAAGATCTCATCCCCCACCATGTAGAAGAGCCCCCGATCGCTGGCAAACCAGTAAGCCTGTTGCCCAGAGATCGCTGTCTCGGTCAACATATCGCGGATGGGACTGTCGATGACGTCGGTCACCGGCGAGGGCCACAAAAGGCCCTCATCCTCGTAGAGCAGCCCCAGCGAGGTCGAAAAAAGCCAGGCCCCTTGCGCATCGGGAGAGACCGCCAGCACGTCGCCGAGCGACGCCTCGGCATCCCAACCCGCCGGGCGCAGCGCAAGCTCGCCGGTGCGGGTCACCCCATAGATCCGACCGCTGACACTGACATGACCGTGGGTTGAGGCTGCAGGCGAGGGAAAAACGGGCGACTGACCCACGACGTCTTCGGGCAAGGTCACCTGGCGGCGGATCATCTCAGTGCGCCCATCGACCTCAATGAGCCTGTCCTCCACCAACGGCGGCGGCAGCTCGGGCAACCCCATGTCGGGCTCATCATCCGGCACGTCAGGCTCGGGCTCATCATCCGGCACGTCAGGCTCGGGCTCATCGATGTCTGGCTGGTCGGCGTCCATTTCCGTATCGACGCCGCCATTGTCACCGGCGGGCGGATCTGTGCCGCAGCCCAGAATCATCCCGCTGAGCAAAAAACCAGACAACAATACAACGATGCTGTGCTTCGTGTATCTCATGCTAAGCCAGAGTTTACGTCCAGAGTGAAGCTGTAAGTTTGGGGTTAAACCATCGTCGTGCGTGCCCTGCACTGACATCAGAAATTATGCCCTTCTCATTTTCATTCGTCAACGGACAACATTAAATGAATCCACAGTTTAGCCCCACCGCACTAAGTCCACCGCAATTGTGACCAAATAGTCAGAACATTATGCACCCAGAGCCTTGTCTGACCCACGCACCGGACGCACAATGAAGCCCGCTGGGCGCTTACCCACAAAAGCTCGCCGTGATGACAACCTCAGACCACACCACGCAAGAGGAATCCAAGACCGTGACCACCATGAAAGCCGCCCGCATGCACGACTATGGAGGCCCCGAAGTCCTCAAAGTCGATCAAGTCCCCATGCCCACCTGCGGCCCCAAAGATGTCCTCATCGAGGTCCACGCCTCGGCCGTCAACCCCATCGACTGGAAGATCCGCAAAGGCATCAACCGCGCCGTCATCCGCAAGAACCTGCCCGCCACGCTCGGCATGGACGTCTCGGGCGTCGTCACTCAGGTCGGCAGCAAGGTCACCCGCTTCAAGGTCGGCGACGAGGTCTTCAGCTCCCCCAGCCACAAGCGCGAAGGCACCTACGCCGAGTATGTCGTCATCGAAGCCGATCAAGTCGCCCCCAAACCCTCCAACCTCACCCACCAGGAGGCCGCCTCCATCCCGCTGGTCGGCCTGACCGCCTGGAACTGCCTGGTGGACGCCGCCCAACTCCAAAAAGGCGAACACGTCTTCATCGAGGCCGGAGCCGGCGGCGTGGGCACCTTCGCCATCCAACTTGCAAAACACCTGGGCGCCACCGTCTCCACCACCTGCAGCCCCCGCAATGAAGGCTTTGTCCGGGAACTGGGCGCCGACCACGTCGTCGACTACCGCTCAGAGCGCTTTGAGGAGGTCCTGCCACCCCAGGACGTCGTCCTTGAAGCCATGGGCGGCGACTCCAAAGAGCGCGCCCTGAAGATCCTCAAGCCCGGCGGCCGGCTGACCTCCATCAACTCCGACATGTCCAACCTGACCAAAAAACACGGGCCCAACATCGGCGTCCTGGCGGTCGCCGCGCGGCTGATCAACATCACCGTCTCCAGCCGCCTGTGCCACAAGGTTCGCTTCCACAGCGTCATACGCACCCCCGACGGCCAGAACCTGGCCAAAATCGGCCAGCTGCTTGAGCAAGGCGCCATCAAACCCCTGATCGACCGCGTCTTTCCCCTTGATCAGATCGCCGACGCCCACCGCTACAGCGAAGAAGGCCACGCGCGCGGCAAAATCATCATCCAGGTCCGCTGATGAACCACCCCCGCCTCCTGCTCGCCCTGGCCCTCCTGTCCATCAGCGCGTGCGCCGACGTCCGCCCCGAAGCCAGCCCCGACGCAGGCCAACCAGGCAGCGACGCACAGCCCGGCGACACCTCCCACAACGACGCTGACCCCGCACAAGACGCCGCCCCGGATCTGCCGCCCGATGACGACGCTCTCCCCAACGACGCCCTCGACGATGCATCGCCCGAGGACGACGCTGGCCTCCCCGAAGACCTCCCCTGCGCCGCCCCCAGCGACTGCCCCCCAGAGCTGCGCTGCGACACGCGCCTTGCCCTCTGCCTCGAACCCCAGTGTCAAAGCGACGACGACTGCGCAGATGGTCTGACCTGTCACATCGGCGCCTGCCTGGCACCCGTGCGCATCGTCACCTGGAACATCGAGAGCGTCGGCGAACCCCAATCCGCACAGTACGACGCCGCCGTCTCGGTCCTGAGGCGCCTGGGCGCCGATGTCGTCGCCATCCAGGAGATCAACAGCGCCGCCGACACCGAACACTTTGAACAACTGGCCGCCGAACTGGGCTACCCCTACACCTTCATCGCCCCAGAGAGCCCCTTTGGCAGCCAGCGCAACGCCGTCCTGAGCGTCATCCCCTTTGAGGTCTCACGCGCCATCACCGCCGCTGACCTCTCCGATGACCCCAACGCCGCCGACATCACCCGGCCCTTTGTCCAACTGCGCGTCCAACCCCACCCCGCAAGGCGACCCCTGACGCTCTACGTCCACCACGCCAAGAGCGGCGGCTCCAACGACGCCGAGTTCCGCCAAAGCTGCGAAGCCTGGCGCCTGGCCCAATCCACCGCAGGGCTCTTCTCACCCAACGACCACTACGCGCTCATGGGCGACTTCAACGAAGAGATCACCACCGGCATACGCACCCCCGAGCGCTTCAACGCCCCCCCAGACAATCTCCCCGGCGGCTTTGTCCTCGGCCAGGACCTCCAGGAGCTGCTCCAAAGCCCCGACGGCCTGCGCAACGATCCCTTTGGCTACCTCTTTGACTCCAACGGCCCCGACACACAGGCCCTGGACGCGGCACAAACCAACGGCGACACCGGCACGCGACCACAATCCGGCCGCCGCATCGACTACATCCTCGTCAGCCGCGCCACCGCTCGCCTTTTGCCCAGCACCGAAGTCTACAATTCAACCCTCGACGCCCCACAAACCGGCCTCGACAAACGCCCCCCCGTGCTGCCAGCCGACACCAGCGCCCAAGCCTCCGACCACCTGCCCATCATCGCCGACATCTACCTGGACTGAATTCTCACCAGCTCGCCGTTGCCCACACACCTCAAAATTCATCCCACGGAATGGAATGGCCCACCAGGTGGGCGCTGAGCGTCTTGAAAAGCTCCAACGCTCCAAACCGCTCGCGCAACTCACGGCGCCAACGCTCGTTCAACCAAGGCGACACATAAAGACATTTGAGCGCGGGCAAGTGGGGCGAGCTGGCCAACGCACCCAAACCCACCTCGCTCATCCCTGTGGTTCGAATGTTCAAACACTCCAAGGACGACAAATGCTCGGATTGGGCCAACAAATGCGCCCCTGCGTCCCCAATCGGGTTGTCCGACAAGTCCAACACCCTCAAACTCGACGCATCAGGGCTCCCCACCAGCGCCTCCACCCCCGCAGGACCAAAACCATAGCTGCCATAATTGCGCTCGGCGCCGTTGCCGTGGACAAAGAGCGTTTCAAGGCCCTTGAGCCCCCCAGCACTCACAAACGCACTCAAACCCGCGTCCCCAATCCGCTGCGGCCCCAAAAACTGCCCACCTTCGGCCAGATTGAGCCACCGAAATGACCCCAACCGGCCTTCCGAAGCCGCGCGACACAGATCCTCATCGCGCACGCCGACCCCCTGGGCGTTCAAATGGGTCAAACTGCCGCTCGACGTCCGACCGAGCACTTTGGCGCCCTGCCCCTCGGGCAACGCGCGCCCTCCAAAATCCAACCGAGACAAAACAGGCAAGTTCTCAGCCGCCCAAAGCACATCCACAATCCGAGCGTTTTCTGCCTGATGGCCATAAAACCGCTCGCTGATCGACAGAGACTCCAAACGCTCCAATGCGCCTTCTGCCAGCGCGCGGGCGCCCCCCGGCCCCACACGACAGCCGCTCACATCCAGGTAGCGCAGCGCCCTGAGCGCCGTGTTGCTCGCCAGAACCTCCATGTGCTCCACATGCGCGCGACCCGTGCGCACACCCAAAAGGCGGTTTCCTCGCCAGGACAACGCCTCAAGCCCCTTGAGTTGTCGAGTGCGCGCCAAACGGTTCGTCGCCTCCGCGTCCACACCGGCCCCCACCAACTCCAACGCGCGCAAAGACTTCAAAGAGCGCGCAGAAGACAGGGCCACCATCGCGTCGGGGTCCGTCACACGCACCCGCAGCCCGCGCAGCTTGGACAGCGCCCCCGAGCGCAGCCATCGCCGCAGCTGCGCCGCGTCCAGCGTCCCCAACGCCGCCCAGCGCACCAACCCCCAGACCGGCGGCGGGTCTCCAGGATCCTGCGTCACCTGCGTCAAGAGCGCGCTGGAGGGCCGCAACAACGACAACGGCCAGCGCTCAAAGTGCCGCTGCGCATACTCCAGCCCAACCTTGACGCCGTCATCCTGCGTCCACCCCTCAAAGGCAGCCAGAATTTGCTCAAAACCTTCTGATGACGGCGAGTCCGCAAGAATGTAGCGAATGCGCCCGAGGCGCTGATTGATGTCCATGTCCCTCTTGGATTGTGAGCGGTGCTGCCTGAGCGATGCGTGCAACGCGGGTGGATTCTGCGCCGCAGCCCACAAACGGTGGCCATTGCCACAACCAGACGCAAGTTCATCTGGCCGCCTTGCCATCCGGGCGCTCTTTGGTCCACAACAAACCCACGCAATCCAAGGGCTGGATGGACAACCAAAGGCCACCCCAACATAGAGCATCCATCATGAACATCGCCGACAAACTTCAGGCTCTGCCGACCTCGGGCATCACCGTCACCGCACTGGAAACATTGGATTTCATTGTGCCGGGCGAGTGGGAAAACATCACGGACTTCGACGAGATGATCCGTCAGACGACCGGTGAGACCGCCCCAGGGGTGGTGGCTGCGATCCGGCACAAGGCGTTGGAGTTGGAGCAGGCCGATGGTCAACGCGTGCGCCAGGCGTTGGCAGTCTTTGAGTTGGTGGACACGCTCGATCAGGTGGCGGCAGGCGCCGCGCTGGCGGGCAAGGTCACGGATCTCTTTGGAGGGCTGGACTTTCTGAAATCCTTTACGCCCAAACCCGAAACGACCCAGGCCATCGACGCGGGCCTGAAGCTGGTGGCGGAGTTGCTCTCTTTTGGGCTGCTGCGCGGCGTGCCAGACGCCTCTTTTGATGGGATCGCCCGCTTTGTGATCGCCCTGCAAGACTATGCGCGCGCCGATCTGATGCGCGTGGCCGCCTGGATCATCATCGACGGGATGCTCCCGCTGGGCCCAGACTTCATGCGCAAGATCACCAATACGCTCGGCGGTCTGGCCGACAACCACCTGTCAGACAACGCCATCTTCAAGCAGATCGGCGGGGCCTTGCCCGGCGAGTCGGTGCAGGAGAAAAAGGCGTTCATCGTCAAGGCGCTCGACGCCAGCAGCGAGTGGGTCGGAAAGTTCATCGAGGAGAAGGGGATCACGCCCGACGTGGTCCAAAACCGCATCTTGAGCGCCATCAACATCGCCGACGGCGGCGGGGATTATCTGGCGGCGGCGCTCGACGCCTCCACCGAGTACTTCTCGCACACGGGCGTACAGACCGTGGCCCGCGTCATGGTCCACAAGGCTTATGAGGCCGTGCGTGAAGATGCCTGGAAGGCCTATGTGGCCTCGCTGAGTTGACACAGCCCTCCAGCAGAGCCACAACCGCGGGTCCGAAAAGGGCGTTCTTGAACGCTGGATGTTTTCTTTTGCCTGCCCGAACGCCTTAAGTTCACCACCAACGCCAAGAATGGGGGTTCCACCCCCAGACCCCCGCCAGGAGGCGCGCCTCCTGGACCTGCGACTTTTAACCCGGGCGGCCTTGATGCCTTGCTCGCCGCCGGTTTGAACCGAGATCATCCCATGCCACCGCGCAATAAAAAGAATCGCCCTGCGTCGCGCAAAGCCCGCGTCTCTTCACCCCAAAACCCTCCGCCGATGGCCACCCAGGAGCCCCCCAAGCCAGCCAAGACCCTTGAGCTGCGCGACGGCGAGGTTCAGCCCATCGTGCTGGGCGTGCCCGGGGCGCGCGTCAAAGTCGGCCACCGCCACTACACCGTGTCGGCCGCCGTGCCGGGCGACAAAGTTCAGATCGAGCCCATTCACCATAAGGGCGACACCCCTCCGGCACGGCTGCGCCAGTTGGTCTCGGCGGGACCCGACCGCGTCCAGGCCCCGTGCACACTGCTCAACCGCTGCGGCGCCTGCACCTGGCAAGCGCAGTCCTACACCAGCCAGCTTGAGGACAAACACAAAGCCCTGGTGAATGCCCTTGGCGGCCTGTGCTCCGCCAACATCATCGCCCCCATCAAAGGCCTGCGCTCGCCCTTTGGCTACCGCACGCGCCTGCTGGCCCAGGCGGCCCCCAAGACGGGCAAGAGCCGCGGGCTGCGCATGGGCTTCTACCAGCGCGGGACCATGGAGGTGGTGGCCACCGGGGGCTGCCCCGTTCAGCATCCGCTGACGCTGGCCATGCTGGTGATGGTTGAGCAGGTTTTGGCGGCCTCCCCGGTGCGCGCCACCACCATCAAGTCGCCCAACGGCTGGCTCCACGGCATCAACATCCGCGTCGACCCGCAATCGGGCGCCACCGAGTTGACCCTGATGGGCCGCACCCACAAGGTCCCCGGCGGACAGAACGTCATTGATCGCCTGGCGGCGCTGCCGGGTGTCAGCGGCCTGCACCTGTCCATCAACCCCAAGCGCTCCAGCTACCTCAACGACGGTGACATCAAGCGCCTGCACGGCAAGCGCCGCACGGGTTTTCACCTTGGCGGTCAGGTCTTCAACGTCTCCCCCGGCGCCTTTTTCCAGACCAGCATCCAGGGCGCCGAGTTGCTGGCCGAGACCGTGCTGGACATGATGCCCGAGCGCTTTGACACCCTGACCGACCTCTACGGCGGCGTGGGCATCTTTGCGCGCCTGTCCCACGAGCGCTGGCGCCGCGCCGTCGTCGTCGAGAGCAACCCCAACTCCATCGAAGACCTCAAGCACGACCTGAGCCGCTCCGACACCCCAGGGCGCATCAAGGCTCTGGCGGGCAAAGTCGAAGAGATGGTCGACCAACTCCACGAGCCCGCCCCCGACGTCGTGGTCATCGACCCTCCCCGCAGCGGCTGCCACCCCCGGGTCATCGGCCACCTGACCGACCAGCGCCCCCCGGTCATCATCTACGTCGCTTGTGGCATCGACGCCCTCAAACGCGACGGCGCGGCGCTGCTCGAAGGCGGCTACCGCATCGACCGCGTGGAAGCGGTCGACATGTTCCCCCACACATCTCACCTGGAGACAGTGGCGCGTTTTGTTGCAATTTGAACTAAAAATCTCAAATTGCAAAACACCAAACTGTTGCCAAAAACAACAGTTAAATCCGCCCACCCCTGTTGCGTTTGGCAACACCATTTTAAACCCCCACTGAACTTGCCTGTAAAGCCTGCCGTTGCCAACGGCGAGTTCGATGAACACGGGATGGTCGAAGATAAGTTGAAGTGGCTTCGCGCTGGCGAGTCTGCGCTCGCCGCGCTGGTGGGGATCGACCGACCTTTGCACAGATTTTGATCTGCGCGCCTTTGATTTTTTTAGAAAATTTGAACATTATATTTGTCCTATTCCGGTGGACCGACACTTCTTGTCATCAAATCAAGGGGGTTCAAGATGGGTCGGATGATAAAACTCGCGGTCGCTCTGGGGATGGTGTCATCACTGGCAGCGGCGTGCAGCTCTCAAGAAGTTCCAGAAGCAGCCTGCGAGCGCGATTGCGGCCAGCAGGGTTCGTGCGCCATCATTCAGGGCCGTCAGGCGTGCCTGTGTGATGTGGGTTACGAAGGGGAGGATTGTGCGCAGTGCACGCCGGGCTTTGTGGCCCAGGGCAACCGCTGCGTGGCCGATCCGTGCGACCCCAACCCGTGCAACGGCCCGCACCAGTCGGCTTGTCAGGTCACCAACGACGGGTTTGAGTGCCTGTGCGATGACGACGCGCAGGACAACGACGGGGATGGAACCTGTCGGCCCTCGTGTACGCAGTTTGCCGATCGCTTCCCGTCTCAGGACTGCGACGACAGCAGTGGGCAGGCGGTGTTGGTGGGTCCGCGCTCATGCCAGACCGTGGTGACCTTCAAGTCCGATGATCCCAACCTGACCCAGGCCAACATCGCTGGTGAGTTCAACCAGTGGCGCCAGGATCAGGCCATGACGCGGACGGACGACGGGTCGTTCCAGGCCACGCTCAACCTGGAGCCAGGCGACTACGCCTACAAGATCTACCTGCCGGGCAGCGACACCTGGCTCGAAGATCGCAACAACCCCTATACCAAGTACGACGGCGGCATTCGCAACTCGAGGCTGCGCGTTGAAGATTGCCAGCAGCCGCTGCTGCGCCTGATGCACGAGCCCGAGACCAGCGCCGAAGGCACGGTGAAGTTCACCGTCCAGTTTGTGCAGGGTTCGGCGGGCGCCAGCCCCGACGCCCAGGGTGTGCGGGTGACGCGCAACGACGCGCCGGTCTCGGCCGCCTTTGACGCCGCCACGGGTGTGGTGACCATCGACGACTCGGGGTTGGCCAAGGGCAAGTACGCCTACCGCTTTGAGGTCACCGACAGCGCCGGACGCACCGCCGAGCGGCTCTATGTGCCGGTTTGGGTCGAAGAGTCCTACTTCGAGTGGGAAGACGCGGTGATGTACTTTGTCTTCACCGACCGCTTTTTGGACGGCAACCCGGGCAACAACGCCCCGGTCCCCGGCGTCGATCCCAGGGCCAACTGGCAGGGCGGCGACTTTGAGGGGCTGCGCCAGAAGCTTGAGAGCGGCTACTTTGAGCGCCTGGGCGTCAACGCCCTGTGGATCTCCTCCATCAGCATGAACACCCAGGGCGCCGGCGGCGGCACCGACGGGCGCACCTACACCGGCTACCACTCCTACTGGCCCATCTCCACCGGGTGGACTGACAAAACGCCCATCGACGGCGTCCAGCCGGTCGATCCCCACTTTGGCACCCTGGAAGAATTCAAGGCGCTGGTGGAGTTGGCCCACTCCAAGGGCATCCGCGTGTTGGTGGACTTTGTGGCCAACCACGTCCACAGCGACAGCCCGCTGTGGCAGTCCCACCAGTTTGACAACCCGGCCTGGTTCCACGTCCCCGCCCAGGTCTGCGAAGACATCGGCTGGACGCTGCCCATCGAGTGCTGGTTTGCCGACTACCTGCCCGACTTTGAGTACCAGAACCTCGACGTGATGAAGCGCGTGGCCGACCACGCCGTGTGGATGGTCAAAGAGACCGACATCGACGGCTTCCGCCTGGACGCCGTCAAGCACATGATCAACGACTTCACCTACACGCTGCGCGGTCGCGTCAACGAGGCCATCGATCTCAGCGGCCAGCGCTTCTACATGGTCGGCGAGACCTTCACCGGTGAGGACGGCGCCGAGCAGCTTAAGCAGTACGTTGGGCCAGAACAGCTCGACGGTCAGTTTGATTTTCCGCTTTACTGGCAGATCACCAGCGTCTTCTTGCGCCAGGAGCGCGATTTGAGGGCGCTGGAGGGCATGCTGGCCTGGAGCGAGGGCTTTTATGGCGACTTTGCCGTCATGCGCAACTTCCTGGGCAACCACGACGTCTGCCGCGCCGTCTCCCACGCCAACGGCGACTTTGGGGCCATGTGGTGCAACGGCGGCAAGGACCAGGGCTGGAACAACCCGCCGGGCGACCCCGGCGCGGCCAACCCCTACGACCGGCTCAACCTGGCCTGGAGCTTCCTGATGACCGCCCCGGGTGTGCCGCTGATCTACTACGGCGACGAGTTTGGGATGCCCGGCGCCGGGGACCCGGACAACCGGCGCATGATGCGCTTTGATGACCTCAACGATCATCAGCGTCAGACCCTGACCCACGTGGAGAAGCTGGCCCAGATCCGCCACGCCCACCGGGCGCTGCGCCGGGGCCAACGCCAGACCCTGCACATGGGCGGCGACGGGCTGACCTGGGCCTACTTGATGAGCACCCCCGGCGACAACGTCGTGGTCGTGCTCAACCGCTCCGACCAGCCCCGCTCGGTGTCCATCGACGCCTCGGGGGCCTTTGCCGCCGGACAAGCGCCGGTGGAAGCCCTCCAGGGGCTCGACTTTGAATACGCTGACGGGGACCTCAAGGTGGACCTGGCCCCGTACCAAAGCGCCATTTTTGTACTCGAAGACTGACACACGATTGAGAAACGGGGTCGGGCAGCTCTATCCTGTCTCGACCGCTTCTTCGTCTCCCCAAAATACGCCAAGAGAGCCACGACCATGATCCGCGCAGTCCTCACGATCCTGATCGCCCTTTTGACGGTGGCCGCCTTCGGCGGGTGCGCCGAGGCCCCCGAAGACTACGTCCAACTCTACGCCACCGCACCAAAGGCCCCCTCGCTGGACGGCCAGGGCATCGAAGCGCTCCAGCACATGGGCGCCACGCTCATCGACCAGGGCGCCAACTTCAGCGTCTACTCAGAGAACGGCACCCGAATGGAGCTGCTGCTCTTTGATGACCCCGAAGCCGAGCGCCCCACCCGGCGCATCCCCATGGAGCGCTTTGGCAACGTCTGGAACATCTATGTCGAGGGCGTGGGACTGGGTCAGCACTACGGCTACATCGCCTGGGGCCCCAACTGGGAGTACGACCCGGAGTGGTTCCCGGGCTCGATCCTGGGCTTCAAGGCCGACGTCGACACCCAGGGCAACCGCTTCAACCCCAACAAGCTCCTCATCGACCCCTACTCCATCGCCCTGCACCGCGACCACGACTGGCTGCGCGGCTCGCTGGCCTCTGGACCCGACCGCCAGGTGGTCACCTGGGGCGCCGGGACCAAGAGCATCATCGTTCAGAGCGAGTATCAGTGGAGCGAGGGCGAGCAGCAGTGGCTCGACGGGCGCAAAGAAGGCGCGCTTGAAGGTCAGGACTGGCACGACGCCATCGTCTACGAAGTCCACCTCAAGGGCTTTTCAGCCAGCCCCGCCTCTGGGGTCATGCACCCAGGCACCTTCCGAGGCATGGGTGAGAAGGCCGATTACTTTGCGGACCTGGGCATCACGGCGGTCGAGTTGATGCCGGTGGCCGAAAAACCACTCGACGGCACGTACTGGGGCTACAACCCCATCAACTACTTCACCCCCGAGATCACCTTCGCCTCGCGGACCGAGCGCAACGAGGTCATCGACGAGTTCAAGTGGATGGTGGACCAGCTTCACCAGCGCGGCATCGCCGTCTACGTGGACGTGGTCTACAACCACACCGGTGAGGGCGGCTTCTGGCGCTCCAAGATCGCCCAGGACGACGTCAACTTTGGCAGCACGGAGCTTCTCAACTACGACGCCAAAGAGGTCACCAGCATCTACAGCTTCCGCGGCCTGGACAACGCCGCCTACTACGTCCTGTCTCCCGAGGACAAGACCTACTTCCTGGACCAGACCGGCGTCGGCAACCAGTGCCGCAGCGACCACGCCCCCTTTAAGAAGCTCATCACCGACAGCCTGCGCTACTGGGTCGAGGAGCTGCACGTGGACGGCTTCCGCTTTGACCTGACCCCGGCACTGGCCGTCAAGGACGAAGACCCCGAGCAGTGGGACGCCACCACCACCGTCGTCCAGGAGATCATCGACGACCCCTACTTCCAGGAAAACCGCATCAAGATGATCGCCGAGCCCTGGAGTCTGCGCCACTTCAAGCTGGGCGCCTTCCCCGCCTCCAACAACAACCCCGAGGCCGCCTGGTACGAGTGGAACGCCCACTACCGCGACGTCTGGCGCTCGTTTGTGAACGAGGACGGCTTTCCCCTCTCGGGCAGCGAAGGCCCGGTGGACGTGGGCAACTCGTTGACCGGCTCGTCCAACCTGGTCTCATGGAACGGCCGCAAGCCCTACCACACCGTCAACTTCATCACCGCCCACGACGGTTTCACGCTCTACGACCTCTTCACCTACAACGAGAAGCGCAACCTCTGCAGCCCCCTCAACCCCATCTGCTGCTCCGACCCCACCAACCCCTTCTGTGACCCCAACAGCGGTGAAAACCACAACCGCTCACGGGACTGGGGCGCGGACAACGAGCCGCTCAAGCGCCAGATGATGCGCAACATGTTTGCCGCCATGCTCATCTCCCACGGCACGCCCATGATCCTGGGTGGCGACGAGTGGATGCGCACCCAGCTTGGCAACAACAACGCCTACTCCACCAGCTCCGACAACCCCTTCAACTGGTTTGACTGGGGCGCCTGGCAGGCCGACCTCAACCGCGTGCGCATGCACGACTTTGTCCGCCAGATGATCCGCATCCGCAAAGAGAACAAGCACGCCTTTGTCCCGCGCGAGTACGGCGAGGCGGTCTTTGCCTGGAAGGACGCCAACAACAACGACATGCAGAACTGGGGCACGCGCCACGTCATGCAGCACTTCTACGACGTCGAGCGCGGCCCCGAGCTGCTGGTGCTGATCAACATGGAGCCCGACGCCGAGGTGACCTTCACCCTGCCCGAGGGCGGCGCCTGGCTGCGCCTGATGGACACCCAGGCCTACTTTGACACCGACGAGTACATCGAGGGCATGGGCGTGGACGCCACCCGCACCCACAACATCGAGTTTGATGTCCCCGAGGCCATCACCGGCTCCTACGGCACCAAGCCCCGCACCATCGTCATCCTCAAACGCATCTGACCAAACCCAAACCACAGCGATACCCGTCGGACCACCGCGCCAGCACCCCAAAAGCGCCCCCATCACAGCCCCTGGCCAATGCAAGGTGGCCGGGCGGCGCCAGCTCGCCCGGTCACCCGAAGGCAGACCCCTCAAGACAAGGAGTCCGATCCCATGCCCACCCGGCGTCATCACCTGCTCTCCCCATCGCCAGCCAGGCCGGGGCCAGCCGCAGCCCTCTGGCGCGCTCCCAGCAACGGAGGCTGGCTGCGCAGTGCCCTGCTGCTGACTCTGGCGGCCTTGACCATGCTGACCGCCTGGCCCGCCCAAGAGGTCCAGGCCCAGGCCCCTCAGGATCGATTCAGCGCCGCCGGTTACCTGCGCGTGGCCGCGCGACCAGACCTGGACGGCGGCTGGGGTCAGTTGGGGCTGTGGAACATCAACGGGCGACTGCTCAACGAAGGCCCCTACGCGCTGCTCGACCTGCGCCTGGACGCCCTGCCCTACAAACCCGACACCAACAACACCTGGGCCAGGATCGGCGCCCGCATCGAGGGCGGCTCCCTGCTGGGCGCCGACCCCCAAAACGGCTCGCTGGAGGCCTTTCGCCTCACCCAGCTCTACGTCCAGGCCGGCAACGTCCTCTTTGAAGACGTCACCTTCCAGTTTGGCACGCTCTACAGCCTCTTTGGCGACCTGGGCCTCTACGACCTGCGCCCCGCCGAGATCTTCTTCAACACCCTGGGCATGTCGGCCACCTGGACCAGCGACAAGGTCGACATCATGGTCGGCGTGGGCGACTCGGGCTATCCGCTGCGCGGAGACCAGTACAGCACCATCCTGACCGTGGGCGGCACCGCCAAATGGCGCGTCGTCAACGGGCTGGAGTTGGGCGTCGGCGGCGAGTTCTTCTTTGAACCCTCAGTGCGCGGCAACCGCTTTGGCCCTCACCGGACCATTTTGCCCGCCAACATCACCTACGAAGACTTCTTCCGGGGCCGGATCGCCCAGCGCTTCCTCGAAGAGAACCCCAACCGCGAAGACGAGTTTCCCCGGCCCCAGCCGGTGGGTGCCGACTCCTTCAAGCTCATCGGTTACCTGGGCTTTGGTGGCCTGGGGCCGCTGCGCTGGAACAACTTCTTCATCAACTTCCAGCGCCGCCACCCCGACAACTTCACCATTGAGAATTTCCAGGGCCGCGACTACCGCATCTACACCAAGGAGTTGACCGACCAGCGCTTTGAGATCAACGGCGGCAACGAAATGCAGTTGACCGTCATCCCCGGCGTTCTGGACGCCGCCTGGGGCATGCTCTTTGGAATCCACTTTGACGAGGACGACACCGTGGTCGCCAGCGAGCGCAACCGCGTCTACTACTCCACCGTCCTGCGCTCCCAACTCTACATGACCCCCACGCTGCACTTCCTGGCCGAGGGCAGCATCGCCCGCGAGGAGTCCACCCAGGGCAACCTCTGGCGCGCCCACCATGACTCGGTCTTCTCCAGCACCAACGGTCTGGCCGACAGCGAAGGCCTGGAGTTTGGCGACATCTACCAGCGCGACACCTGGCAGCTCAAAGGCGGTCTGGTCATCAACCCCACCGGCATGGGCATCTTCACCCGGCCTTCACTGCGCCTCCTCTACGGCATTCAGCGGAGCAACATGCACAACGCCTACGGCAACAGCTTCATCGAGACCCTTGATGAGTTTGATGAGTTCCGTGAGACCCAGGACCGCCACTGGCACCAGGTGATCTCCTTTGAAGCGGAGGCGTGGTTCTGATGACAAACCCCAAAACTGCCGTTCGCCTCGGTTGGATGATGCTGGCCATGGCCATGATGCTTGGCCTTGGCGCCTGCATCAGCCCCAAACCCGTGGTTCAGTACGACAAGCCCTTCAAAGTGGCGCTGGCCCAGGTGGTGGACCCGTCCATCAACGAGTCCGAAACCTCTGCGGCCCCCGAACTCTTCTCCGAGACCATCGAAGAGGCCCTCTCGGCTCGCCGTCTGACCCCCGAGCCGGTCCCCTTCGAAGCCATGGGCCAGCGCTTTGCGCAGGTCCGCGACACCAAACGCCGCGTCAAGCTGGTCTCCGAGGTTGCCCCGGACCACGACCTGATGGTCCTGGTCGAGTTGCGCGCGTCGTTCTACGCCAACGTCGTCGGCACGTGGCGCTGGACGGTCTACGCCAAACTCACGGTGGGTGAAGCTGGCCGCCCCGACGAGCTGCTCACCCGCGACCTGGAGCTGCCCGCAGCGCTCTACTACGCCCACGAAGGCCAAAAAGAGGCCTTGAACATGGTCTCTGGCGCCATCGCCGCCGAAGTGGGCTCGCTGGTGGACGACTACCTGCGCGGTCACCAGGGAGAGCTTGGCGGCGACAAAGCCCCCGCCTCAAAGGTCGAACCGACCCCTGCACCGGTCACAGCGGCCATCAAAAGCGGCCCGCGCCACGACGACAGCGTCTATTTTGTGATGGTGGACCGCTTCCACAACGGCGATCCATCCAACGACGGCGACGACGTGGCCAAAGGCGACCCCGCCGGATGGCACGGCGGCGACTTGCAGGGCGTGCTGGACAAAATCGACCACCTCCACGATCTGGGCGTGCGCACCATCTGGCTCTCGCCGGTCTTCAAAGCCCGCTCCAAGAATTTCATGACCCACGGGGCCTTTCACGGCTACTGGGTCGAGGACATCCACGCGATTGATCCCCGCTTTGGCGATGAAGCCACGCTGACGGCGTTGGTCGAAGCGCTGCACGCCCGCGACATGAAGCTCCTGCTCGACATGGTGGTCAACCACGTCGGCTACGAAGCCCCCCTGCTGGCCGAACACCCCGACTGGTTTCACACCGAAGGCAGCATTGAGGACTGGAACAACCCGGTGCAGCTCGTGCGGCGCGAAGTCCACGGCCTGCCCGACCTTGCCCAGGAAAACCCCGCCGTCTACGACCACCTCTTCAAGTCCGCGCGCCACTGGATCGAGACCCACAAGATCGACGGCTACCGGCTGGACGCCGTCAAACACGTCTCGGTGGACTTCTGGGGCAAATACAACGGGCAGATCGCAGGGTTGGGCGATGACCTGATGCTGCTTGGCGAGATGTACGACGGGTCCGTAAAGGTGGTGGACGACGTGCAGCGCCAGGGGCGCTTTACGCACATGTTTGACTTTCCGCTGGCCTTTGCGCTGCGAGACGTCTTTTGCAAGGACCGCTCGGCGGGCCGCATCGCCTCGGTGCTCTCCAACGACCGCCTCTACACCGACCCCAACACGCTGGTGACCTTTTTGGACAACCACGACGTGGCCAGGATCCGGGCGGAGTGCGGCGAGGACGTGGGCAAGGTCCGTCAGGCGCTGACGGCGCTGATGGCCATGCGCGGGACGCCGTCGCTGATGTACGGCACCGAGTCGGGCATGACGGGTGCCAAAGAGCCAGAGAACCGCGGAGACATGGTCTTTTCGCCCCAGGGCGCCGACGACCTGCGCGGCCACATCAAGGCGCTGCTGGGCTTGCGCAGGGACCACAAGGCGCTGGTCGAGGGGCAAAGCCGGATTTTGCGCTTTGCGGACGACCAGTTGGTCATGGCGCGCGTCCACGGAGATGACGCGGCGCTGCTTTTTGTGCACACCGGCGAAGGCCGTCAGGTCATTGGTTTGCCTGCGGGCCTCAAAGAAGTCACCGACGCGATGACGGGTGCCAAAGTCGAAGGCGGCGTGGCGCTGGAACCCGGTCAGAGCCGGTTGTTGCTGGCGCCGGGCGGCGCAGCGGCGTTGGGCTCGACCCCGACTGGGACGCGGCGCTTGAAGATCACCGTGGAGGGCGCCAACCTTCAAGAGGGCCAGTCGCTGATCATGGTCGGCTCTGGCCCCGAGATCGGCGCCTGGGACCCGGCCAAGGGCTTTGGCGCGTTTAAAGCCGGTGACGGTGGCCGCATGCAAGCCGAGTTGGAGCTGCCCCAGGGGCTGGTGATGGCTTTTAAGCTGGTCGTGCTCGAAGAAGGCGGCAAAGCCCGCTGGGAGCAAGGCCAGGACCGATACATTTTCATTGAACCACAACCCGAGCAGGGCGCCCCGCTGGAGCTGGCCCTGACGCTGCGTCCAAGCTGAGCGAGCGGACCCAAACGGCTCGCCGTCACGCATCAAGGGGGACACGACACCATGCACACGACACTGAAATGGCTCGCGCCGCTGGCGTTGGGGGCGGCGTTGGTCGCCTGCGCCGACGCCGAGCCGGACAACACCGGCAACGACCCAGCCAACAACACCGCCAACAACACCGCCAACAACGACAACCCCGCCGAGTTGGGCATCACCTCGGTCTCTCCCAACACGGGCGTCCCCGGCGGCGGCGACACGGTGGTCATCTCGGGCTCGGGCTTTACCGACCAGACCACGGTCACCTTTGCTGGCCAGGACGCGCTCAATCCCTCGCTGGTCTCTCCGTTTCAGATTCGGGTCGAGACCCCCGCAGGCGGACCAGGCACGGTCAGCGTGACGGTGACCAACCCCGACGGGCAGAGCGCCACTCTGGACGACGCCTTTGAGTATCTGGCGCCGATCGAGGGCGGCGTGGACTGGTGCAACATCCAGTTTCCGCCCGCGCTGGAAGCCGCGCCGGGTCAAAGCACCGCCGGGATCTTTGGCCGCGTCTACGAAGAGGGCTGCAGCAACGGCGACGCGCGCTGTGAAGCCATTCAGGGAGAGCTGGGCTATGGACCAGCGGGGACGGACCCCTCAGCCAACGCAGCGGCCTTCAACTGGACGGCGGCCACCTACAACCCCGACCACACCAGCGACGACAACGATGAATTCTCGGCCACCCTGACGGTGGGCGAGGCGGGCACTTACAACTACGCGTACCGCTTCTCGATCGATGGTGGTCAGGAGTGGACCTACTGCGACCTGGATGGGGCCGACAACGGCTTCTCTGTGGACCAGATGGGCACCCTGACCGTTGAGGAAGACGTGGTGGCCATCACGTGGTGCACGGTGCAGTTCCCCTCGGCGCTGGAAGCCGAGCCCGGCGTGACCACCGCACCGGTCTTTGGCCGCGTCTTTGCCGAAGGCTGCACCAACGGCGACGCCCAGTGCGCCGGCATTCAGGCCGAGCTTGGTTACGGGCTGCCCAGCATCGACCCCACCCAGAACCCCGAGTCCTTCACCTGGGCCGCGGCGGCCTACAACGCCGACCACAGCAGCGACGACAACGACGAGTTCTCGGCCACGATGACGGTGGGCGATGAGGGCGTGTACTCCTACGCCTACCGCTTCTCACTCGACGGTGAGAACTGGACCTACTGTGACCTCGACGGCGCCGACAACGGCTTCTCCACCGACCAGATGGGCGCCTTGACCGTGGCACAGAACGTTCAGGAGATCGGCTGGTGCAATGTCCAGTTCCCCGACGCGCTCAGCGCCAACCCGGGCACCGAAACGGCCGGGATCTTTGGGCGCGTCTTTGTCGACGGCTGCACCGACGGCGACGCCCAGTGCGCCCAGGTCCAGGGTCAACTGGGTTACGGCGCACTTTCGGGCGATCCCTCGGCCAACCCCGAGGAGTTTACCTGGACGACGGCCACCTACAACCCCGATCACAACAGCGACGACAACGACGAATACGGCGCCACGCTGACGGTGAACGACACCGGCGTCTTTGGTTACGCCTACCGCTTCTCGCTCGACGGCGAAAACTGGACCTACTGCGACCTCGACGGCGCCGACAACGGCTTTGACGCCACGGGCATGGGCACGCTGACGGTGGAAGAGGACGTGTTGA
>CAKZKQ010000425.1 GCA_937123825.1 uncultured Pseudomonadota bacterium
GCCAGTTCGACCATCAGCGCGTGGTTGAAGTCCTTGCCGACCCCCACGGTGGTCATGGAGATGTTGTACTGGTCAAAGGCCCCTGCGGCGGCCTGAATGGATTCAGCGTCGGTCACGCCGACGGTGGGGACGCCGTCTGAGAGGAGCATCAGGCGGTTGACAGCGTCGGGGTCGTAATGGGTCAGCAGTTGCTCATAGCCCAGCACCATGCCGTCGTGCAGGTTGGTGGCGCCGCTGGGGTAGATGTGGTCAATGACAGCGGCGAGTTGGTCTGAGTCGTTCAGGGCGGTTGAGGGGACCAGGACCTGGGCGCGGGTGTCGTAGGTGACGATGGCCAGGTGGTCGTCGGGGCCGAGGGATTCCAGCATGAGCTTGAGGCCCTCTTTGACGTAGGTCATCTTGTGGTCGTCATTCATGGAGCCCGACTTGTCGATGACCACCGCCAGGTTGACCGGCACACGGGGCAGACCAGAAAAGTCCATGTGTGAGTTCATGCCAAGCTGAACCACGGCCGCTGGGGTGTCGGTGACCGGGTCAACGGACACGCCCAGCAAGGGGTGCAGGGTGATGGCGCGGTCGCGCTTTGGCGAGGGCAGGTGGGTGGTGTGTTGGGCAAAGACCCCCTCGACGGTGATTTCGTCGGGGTAGGGGATTTGGCTCTTGCTGACCATGTGGCGAAAGTAGCTGGCGTCTTGAGCGCCGTTTTTAACGACCCCGCTGCCAGCGCCGGGCATGGGGGCGGCTTCCATGGAGGCGTCCATGCGGGCGCCGCCCATTTTGGTGCTTCCCATGCCACTGCAGCCCGTCAAGATGAGGGCGCTGGCCAGCGCCCACCAGACCGTTCGATTGTTAACACATCTATTGTTCATTGCCTGCTCGCCGTTGACCCATCAAAGGGCTGATCGATTCAAGGGGTCTTGAAATCTCTATGACGGTGGCTTAACGCGGCAAAAAGCGTCTGCTTACAGCTTTGACGGTTAAAAAGCGCTGCGCGTCGGCTTACGGTGGCTGTAATGGCATGATGGTTGTATTAATAATTGTGATGGTGTTAGAGAATGAACCAGACCTTGAAGACATAAATTCTAGAGCACAGAGACCCAGACATAAGCGAGGATGATTCATCCTTGAAGTCAGTGAGGAGGCACACCGAGATGATGTCTAAGAAGTTCCAGCGTCAGCTGCCAGCGCTCATGCTCGTGTCGAGCATGGTCGCAGGGCTTGTGGGCTGCGCACAGCAGGTGGGTGATATTGATCGCACCCAACCCAACAAGCTCAAGAAGGCTGATTTCGAAGGCACCTGGTACATGCGCCAGACTGTCTCGGATGTGCCTGCCACCAACGCGTTCTTCTTCACGGGGCTGAGCACCGGTCTTGAGAAGATGAGCTTTGAGATCACCGAAGGTTCGCTGATTGGTTATCGCTCTTACGAGTTGGTGCCTGGAGCGGATCCTGGTGCCAACAGCAACGGCGTGGATGACACCCAGGTCGCTGATACCAACGGCGACGGCATCCCTGATGGCCGTGGTTACAACGACGAGACCTACAAGGGCTCGCCGGTTGTGGCCTACAGCATCTCAAGCCACTTTGATGTTCAGCGTTCCTACAACGCGTCCACCGGTGAGCAGACCAACGTCATCGTTGAGAACACCTCGGACCGTTACTGGAACGATCGCGAGTACATGCGCGTCAACTGGTCTTCCAACCAGCTCTCCAGCATCAGCCTCTTTGATACGGGCATGGAGATCCAGCACAAGCGCTGGTACGGCGATGAGGACCCCGACGCTCAGACCTTCATCCCTGAGTACAACGAAAAGGGCGAGTTGGTGTACTTCGAGTTCACCACCCGCGCGATCATCCTGCCTTCCTACGCGTGTTACTACTACGCGTTGGCCGACTGTGGTCCGACCGAGGTGTCGATTGTCTCTTCGTTCGCCAAGGTGCCCGAGAAGCAGACCTACGAAGCTGTCGAGTATGACAACGTCGACATGTTCAAGTTTGGTTACTTCCGCACCGAGCGCGTCTTCTACGACCGCGAGCGTGGTCTGCGTCGCACCGGCCAGATTTTCCTGCCCAACCGTCACAAGACCTGGGAGACGGCCTACGCCGAGACCTCCAACTGGGACGGTGTCTCTGCGACCGACCGCGACGGCAACCCCGTCAACGAGTTTGGTCAGATCCTGGATGATGAAGGCCGCCTTGTGCCGATGCCTTTGAGCGAGCGCGAAGTCAAGCCTGTCGTCTACTACCTCAACCAGGAGATGCCCGAGGACCTGTGGGAGTACAACGCGGCGATTGAAGAGGACTGGGACCGCGCCTTTACCCGCGCAGCGGCTGCTGGCAAGCGCGTCGATCCTTCGGCGATCGAGGGCAAAGCCTTTGTGGTCTGCCACAACCCTGTGCGCGCTGACGACGACAAGGCCTGCGGCGAGCCTGGCCTGGAAGTGCGCGTCGGCGACGTGCGCTACAACCATATCTACTGGGTTGCCCAGCCTCAGCTTCAGGGTCCCCTGGGTTACGGTCCTTCGGCCGCCGACCCCGAGACCGGTGAGATCATCTCGGGTACTGCCTATGTCTACGGCGCCAGCGTCGATACCTACGCCGCCAGCAGCCTGGACATCATCAAGTTGGCCACGACCTGCTTGGAGAACGGTCAGGACAGCCCCGAGTGCCAGGATCACGTCGATGAGATCACCTCTGGCCTCAACGTCCGCGCCGACCTTCTTGAGCGCCTCTTTGACGGCATCGACCCCCGCGCTGGCACCAGCGTCGGCGAGTTGGCCCCCGAGTTGACCGAGATGCGCGTCCCTGAGCAGTGGACGGACATGCTGGACGTGGCCGCCCGCTCCAAGGTCAACCGCGTCATCGAAGATCCCCAGCCTTACGACGCTGGCTTTGAGCGCCGTCAGCTTGACCACATTCGCGAGAACAGCCTTGACCTGGCCATGCTCGACTCCGAGATGATCCGCAGCCTGACCGGTGGTCAGCACACCGACATCGCCGAGTTGGACGACGAGCAGCTCGAGGCGATCCGCCCCGCCAGCTGGCTGTCCCCGACCAAGTTGCACCGCTTGACCGAGGCCCGCACCGACTTCTTTGCCAAGCACAACGTCATGCACGCCGACTTTGTTGATGACGTCGTCGCTGGTCTGGCTGTGTCGCTGGCCCGCGAGTTCCAGGACCTCGACCCCGCCCAGCGCGACGAGGCCATGTACCGCAAGCTGCGCGGCCTGATTTACCGCGGCGTCATGGCCCACGAGATTGGCCACACCGTCGGTCTGCGCCACAACTTCCAGGGCTCCTA
>CAKZKQ010000426.1 GCA_937123825.1 uncultured Pseudomonadota bacterium
CGGCGGGGACGGCATTCCGCGCCGGCCCGCCCCGGGTTCGCGACGCGCGAGTGGCGCACCCGAGCGTCACGTGGGGCGGGCCGGCCGGAGCCGGATTGGCGGCGAGGCCTAGACGACCTCGCGCAGCTTGCCGGTGTGCACGTCGAAGACGAAACCGCGCACCTGCGAGGTGTCCACGAGGAACGGGTTGCGGCGCAGGCGCTCGATCGACTGGCGCAGGTCCGCATCGAGGTCGCGGAAGGACTCGGGCGACCAGGTGGGCTTCAGACCGGTCTCGTCGAGCAGCTCGTTGCGCAGCTCGTCGTCGGTGAACGTAAGCGCGCCGCAGTCGGTGTGGTGGATCAGGATGATCTCGCGCGTGCCGAGCTTGCGCTGGGAGATCACCAGCGAGCGGATCATGTCATCCGTGATCACGCCGCCAGCGTTACGCATGACGTGCGCGTCACCCACCTCGAGGCCGAGCATGGCGAAGGTGTCGAGGCGCGAGTCCATGCAGGCCACCACGGCCAGCTTGCGGCGCGGGGGCAGGGGACGGTCGGGGGTGTAGCTCGAGGCGTAGCGCTCGTTGTTGGCGATGAGCTCGTCGGCGATGCCCATAGTGTCTCCTCGTGTCCGGGGGAACGTGACCGGGCCCGCGGGACGCAGGTCCGGTGCGCCTATGCTACTGGCGCGTACGCTGGGAGATGGCCGAGGCCGCTGGCTGGACGAAGAACCCGAAGTACCGGTCCATGCCGGAGCACATGCTGCGGTACCGCTCCGCGACGCTGCTCATCCGTCTCTACGCCCCCGAGGTGATGCACGGGTACAGCACCGCCGCCGAACTGCGCGACATCAGCGCCGCCTTCAAGCGCGGCAGCAAGCGCCGCAACCTGGTCTTCCTCTCGCCGGTCCTCAAGGTCCCCGCCGAGTTGGAGTCCTCGGTGGCCATCGTCGACTTTGAGTTGCCCAACCGCAACGCCATCGGCAAGATCGTCGATCGCATCCTGCGCTCATTGCCTCCAGAGCTGCCCCTGCGCATCCGCGAAGACGAGGACTACCGCGAGCGCGTCATCGAGGCCGCCCTTGGTTTGACCGCCGAAGAGGCCGAGAACGTCTACTCCAAGTCCCTGGTCCGCACCCGCTGCTTCGACATCGACACCATCCTGGGTGAAAAGAAGCACATCATCCGCAAGAGCGGCCTGCTGGAGTTCTACGAGTCCCGCGCCGGGTTTGGCGACGTCGGCGGTTTGGAGGTCCTCAAGGGCTGGCTCAACAAGCGCCAGGCGGCGTTCAGCAAGCGCGCCCGTGACTTTGGCCTGCCGCTGCCCAAAGGCATTCTGCTGGTCGGGGTCCCCGGCTGTGGTAAGTCGCTGACCGCCAAGGCCGTCGGCGCCATGTGGCAGTTGCCCCTGCTGCGCCTCGACGTCGGCAAGGTCTTCTCTAGTCTGGTGGGTTCTTCTGAGGAGAACATCCGCAAGGCCATCAAGACCGCCGAGGCCGTCGCGCCCAGCATTCTCTGGCTCGATGAGCTTGAGAAGGGCTTTTCTGGCACCGGCTCCAGCGGTCAATCCGACGGCGGCACCACCGCCCGCGTCTTTGGCTCCTTCATCACCTGGCTCCAGGAGAAGTCCTCGCCGGTCTTCGTCATCGCCACCGCCAACGACGTCAGCCAGCTCCCCCCCGAGCTGCTGCGTAAAGGCCGCTTTGACGAGATCTTCTTTGTGGACCTGCCCACCGAAGACGAGCGCGCCTCCATCACCGCCATCCATCTTGAGCGCAAGAACCGCAACCCCGATGAATTCAACATCGACATGCTCGTCAAGGCCACCCAGGGCTTTTCGGGCTCGGAGATCGAGCAAGGCATCGTCAGCGCGCTCTTTGACGCGTTTGAGTTTGGGGACGGGCGAGACATCAACGACGAGATCCTTCAACAGGCCGTCAGCGAGATCATCCCGCTGTCCTACACCGCCAAGGAAAAAATCGACTATCTGCGCGAATGGGCAAGGGCCCGCGCGCGCCGTGCCTCGGCTGCCGCACCGGCCACCGAGGAGCAACAGATTCGCACGCTTGAAATTTGATCGCGTCCCTGGTGGTATTGTTCTTCAACCATGGCGCTGGCTGACGCAGACCTAAGGTCCGCCTTCAACACGGAGGCCGCATGTCCCATTTTACGACCGTCAAAACCAAAATCCGCGATTTTCAGTGCCTCAAGCAGGCCCTTGAAGATCTGGGCTACGAGTACACCGAGGCAGAGG
Organism: uncultured Pseudomonadota bacterium; assembly: GCA_937123825.1. Taxonomy (GTDB): domain Bacteria; phylum Myxococcota_A; class Bradymonadia; order Bradymonadales; genus CAKZKQ01. The sequence goes on from CAKZKQ010000426.1 coordinate 2,235, forward strand.
AGGGCGTGAAGGTCCGAGGCTACCTCAACCAGCTCGAGACCGCTGACCTGTGCATCAAAGCCAGCAAGACCTACGACGTCGGTGTTCGAAAGACCGTCGATGGCTATGAATTGCTGGCCGACTGGTGGGGTGTTGAAACCACCCGAGGGCTCACCGAGCAGGAGTTCGTCAATCAGATCTCCCAACGCTACGCCTACCACAAGGTCATCAAAGAGGTGAAAGCCCGTGGCTTCTCGGTGGAAACCGAAGAAGAAGAACAAGACACCATCCAGCTTACGGTGCGAAAATGGCTCTGAAGCGCGAAATGAAGATCAACATCGGCCCCGATGGCAACGTCACCATCGAAGTCATCGGCGTCGGCGGCAAAGAGTGTCTGGACTTCACCGAGTTCCTGGAGATGGAATTGGGCGAGGTCGTCGACCGCGAACGCACCGCCGAGTTCTACCAGAAGAGCGATCTGGAGAACCACATCATCGTCGGCCAGGGCGACGGCGGCGACAACGACAACTGAGACATCATCCCGAAGGTGCCTTCTTGTGGACTCTGCGCCCCTACTGGTGTGCAGGCAAGCCTCTCCAGATGGCGCCCTGACGTCTCCCATGCCTTACGGCGCCTGAGTCTTCACTGCGCGGCCTTCGCGCGTTTTAAGGCCCTTCAGGCGCCCTCTCACAGCGCCCATGATCAAGGACCCCATCCCCATGGCTGGCGGCGCTCTGCGCGTCGATATCCTCGACCCCTCCATTGCGCGCATCGCCGCCTGGGCCGAGCGCTCCCGCGACGCCACTCTTGTCTCACCCACCGGCGCCCTGGCCACGGCCAATACGCGCCTCTTTGAGTCCCTTGAACGGCGCAAAACCTGGCATCGCAGCCTCGGCATGCAGGTCTGTCAGCGGCACGACAACGACAACTTTGTCCCCGAGCCGGCCATCGAACCCTTCAACATGATCATCTCTTCGCCCAAGAAGATGGCTGCGATGTGGAACGTCCAGTTCTTCTTCCGCAAGCCCAAACAACGGCCTCCAGATCCCGATCTGAAGACCAAGATGGAAGAGATCACCCCCCAGTTCTTTCTGCGCAACCTCAGGCGCGCCCAGCACGAGACCAACCTGCCCTATGTGCCGTTCCGCGATGAGTTCTGGCGCGACAACGAGGAGTACGCCACCGAGTTTGGCGCCGATCAGGTCCTGACCTACGAGCCCATCGACATGGACTTGACCCCCAGTTGGGTCACCGTCGATGACAACCGCAACGATCTCAAGGCGGTGCTCTACGACCTGGACTGGTTTGAGAAGCACGGCGCCTGGCGCGAAGGCTTCAAGCCCAGCGCCAGACCTCGCTCCATCCACTCCTACGAACAAATCCGGGAAAAGGGCCGCTTTGCCAAGCCCGATGAGCTGCTCAAAGAGTTCAACCACGGCCGAGATCGCAAATATCGTCGCTTGCCCCCCTACATGCTCCACATCTACCGTCACCGGTAGCGCAGCCCTGCAAGCGCAACACCGCCCTTGTCCTTGATGCCGTTCATTTGTGCTGCAACTGTGCTTGGTTTGGCGCCAGCGACGTCGTCCTGACGGAAGGCATCAACCAACAAACAACCTGTTCTAATCAGTGCACACACCGTGGTATACATCGTTCCAGAATTGCTCTGTTCTACGTGGGAAATCGGTACACTCTTCAGGGGCTGAAGCTATACGACTCGCTTCTTCTTTAAGGGCAGTCAAAGTGTTAGGCAAAACTTGTTCTTGCCCAACCATAAACTCACTATCTCTTTCGGTTTCAATAAAACTCTCCCTGGAGATAGGAAGGAAACTTATTAGCCTATGTTTGTCTTCAAAATTATGAAGTTGAATCAACGCAATAGAGCCTTCCGAATTAAAACCTCTTACTGCATTTGAGTGCAGAGTTATCTCATCTTCCAGTTTGTCTCCAGATATATGCTCTAGCACACGTGCCCGGACGGAAAATCTTCCAACCGAACTGCCACACCTGCGTTCATCTTGGTAAATCTCTAGTTCGCCAATGTTTTCGAGTATTGCTAGAGTACCGAGGTTGCTTGCAAAGGCACACATCGAAAGTTCCAGGCCATCTCCACATCCATCTTCAGGACAGTCATTTAGTACACTGCTAGACGCTATGTACTCAAATTCCATGCCTTCAGTATTAATTGGGATGTCTTTGTCTGCGCAGGATGATAACAACAGAATCGCAGTAAGGGTGATGGTTTTTTGCATTTCTTTCTCTTTTGGGTTTTTTTGAGGTTGGCGATTTCTGATTCTTTGTCGGCAATTTTGATCTGTTAACTTGAAAAGAGGAGCTGAAGTTGTCTGTGAGACAAAAATGAAGTTGGTGAGATTTATGGGGCGGAATGTCTACGAGGTGTTTCTGAAAGCCGGGGGTGTAGTGCCCCCCGGAAATCAAGCCAATGTTATGGTTTAACGTGACTTGAGATGATTCTTTCGCAACGGGTTTGAA
>CAKZKQ010000427.1 GCA_937123825.1 uncultured Pseudomonadota bacterium
GGCTCTTGTGCGGATGCGGCGATGTGCCGACCGCCGCGCCCGAGGCCGTGGAAGAACATGTGTCGGAGCGCACCGAGAGCCGCCCGCACGAACCCGACGGTCACGAACTCAAGGCCGGGGCGGTGGACTGCTCCGCGCGCACAGACACGGGCTACGTCAGCGGCAGCCCCTTTGCGATCAGCACCGTCGTGGTCGACGGCAAGCCAGTGGAGATTGACACGGCCAACGCTTACACCGTCATGCAGCGCGAGGCCGCCGCCGACGGGATCTTCCTTCAAGTCATCAGCGGCTTCCGCACGCAGGCCGAGCAGCAGTACCTCTACGGGTGCTACGTCAACTGCAACTGCAACAACTGCAATCTGGCCGCCTTCCCCGGCTATAGCAACCACCAAAGCGGCTACGCGCTCGACCTCAACACCGCCGCGCCGGGCGTCTACCGCTGGTTGGAGCGCAACGCCGCGCGCTTTGGTTTCAAGCGCACCGTCCCTTCTGAAGACTGGCACTGGGAATACTTCGGCGGCGCGCCCGCAGGCGGCGTCTGCTCGGGAGCCCCGCTGGCCCCCGAACCCGAGCCCGAACCCCAGGGGGTGGCGCTCGACTTTGAAAACCTTGAAGACGGCGGCTGGTACCGCAACGGCATCTGGTTCAAGGTCCAAACCGACGCCCCCGAGGTCCACCACGTGCGCTACCTGGCCGACGGATACCCCATGGGCGTGTCCGAGCACCGCGACGACGGGTTTTCGCTGCGCTACACCTTCCACAGCCTGGGCGACCGAGAGATCCAGGCCGAGGCCTTTGACGCCGAAAACCGCCCCATTGGCCAAACCACCCTCAAAATCCGCGTCACAGACGGCGATCTCCCCACCGAGTCGGTCTCTTTTGCCACCCTCGAAGACGGCGGCTGGTACCGCAACGGCCAGTGGCTCAAGGCCGAGGCCAGCGACGGCGTGGCCCGCGTGGCCTACTTTGCCGGCAAGTACCAGCTTGGCCAAAGCAGCGACGGCCCAGAGCGCTTCGCCCACCGCGTCTCCTTTGGCACCCTGGGATACCGCGCCCTGCTTGCGGTTGGCTACGACGCCCAGGACCGGGAGGTGGCCCGCGCCACCGTCCTTGCCCGCTTCCTCCCCGGCGATGACCCCCAACCCCAGGTCGTCTTCCTGACCCTCACCCAGGGCCGCCAGGTCCCCAACGGCGTCCTGATCAAGTCCATGGCCAGCGACACCGTGGCCCGCGTCGACTACTCCGCCGGAGGCTACCTCATGGGCTCCTCCACCGATGTCTCAGGGCACTTCCCCCTGGACTACACCTTTAGCCAAACCGGCCAGCGCACCGTCAAAGCCGAAGCCTTCGACACCCAGGGCCGCTCCGTCGCCCAAACCCAGGTCGACATCACCGTCTCTCCCTGATCTCCCTCACCCCCTTCCCAAACCCCAAATCCACGCCCGCATGTCGCCGTCATGCCCCGCAAGGTCATAAAAGACGGCGTTTTTTAATGGGTTGGTGAATAAAGTTCGCACATTGGCGTCGTCAGTGGGCTGCTTTGATAGAATCGGCCCATGCCTTGCGCAGGGCCAGGTGTTGGCGTATTGCCACGGTAAGGATGGGGAGAAGGCCGCAGGTGCGGCAGTGAGGTGTCCATGAATCGCGTATGTCTTTGGATGGCTGTCGGGCTCCTGTTCGGAGCGCTCTTTTGTGTGCAAGGCTGCGCCCAGCGCGTGCGCTGTGGTCCCAACGACTGCGCCAAAGGAGAGGTTTGCTGCAACAGGGGCTGCGGCATCTGCACCAAGCCCCAGGACGCGTGCATCATGCCCTTTTGTTACTGGGGCCGCCCCATGGTCATCAACCCCGAAAACGTCCCCAACGCCGAGGTCTACGATCGCGTCTCGACCGGCATCTCGCTGGGCCGACAAGAGACCGACCGCGCCCCGATCGAACCCCTGACAGAAGACGGCATGTCCGCCTGGGCAGGCTGGCAACACTACATCCGGCGCAACACCGCAGTGCGACTGCGGGCCTCCGGCACGCGCCGACTCGGCAACGTCACCAGCGACAACGAATCCCTCGGCGGCTCACTGAGCGCCGGAGGCACCTACCTCTTCACCCACATCAGAACTCGTCTGCGCCTTGCGGCGACCCTCGACGCCGAAGTCCGCGACGGGCGCGACTTCATCGGCCACCTGGCCCCCGTCACCCTGGGCGACGGCCGCAGCGGCTCCGTGGCTGGCGCGCTGACCTTCTCCGAAGCCCGCAGCATCTTCCCCGTCACCGCCTACGCCCGCTACATCCAAACCTTCACCGACATCGACAACGCCCCCGGCGGCATCATCGACATCGGCGTCGGCGCCGGGGACGAACTCAACTGGCTCCAATGGATCGGCTTCGTCTCGCTCCCCATCGGCGTGCGCGCCAATTACCGCTACATGCGCTCGGTCACCGGCGGCGACTTCCAGGCCCACGAACTCGGCGGCGGCCTCTACTTCACCCCCTCACCCCAAACCATGCGCCTGGGCTTCGACCTCACACGCACCTGGAACACCTTCGACAACCGCCCCAACATCAACGCCCTCCAAGGCATGCTCCGCCTCGACATCTACTGGGACGCCAACTACTGACCAAGCACACCCAGTTGGCTTCGCAGAAATGAACGTAATTTTTCCCGCAGGTGGCTTGTTGTGTGGGTGGCGGTCGATTTGAAGCAGGTGGCTTCGATGGGGAACGCAATTGATGCTGTTGGTGGCGTTGTTGTGAGGCTGGCGCTTGATTCAAGCAAGTGGCTTCGCAGAAGCGAACGTAATTGATCCCGCAGGTGACGTTGTTGTTGGGGTGGCGGTCGATTCCAGCAGGCAGCTTCGCAAAAAACACCATCAAAACGGGGGGAATGCGACGGGTGTGGGGCGAGCAATGATGGATGGCAGACGCCTCGCGGGGAGCGAAGCCATAGCAGCGCTATTGCGAGCGACTCGCGTGGTGTCTGACGCCATCAGGGCCGCCCCACACCCGTCGCATTGGCAAGGACCATCATGGCCCCCAGAGTCCAGCCGAGTTCGGTGTTGTTGATGTGGTCGCGGGCGGTGATGGTGGAGGTTTGTGGGTCGAAGCCGAAGCCTGTGGTGAGCAGCGCGCCGATGTAGGCGGTGTTGAAGCAGTATCGGTGGAGGTATTGGGTGGGCATGTCGGGGTGTTGTTGGGTCAGCTCATCCCAGGGGGTGTCGCAGAGTGTTTGTCCGGCTTGCGCCAGGGCATCGAGGTTAAGGGGTTTGTCTTCCATGTTGTGGAAGCCAGCGGTGTAGAAGTACCCGGAGATGGCCACAAAGTCGCCGGACATGGGGGGTTGATGGACGCCCATGGAGGCGCAGGGAGGGTTGGCGCAGGCGGGGCGCTCCAGGTCGGCCTCGATGGCCTTGCGGCAGGCTTGGAAGTCTCCGGCGCCGTCGATGTCGGGCAGTCCGTCGCGCTGCCAGGTGTAGCCGGTGTTGACGCAGGCGGCGGAGGCGACGCGCTCAAAGGCCTGGTCCTGGCCAAAGCCCAGGTGGCTGTGGGCGTAGAGATCGATGGTGTTGGCGCCGATTTGCACGCTCTTGGCGCTTTGGAGCGGTGGTTTGTCGGTGGCAAAGATGATTTGCGTGGAGGCGCCGCCCAGATCGAGCACGCCGACGGTGGGTTGTTGTCCGTCGAGGCGCTCCAGCAAGGCGTTGACGCTCATCCAGGCGTAGAGCGCTTCGCGATCTCCGGTGATGACCTCCAGGCGTCCGGGGGCAAAGCCAGCCTCTTCGATGGCTTGCCGGACATCGTCGAGGATGGCCTTCTGGGTGTCGGCGGGCAGCAGGCGCAGGCCAGCGGTGGCTTGGACATGGACCTGGACGGCGCCGGTGTCTTTAATGTGGGCGCGTGCTTTGTCGAGCAGCGGGAGCAGGGAGTCTCCGGCCGTGTCGGGGGTTTGGGCGTGGGAGGAGAGGCCGGGCGAGGTTTTTTCCACCCACGGATCGCCGCTGGTGCCTGGTGTGGTGGCGGCGGTGACCATGATGGGGCCTTGCCCGCTGAGGCGGTAGACGTGCATCCTGGAGCCGCTGCTGCCCGCGTCGATGACGATGCCCAGGCGCTGGTTGGGGTCATTGACGGTCCCTGGCGTCGTGGCGCACGAGGCCGCGACGAGCGCTGTGGTCAGCGCGATGAGGAGTTTGTGGATAGACACGCGAGTCTCCATGGTGGTTGATGGCGTCAATCTCTTCTATAATTCGAATCAACCTTTTGATGCCAGTCGATACAGGGAGCCTGTGTTGTGAACCCTTTTCCAAATCAGTCCGGTCTTTTGTGGGGGCTTGCCGTTGTCGGCGCGCTCTTGTGGTCTGCGTGCGGCGCGGCAGAAAACCCCGCCTCCAATGATCCGCCGCAGTGTCAGTGTGCCACCAACGAGCAGTGCGTGGATGGCCAGTGCGTGTTTTCCTGTCGTGACAACGCAGACTGCGCCATCGGTCAGGTGTGTGCCCAGGATGGTCAGTGCTTGGATGTGGCGCCTTGCGCTGGAGACGGCGACTGCGCTTTGGGTCAGACGTGCATCGACGGCGGTTGTTATGAGGCGCCGTGTGAAGAGGGCGCGATCCAGGACTGCGCCACGGCTTGCGGGGAGGGCATTCAGACCTGCGTCTCTGGTCAATTTGTCGATTGCACCGCGCCCCAGCCGGTGGCCGGTGAGTGCCCGCCGAAGTTGCAGCCGATGTTGCACCGCTTTGACCGCTCGGGGTCTGAGCTTGTGGAGGGCATGGCGGCGGTGTCTGACGGCATTGTCTTGGCTGGCCGCACGCGGATCGAAGAGTCCAACGACACCTGGTTGGTCAAGTTTGATTTGCAGGGGCAGCCAGTCTGGCAGGTCTCGGTCGATGGACCAGATTGGGATCAACTCAACGCCCTCGTGGAGCACAACGGTCAGTTGCTGGCCTTTGGTCAGACCCAGCGCCGCGATGGCACCCCCCACGATGGTTTGCTGCAAATCCACAACGCCGATGGGGTCCTCCAGGGGGCCCGCGTCATTGAGCTTGATGGCGCCAACTCCATTTTGGACGCCACCGTGACCGAGGCGGGGCGCGTGGTGCTTGCGGGCCGGGCCAGTTTTGATGGCAACGCCATCTGGGTGGTGGGTTTGGACGGCGTCTAGATACACGCCATGCGATTGAAGCCGCTCGACTTTCTCAAGCGGTAGGAAAGCCGGTGAAATATTTCTTCACCAGCAAAGCAGAATTCCAGCACGATCAGTTCCGTCCGCCTACCCAT
>CAKZKQ010000428.1 GCA_937123825.1 uncultured Pseudomonadota bacterium
CTTGAGAACCCCGCGTCAACCCCCGTGCGGACCGAGTCCCAATGGGATGATTCTGGCCGCGCCGAGGCGCGCGTCGAGATCACCGAGAAGCGCTCCAAGGCAGTCATGGACTACCTGGTCTCCCAGGGCATCAGCCCCAAACGCCTGGAGGCCAAGGGCTTTGGCAGCGAGCAGCAGCTTGTGCCCAACAGCTCCGCGCGCAACCGCGCCATCAACAAGCGCATCGAGTTCGCCATTGTCTCGCGCAACAACGCGCTGGAGCAGTGAGAACACCCACAGGCCGCCATCCCCGGTGGCCTGTGCGCCCTCAAGGCGCTGTGTTCGGCGCCTGATTCATCTCCAAGATATCCCCACAGATTTCTCAAGACCGCAGCCGCGCACCAGTCAATCGCGCTGGTGACGCCCTTCGTGTCCCTTTAAGCGGCGGTGGTTCGCGCTTTTGGAGTGCATATTTCAGGCGCTGGCGGTTTTGATGGCCTTGTTTTATGGGCCAACCCCGGTAAAATCAGCCCGAATCATGGTCGGCCAGACGTCTGCCCTCATGGGCGCCTTTTGGGAAGGGGGCTCAGTTCAGGCGATTTTGTCCATGCTCACCGGCGAGTGTTGCCTGTGGGTTTGCCGGTCAAGGGGATCTTCGGAGCGCGATGGACCAGAAGTTTACCGCCAAACTCAGGGCTGGCCAGGACTACACCTTCCTGAAGCTCAGCGGTGTTGTGGACGAAGACAACCACCTGTCGTCGCTGACCGAGCGCCTTGAGGCCTCCATTGTCGTCATCGACATGGGAGAGGTCGATCGCATCAACTCCTATGGGGTGCGCGACTGGGTCAACTGGTTGGGGGCGTTGGCGCAGGCCAACAAGCAGGTGGCGCTGGTGCGCTGCTCATCGGCCATTGTCCAGCAAGCCAACATGGTGACCAATTTCACCGGTGAGGCGGTCATCGTCAGCTTCAAGGCGCCTTATTACTGCCCCGAGTGCGACAAGAGCATCGACAAGCTCCTCTACACCGAGTCCCTTCTGGGTCAGGTGCATCCAGCGGCGCCAGATTTTGTCTGCGAGGTGTGCGGTGGTCCGTTGGAGTTTGATGACTTTGAAGAGTCCTACTTTGCCTTCTTGCAAGGCATGGGGCCTTCGAGCGTCAGCGGCCGCATCCGAGAGATCGCCAACGAGATGTCGCCAGGGCTGGAGAAGAAGATCCAGGCGCTGGTCACTGGGCAGCTCAGCGGTCCCATCCACACCGCCACGCGCAATACCCCACCAGGCAGCGCCGGTTCGGGTCCCTCTGGGGCGTTCCCCGGGCTGATTGGTTCGGCAAGTCAGGCCCAAAAGGCCGCCTCGGACATGGACAGGCCCACGCTCCTTGAACCCATCAAGGCCATGGCCAAGCCGCCCACCCAGCCCTCTTCATTCAAGCCCGCCAGGGTGCGCGTGCCAGCTTCGACAGCCTCGCCGCCCGCTGCGCGCCCGGCACCCAGCCCGCCCAAGAGCGACACGTCGCTGCTGTGGAAGCTGCTGCCGGTGGCGCTGGTCATGTTGGCGCTCTTGATGATGCTGGCTTTGTTGGTGCTGGTCTTCTACCTGACTTAACCTCCGGATCTCTCACCTGGACGGTTGCGCCGCTGCCAGGGCCGTGTGCCCCCAGCGCGCAGACTCTTTTTGATGCTGGCCCACAGGAGGGCTGACTATGGCAGACAATGAGCCGACCAACGCGCTGGAGCGCCACGTAGAGTTGATGCGCTCGGTCCAAGGGGCGTTGATGGACGCCTGCGTGTTGGTGGACATCGAGTCTCGCGTGGTGGCCTTCAACCGTTCCTTCTTCATGCTCTTTCCCAGGCGCCAGGCCCGCAACCTTGAGGGCAGCGTCTTTGGAGACGTGCTGGAGTTGCGCTGGAACGGCGGTCTGCTCAACCCCATCCGGGCCTGCATCGACCGTGGCGGCGCGGTGCGCTTTGATGAGATCGAAGGGCACGGCCCAGACGGGCGCCAGTTTCACTTCATTGTCTCTGCCGCGCCTGTGCGTCAGGACGGCGCGCCGATGGGCGCCTGGTTGATGCTGCGCGATGTGACCGACGAGGTCCAGATGCAGAGCAAGTACCAGAACATGCTCCAGGATGAGACGCGCTCTCGCGCAGAGCTGGCCCACGAGTTGGCCCAGCGCACTGAAGAGCTCTCTCGCGCTCAGACGGAGCTCAACGAGCTGCAAAGCGAGGTCGTGGAGTACGCCAAAGGCCTTCGCCTGCCTGGCAACGGGCGTTTGATGATGGCACCGGCGGCCGACGACAAAGCTCAGGGGTAGGGCAGGGTTGCCCGGTGAAGCAGAGCGTCGGCGTTGACGCCAGGGTTTGAGGGGGAGGGTCCAGAGAACATGAGAATCTCGCTGCGCTTGAAATTGATGGGCGCCACGGTTCTGTTGCTGATTTTCATCCTGGCCCTTTTTGGCATTTTGCAAACTCGCCTGGTGACCACCGAAATCAGTCAGCAGACCGAGCGCCTGCGCACCTTGCGCAGCGAGCAGGCCCGCATCGTGGGTCTGCGCACCGTGACCAGCATCACCGCCAGCAGCCGATTTGCGATCGCAGAGAACGATTTTTCGGTCCTCAATGAGTTGATCGGTCCCATCGTCAAGGAGTCTGAAGGCACAGACCTGCCCATCTTGCAGGCGGCCATCACGGACGCGGACGCGCTGGTCTTGGCCTCGGCCACGGCCCCCGGCGCCAAGGCGGTGCCCAAGAAGCTCGACAAGTCCTCCCTCAAGGAACTTAAGACCCCTGCGGTCGACGTCAGCGTCAGCGGCGAGGGCGTCCCGGACAAGGTTGTGGTGACGGCCCCAGTGGTCGATGGGCAAGAGACGCGCTGGGGTTACGTGCACTTTGTCTACGACCTGGTGGGGTTGCGCGCGGATTTGGTGGAGATCGAGCGCCAGGGCGACGAGCGCCGCCAGCAGATTTTTCAGCGCGGCCTGCTCATTGGCGGTCTGGTGGTCTTGTTGGGGGTGGTCATCGCCATTTTGCAGGCGCTGGCCATCACGCGGCCGCTTGAGGCGCTCTCGCGTTCGGCCAGCCGAATCGCCGAAGGGGACATCGAGACCCGCGTGGCAGTGCGCACCCGCGATGAAATCGGCGACATGGCCCAGAACTTCAACCACATGGCCGAGCGCATCGGTGAGTTGCTGGTGGAGACGGCCAACAAGACGGCGCTGGAGCGCGAGTTGGAGGTCGCCCGGATCATTCAAGAGACGCTCTTGCCGCCCCGTGGCGAGGTGCGCCAGGGGCCGCTGTCGCTCTCTGGGTTTTTGGAGTCGGCGTCGTTGTGCGGTGGCGATTTCTGGACCTACGCGCCGTTGGATGATGGGCGCGTGTTGGTGTGCATTGGGGATGTGACTGGCCACGGGGTGCCCAGCGCCATGATCACCGCCGCCTGCAAGTCCGGTCTGGACACGCTGCGCTCGGTCAAGCGCGGTCGGTTGGACGTCTCCATGATCCTCGATGAGCTCAACAAGACCATCTATGAGGCCGCGCGGCGCAAATTCGCCATGACCTTCTTTGCGGCCATCGTCGATCCCGCCAGTCACACCATGGACATCGCCAACGCGGGCCACAACTTCCCCATTTTGGTGCGCCAGCAAAACGGGCGAGCCAAGGCGCGGGCGTTGGTGGCCAGGGGCAATCGCCTGGGAGACCAGCGCGACAGCCACTACGGCGCTGGTCAGGAGCGCCTTCAGGCCGGGGATCTGCTCTGCCTGTACACTGATGGCATCACCGAGTACCTTAATGGGGATGGAGAGATGTTTGGTGAACGGCGTTTGCGGCGTTTGTTGTGTCAGCACGCCCAAAAGAGCCCCGATGCGATCATCTCTGAGGTGCTCGGCGCGCTGAACCAGTTTGCGGGTCAGAGCGTCCAGGAAGACGACATCACCATGGTGGTGGCACGGTACGGGTGACGGTCGTGATGCAAAGGGGGCCAAAGTCGGGTGGTGGTTGCAATGGGAGCGCCCACCCCGTCTTCAAGAGCGCAAAAGGTCTGTGTTCATCGCAGAGCCTGGGCGATGGTGAGGCGCGTCAAAGCGAAGGCCTGCGGCGCGCCGAGCAAAGCCCCCGAGCGTTCCAGCGAGGGGTTTTGGCGCTGGCCTGTGTGGTTGGCCTTGGCGTGACGGCATCGACCGCCGTCTTCTCTCCTGGCGCGCCGCTTGCCCAGGGACGCTACGAGGGCAGCACCGAGGCGCGTCGACTTTATGAAGAAGGCCAGCGCCTGGAGCAAAAGGCCGCCAACCTCAAGGCCAACCGCCCCGAAGAGGCCCAGGATCTCTACACCGACGCCCTGGACAAATACCAGGAAGCCATCGACACCGACGCCGACTTCCTCGACGCCTACATCCGCATCGGCTACGTCTTCTACGCGCTGGGCGACCCGAGGGCCGCTGCTGGGCGCCTGGAGCCAGCGCTAAAGCGTTGGCCCAAGGATCCCGACCTGCGCCGCGTTTACGGCACCGTCATCTACGACCTGCCCGGGCGGCGCCAGGACGCCGTGGGGCACCTTGAGGCCGCCGCCAAGGCCAGCAAGGACCAGTTTGACGTCTTTTATCTGCTGGGCAAGCACTACTACGAGGCCCGGCAGTACAACAAGGCCGCGCGTCATCTGCGGCGCTACCTCGCGCTAAAGCCCGACGACGCCGTCATCCACGGCACGCTGGGCAACGTCTACCTC
>CAKZKQ010000429.1 GCA_937123825.1 uncultured Pseudomonadota bacterium
CAGAATGCTCTACAGCGGCGGCTTTTTCAGCGCGGCCGACAAGCGATTGATGGACCAGGTACGTGAGAGTTCCGCTGAGGACCTGGCCACAGCCAGCTTCCCGCTGCGGCTGCTGACCATTGTCCCAGCCGCCGCAGGCCTCGTGGTCGCCCTCTACCCGTGGCTGTGGCAAGCCCCCTTCAAGCGCCTGTGGGCCTACCTGACGCACTTCCTGACCCAGGAGCACGAGCCGCTGCTTTATATGGGCGAGCTGATTACAACGGGGCGTTTGCCGGTGGAGGGGGGTTTGGTGCTCTTGCTGGTGACGATGATCCCGGTGACGTGCGCGCTGGGTCTGGCGGGGGTGTTGGGCGAAATTGTGGTGCACCCACTGCTCAACACCCGCTGGGGCAAGCCGCTGGGCCCCCACCTGACCATCAGCCCCGACCCCGAGGCCGCAGGCCCCGAGGCGCGCGAGGCCAAGCGCTGGACCTTCTCCTTCTTGCTCATGGCGCTGCTGCTGCCGTGGGCCATGGCCGCGCCGCACTACGCGGGCGTCGATTTGATCGCCATGGCGGCGGCCTTCTGGTCGGTCTTTGTGGGCTGCGCCGTCAGCCGCCTCTTTGCCGCCACGGCGGTGGCCGTGCGCCGCGCCGCCGCCGCCCGCACCGACGGCCGCCCCTGGTGGCTTCGCGAGATCACCGTCGCCCTGGCCCTGGGCCTCTTCGGCGGCATCGTCTTCTCGCCGTCCATCATCGCCTCCATCCGCCACTACAACACCGCCGAGAGCTACCACTCCTGGATCATCGGCGGCGTCGAGGGCGCCGTGGACATGGGCCTGTCGCGCAACCCCTCGGCCCCGGTCTCGCTGCCCATCGTCCAGGCCGCCGCCGACATCCGCTCCTCACTGGGCAAGGACGCCACCATGGCCGTCCTGGTCGACGAAGCGCGCCAGCGCAAAATCATCGACCGCATGGGCAAAGAAGGCCTCGTGCGCGGCCTGCCGCGCTGGGAAGACCGCTTCAAGGCCGACATGCTCCTGCTGCCCCACCGCGACAATGACAGCCACTACCATCAGATCGCCCATCAGTTTGCCGCCACGGTGGCCCCCCAGGATTCGCTGGTGCTGCGCAACGGCGCCATCCGCCTGGTCACCCTCGGCCTGACCCAAACCCCCAAAAAGACACCATGAGCCCTGCCCAGAAGCAAATCATCCTCTCGCCCGTCAACCCCGACTGGGGCACCGACCAGGACAAAGACCTGCACCTTGTGCTCGTCCACCCCGAAATCCCCGCCAACACCGGCAACATCGCGCGGCTCTGCGCCGGCACCGGCGTCGTCCTCCACCTGGTCGAACCGCTGGGCTTCATCCTCCAGGACCGCTACCTCAAACGCGCCGGGCTCGACTACTGGCCCTCGGTCACCCTCTGCGTCCACCCCAGTTGGGAGCAGCTCGCGGCCATCTTCCCCTCCAAGCGCCTTCACCTGATGAGCACCAAGGGCGACAAAAACCACACCGAAACCACCCACACCCCCGGCACCGTCATCGTCTGTGGCCGCGAAAGCCGAGGCCTCGAAGACGAGATCATCCAAGCCCACCCCGAGCGCCTCTACCGCATCCCCATCACCCCCGGCGTGCGCTCACTCAACCTGGCCAACGCCTGCTCCATCGTCCTTTACGACGTCCGCCGCCGCCAAGGCTGGCCCAACATGTCCTAGATTCTGTAGACGCAAGTTCTCGCCGTCGGTCCCCTGACCTCAACAGGACCCGATCCACACAACACGACTGGTTCGACAAACCCCACAACTTCAGGCACCCTTGCGTCGAACCATAGCGAACCCATTTCACCCCACCGCTCACCCCAAAACCACCATGTCCACTCACCTCACCCCACCCCAAAGCCCCTTGCGGACCCTGTGGCTCACGCTGACCCTGCTCATCATAGCCACCCTGACCCTGGCCTGCGGCAGCGGCAACCCGGATCTGGCCCCCAACGGCACCGCACCGACACCTGACGCCCAGTCTGACACCGATTCCTCAGACAACGACGCCCAGGACCCCGGTCGAGGCGACATCGTCGAAGAGCGCGACACCCAAACGCCACCCGAAGACGCCCCCGAACCCGCCGACACCTCAGACAACGACACCCCCGAGCCCGAGCAAGACGCCCAGGACCCCCAAGAGGACGCCTCTGAGGACGTGGACCAACCCGAAGACACCTCCAACGACGTCCCAGACCCTCAAGAGGACGCCCAGGAAGACGCTGTCGAGCCAGAAGACGTTCAGGAGGACACCAACGCCCCCCAGGACGTTCAGGAAGACGCGCCAGACCCGCAAGAAGACACCGCTGAAGACGTCGACCAACCTGAAGACACCTCCAACGACACCTCCGAACCCGAGCAAGACGCCCAAGAAGACGCCGACAGCGGCTTGGAGTGTCCTTTTGGGCAGCAGGAGTGTGACGGGGAGTGCGTCGATCCGCTCTCAAACCCGGACCACTGCGGGGAGTGCGGTCAGACTTGCCCTGGGGGTCAGGCGTGTTCCTTTGGTCAATGCGTCACGGATTGCCCCGATGGCACCACCAACTGCGATGGCCGGTGCACCTCCACCGCGCTCGACGCCGAAAACTGCGGTCTGTGCGGCATCGCCTGCCAGGAAGGGCAGGTGTGCCTGTTGGGGCTGTGCGGATGTTTGGGCGGCAGCCCCGGCGAGACGTCTTGTGAGAACCAGTGCGTCAGTACACAGAACAACCCAGAGCATTGTGGGGGCTGCGGGAACGTCTGCGCTGAAGACGAGGTTTGTTCGCAGGGCCAATGCCGCAGCTCATGCCGCTTTTTGGAGGAAGACTGCAGCAACTCCTGCGTCAGCCTGGCGCTGGACAACAACCACTGCGGTCAGTGCGACAATGAGTGCGTGGGCGGCTCGTTCTGCGGTCTGGGCACCTGCCAGTGTTTGCCGGGTCAGACCTTCTGTGGGGACCGCTGCGTGGACCTCAACAGCGACCTGCTCAACTGCGGCGCCTGCGGCCAACTCTGCGCCGGCACCTGCAACAACGGCACCTGCACCGACTGCTGGCCCAACGCCACCCAATGCGGTCCCGAGTGCGTCTTCACCAACATCACCAGCACCCACTGCGGCGCCTGCGACAACGCCTGCAACCCCGACGAACTGTGCATCGAAGGCGACTGCACCTCGTTCTAACCGCCCCTCCTGGAGCCCCACATCAAGCACAATGGTCATAAGGGCATGGCAAAACCCTGTCCTTCGACCATCAGCGCTCCCGTATGGCCGTCAACAGTCGGTCCAATCCAGCCCGGTCCATTCTGGGTATGCCTTTCCCCATCCAGGCCTCTGACACAGCAATTCTTGCTCGGGCAAGCACTCATTGCTTCCTGTTTCGCGGTAAACGTTCACCCACCTTAGACGGGGAAGGTTGCCGCTTTGCATCACGGCCAATGCGGCCTCTGGCCCGATGTGGTCCCAACTGATTCTGAGCCTCGTCAAGCGGCGCAAGCCACTGGCCTCAGCAAGCGCCATGGCCCCAGCATCACCCATGGCATTCGCCCACAGATTCAAGACCATCACAGCGCCCAGGTGCCGGCTTGCCGCGATCGCAGCGGCCCCCTGGTCGCCCAACCCGGTCTTCGCCAATGAAAGACGGTTGACCCCATTCAAAACGGGAGACGACGCCAACACGCTCACACCCACATCCCCAATGGGGTTCCCCGCCATTTCCAACTGCCTCAATGCAGTCAAATGACCACACCGGGCCAGCGCCTCGGCTCCGGCCGCACCGATGCCGTTATGCTCAAGCCACAACGCCTCCAGTCTTGCCTGCGACAAAGACGACCCAAGGGCCTCAAGGCCTTCGTCTCCGATGCTACAACTGTTGAGCGACAACATGCGCAGCGATGACAACCATGGTGCCTTTAGCAGAGCACTGATCCCTTCTACACCCATCTCGGTGTAACCAAGATCAAGAACCTCAAGGTTGCCCAGATACGGACTTTGAGCCAGGGCTTCGATCCCATCGATGCCCACACCGCAGTCCTCAAGGTACAAATGGGTCAAATGGCGCATATTTGGAGAACTCGCCAAAGCCGCAAGGCCCTCACCTCCAATCTGACAGCCTGACAGATTCAACGACTTCAATTGCGTAAGATGTGCAGAATGAATCAGCGCCTGCGCCCCAGCGCTGGTCACAGCCGACACATCCAGCTCAAGGCTCCTGAGCCCCGACAAACCCTCAGCGTTTGCAAGGGCCGCAAGACCTTCATCATCGACGGAGCCAAAAGAGAGCCGCAAAAACGCCAGCGAGCCCACGCCATCTGACTTTGCAACCGCTATGGCATGTTGAGTTCCAAAACCAACGTCCGAAAACTCCAGGCAACGCAGCCCCTCAACCAACCCCCCGTCCAAAAACCGCTCAACATCTCGTGCAGAGAACCATGATTCGGTAAACAACTCATCAACCTCCAAACGACGGAGGTTGCTCAAATGGGTCGAGCGCCCCAGAACTTCCAGGTCATTGGCAGTCAGACCACACTCCTTGAAACCCAACGAGACAAGCCCCTGGGCACACGCAGAGGACACAATGGCCTCAATCTGCTCGGACACGCCTTTGCTCTCCCCGCGTGAGCGAACCTTTCCCTCGTTTGACAAAGAAAAGTGCCTCAACCCGACCATCATGGGGCTACTGGCCAGATTCCTCAGGTCCGCGCCTTCGATCAACGTGGCATCCAAGGCCAGCGAATTGAGATTGTTCAAATAGGGAGAGTTCGCCAGGGCACGAGCGTCTTCGGGCTCAAGGGTCTGACACAATGAAAGGCTGGTGATGTTGGCCATGTGCGCAGAACCCGCCAACTCAATCAGGCTCTCGTTCTTGGCCAATGATCCCACCACCGCAACGGTGTTGAGCACGTTGACGGTCGGCCACCAGACCGGCGGGTTGTGAACCCAATAAGCAATGGTGCAGTCCACGTTGCGCTCGATGTCCTCAGGCCAATCCTTAAGATGGTCCATGACGTACTGAAGACCCACTTCGAGCGCCTGTCCTTCCATCTCCTGCAAGACCTCGCACATCACCATCCACACGTCGGTGCTCGGCGCCATGTAGGCCAGCTGTCGCAGCGCCTCAAGCCCCTCCCCTTCCACCTCGACCATAGGCTCTCCTCCACACAGCATTTTTGACATGCGCCGCTGGTGCACTGCGAACCCCCACCAGCGGCAAAGCCATCAAGCGCTCCAGGCAATGAGCGCGGGAAAAGGCTGCGGGCCCAACTCGCATTTGCCAGGAAAACGTTGGTGCAGGCGGCGGCGCAGCTCAAGACTCAAACTCCGCTCATAAATAAGAAGACACTCTAAAGATTCCGAACCATTTGAACCCACCAACGCCTCGGCGCCGTGCCCACCGATGGGGTTGTTGAAGAGAAAGAGTGCCCTGAGGTTCGCCAGCGAGGATGCGCCCGCGATGGCTGCCGCGCCTGCGTCCCCAATCCGGTTGTTTTCCAACGACAAGACCTCCAAAGAGGTCGCCGATGAACTTTCGACCAGCGCTTTGACGCCTTCGTCCCCCACGCGATTGTTTTGGAGCAACAGATGTGTCAGTTGGTCCGCAAACGGCGATGCGGCCAAGGCCTTCGCGCCATTATCTCCCACCAGATTCCCCTTCAACCCCAACCCCTGGAGCCTCTTCAGGTGGGGACTGGCCGCCAACGCCTGACAACCCTCGGTGCCCACGTCGTTGGACCCCAGATGCAGCCAAACCAATGAGGACAACCATGGGCTTTGGGCCAAAACGGCGGCGTCTTCGGGTTGGAGGTCGTTGTCTTCAAGCACAAGGCAGCGCAGCGACCCAAAGCGTTTGGAGGCCGCCAGCGCCTCCACCCCCCCTCTCCCCTGCGGATTGGAAGAGAGGTTCAAATGCGTCACCCCATCCAAACAAGGACTCTCCATCAGCGCCTGCATGCCAGCGGTCCCAATGCCGTTGTCGCCCAGATCAAGGTGAGTCAGATGGTTCAACGAGGATGAGGAGGCGATGGCGCTGACCCCCTGGTCTCCAAGACCGCAACTGTGGAGACACAGGTGCTGCAATGATTTTAAATGGGTGGTGTGAACCAGCGCGTGGGCCCCTTTTGCACCAATTGAATTGCCCCAAAGCCCCAAATGGGTCAGTCCGGTGAGTGATGGGGTCACGGCGAGCATCTCACAGCACTCGGGGTTGAGCATGGTTTGCTCAAGATTCAGGTGGGTGAGGCGAGCAAGGTGTGGGGAGCCAAGGAGGGCTTGGAGGCCGGGGGCGCCGATGGGGTTGACGCTCAAGCTGAGCATCGTCAGGTTGGCCAGATGCTCTGCGTCCGCCAGCGCGGCCATCCCATCCAGGGTCAAGAAGCACTCATCGAGGCACAAGTGGGTGAGGCCACTCAGGCAGGGAGACGAACCCAGCACTTCCATCCCAGCGCTGTCTTGCAATTGCGCGCTGGCCAGGTCCAACGAGGTCAGCCTGGACCACGGCGGCGCCTCCAGGAGGGCTTTGAGCGCAGGGAGTTCAATGAAGGTCTCCCGCAGAGACAGACCTCTGAGCCCGGTCAAATGGGGCGATTGGGCCAAAATCCGAGCATGGTCCAGCGTCAGCGCATGGCCTCCAAGGTCCAAATGGACAAGCAAGCAGCTATCAACCATCGGCACAGAGTGCATCGCCATCCACGTTCGTGCTCTGGGAACGTTCCCAGCGGGTTGCCCGGGAGATAAATGTAAAATCGGGCCTTGACCTTCCAGTGACTGGAACCCTTAGGTTTGATCCTCGAACAGGGAAGTGTTCGCACAACCTCTATGAGGAGCTACCATGAACGCTCTAGAACCCAAAGAAGGCAAGGCAACCACCCGCGTCTGGCATGTGCCTGTCGAAGGGATGAGTTGCGCTTCCTGCGCAACTCGCCTACAGCGCGTCCTCGAACGCCAGCCAGGCGTTGAGCAGGCGTCCATCAACTTTGCTTCAGAGCAGGCCAACATCACCACCACGACCTCAGAGTTCGATGGCTCGCTCGTCGACGTCATCGTCGATGCTGGCTTTGATGTGCCGACGACGAGCACGACCCTGAACATTGAAGGGATGAGTTGCGCTTCGTGCGTCCAGAGAATAGAGAAGGCGCTCAAGCTCCCAGGCGTCGAGCAGGCCGAGGTCAACCTGGCTTCGGAACAAGCGACCATACGCTACCGAGAAGGTGTGGTTGAGCGGGATGACCTCATCGAGGCCATCGTCGCCGCGGGTTACCGTGTGTCGTCTGAGGTTTCGGACGAGAACGTCAATACTATCGACCAGGAGCGGCGAAAACGTGAAACCAGGGAGCGCGCGCTTTTGCTCGCGTCTGTCCTGCTCACGGTTCCGCTGGTGGCGCCGATGGGGTTGATGCTCTTTGGCTCATCCTGGGCGCTGCCGGGTTGGCTACAACTCGTGTTGGCAACCCCGGTGCAGTTTCTGATGGGGGCACGCTTCTACCGAGGCGCAGCGGCAGCGCTCAAGGCGCGCACTGGGAACATGGATCTGCTCGTCGCCCTTGGCACGACGGCGGCCTACGGGCTGAGCGTGTACATGCTCGCGGGGGGACACGAGCACCTGTATTTTGAGGCGTCTGCCTCCGTGATCACGCTGGTGCTGGTGGGTAAGTACCTCGAAGCGCGCGCCAAGCGGCAAACGACCGACGCCGTGCGCGCGTTGATGGCGTTGCGACCCGAGACCGCCCGTGTTCAACGTGATGGAACCATCATCGAGATCGCATCCCACGCCGTGGTCCTTGGAGATCTCGTCATCGTTCGCCCCGGCGAACGCCTTCCAGTGGACGGTACGATAGTGCGTGGTGAGAGCGCGCTGGACGAGTCGCTCCTGACAGGGGAGAGCCTGCCTGTCATGCGAGGGCCTGAAGATTCGGTCATCGCAGGGTCGATCAACGGGCGGGGGGTGCTTCACATCAAGGCAACGGGGATCGGCCAAGACTCGTTCCTCGCGAAAATCATCGCCATGATCGAGAGCGCCCAGGCCTCCAGGGCGCCGATCCAGGGCACCGTAAACCGCATCGCCGCGGTGTTTGTGCCGGCTGTTGTGGCGCTGTCGCTGGTGACGTTGCTGGGTTGGGGGCTGGCCGGGGCTTCGCTCGAAGAGGCGGTGTTGGTCTCGGTGGCGGTGCTCGTGATCGCCTGCCCCTGCGCGTTGGGGCTGGCGACGCCCGCGGCGCTGATGGTCGGGACAGGCATGGCGGCCCGCGCCGGCATCTTGATCAAGGACGCCGAGGCGCTCGAACGCACCCACCAGGTCGATACCATCGTCTTCGACAAAACCGGCACGTTGACCCGTGGAACGCCTGAGGTCGAAGTCATCATGCTCACCGGTGAGCGCGGAGACACGCCCCAGGAACAAAGCCGCCTGCTCGCCCAGGTGGCGGCTGTTCAGGAGGGTAGCGAGCACCCGCTGGCCGATGCGATCATGCGCCGCGCCCATGCGCAGAAGTTGCAGTGGAAACAGGCGCACGGCACCAAGGCGCACCCTGGCCTGGGAATCGAGGCAGTCGTGGACGGGCAGCGCTTCTACGTGGGCAGCCGACGGTGGATGGAGCAGCTTGGTATTGATATCCAAGCCTTGGAACAGGATGTCATCGCGCAAGAAACCAGAGGCGCCACCGTGATGTGGATCGCCTCCGCTGCCGCCGAAGCGTCACCAACGCTCCAAGGTGCTATCGCAGTGCGTGACCAGGCGCGCGAAGGCATCGCTCACATGGTCTCGACCCTGAAAGCTCAGGGGATCGGGGTCGTGATGCTCACTGGCGACAATACGCGCACAGCACAAGCCGTAGCTGATGGGCTTGGCATTGAACGTGTGGTCGCCGAGGTGCTCCCGGAGGACAAGGCGAACATCGTCGCATCGCTGCAGCGCGATGGTGGCGTGATCGCGATGGTCGGCGACGGCGTCAACGATGCGCCCGCCCTGGCCCAGGCTGACGTCAGCTTTGCGATGAGTTCCGGGACCGACGTCGCCATGCACACGGCCTCGGTGACGTTGATGCGGCCCAACCCACCGTTGCTCCTCGACGCCCTCACCGTCTCCAAAGCGACGACGCGCAAGATTCATCAAAACCTGTTTTGGGCGTTTATCTACAACGTCCTTGGCTTGCCGTTGGCCGCTTTCGGGTTGCTCAATCCGGTCGTCGCGGGAGCGGCCATGGCTGCTTCGAGCGTGAGCGTCATCCTCAACGCCTTGCTGCTCCGGCGTTGGAGGCCGCAACACACAAACTCCCCACACAAGGAAGCACCATGAGCGAGCTGCTGACTATCGGTGAGGTGGCGCGCCTTTCGGGTGTGACCGCCAAAACCATACGCTACTACGAATCGATTGGCTTGCTGCCCAAACCCACACGCGCCGACAACGGGTACCGGATGTACGCGGCCCCCACGGTCGAAGAGCTCCGCTTCATCCACCGAGCGCGAGGTCTCGGGTGTCCACTTGAGCAGGTCGAGGCGCTCCTCGGTTTGTGGCGTGATCCCTCACGCACAAGCGCGCAGGTCCAGGCCTTGGCCCACGAGCATATCCAAGCCGTGGAACAAAAAATCATGGAGCTTATCACCATCCGCAACACGCTCCGAGAGCTCGCCGAACGTTGCCACGGCGATGAGAGGCCAGACTGCCCCATTCTGGACAATCTGGCCAAACCAACATCCAACAGCGAGGGACACCTCAACCTGAGCGAACCGCGCACAGCACGCAAATGACTTGTTGAGCCGAAGTGGTTTGAGTTATAACCATTCACCAAGAAATTTCCTGTAATCCTACGAGGGATAGCACTTCATTTGAACGGAGGGGTAAGTATGGCTACGAGATTCTGGTTTGTCGTGTTGATCGTGTGTGTACCGAGCGTGTCCTGGGCACACGGCGACAGCGGAGGGACGACCATCGACGAGCATCACGCAGCGCTGAGGACGATGCTCCAGGACAAACTGGGGGATGCCTACGACACCCCCGTTGCGGGGTTGGATACCGCAGACGCCGATGATGGGTTTGCTTTGTACGGCCAGCACTGCGCCTCCTGTCACGGTGAATCGGGTGTTGGTGATGGACCTGCCAGCGCCGGTCTTGACCCAAAGCCCTCCAACCTGACAAACGGCGATCAGATGGCGTTTATCTCCGACGCGGGCTTCATGGAGGTGATCGGAGCAGGGCTCGAGAGCACGGGGATGCCAGCGTACGACAGCGTGCTCAGCGAGCAAGAGCAGCTGAACGTCTACGCCTACACCAAGACCCTCCGCGTCACCTCCGAAGAGGAAGATGATCACCTCTGCAGCGTCATCGCGCTCCACAACGCTCCCCGCTCCAACCACACCCCTGCCTGGTTGGCGTTGCTCGCGTTGGGCGCCGTCGTTGCCTTCAGGCGCTCCCGAGTTTCGGGATAGTCTTCAAGGTACGCCGCCGGTAACCATCTCATGGAAGACCGAACATCTCCAGCCGATCCCTCAACCGAGCCCGCTGGTGGGTGAGGATAGGAGCCACATTCAGCTCCTGAAATGAGCGCATATGCTCGCGGGCGAGCTTGAAGAAGGTCTCATCGTCAGGGTCGACGTACCAAAACGCCATGAGGTCGGCGAGGTTTTTGAGCGCGGGGATGGTGTAGAAGTCCATGCCAAGGGGGCCGCTCATCTCTCTCACGTACCAGAAACCCCAGGTCTCTTTGCGTTCGCCGAGGAGAATCTGAGAGGTGTACAAAGGGTCATCCAGAGGTAGGAGGTCCAAGTTCATCACGACCTCGACAGCGCTGTCGCCATCCGGGTCGGGAACCCGATCGAAGGCCGAGCTTGTAGGGGGCTCGTCGGTGTGACCGAAAAGGTAGGCCAGATCGAAAGGGTTGCCGATGGTTCGTGTGTAGTGTTCTGTGTGTCCCGGCAAAATCAGATAAGGCTCGTTGGACATGGCCGCAACAGCAACCCGAACGCGATTGTCCGCGGGCCAGGGAAAGTCCACCGGCGTCAGATAGGAACGGTGGTGGTTGTGCTGGGCCAGGAGAACCCCAAACGGCTCCAAGGTATCGGCCCGAAGGACAACATGGATCGCCCCGTGAATGTCCAGCTCGTGGAAACCTTGTTGTGAGCCGATCATGGCAACTCCGAGCGCCTTCCACCACACCAGGCGCGCAGGAAGGCCGCTGTAAGGATAGACGGGCGAGTACTTCAAAAAGAGCAGCGGTATGGACGTTGTCCCCAGTTCCAACGTGTCTTGGTAGATTCGTCCAAAGAACGTCGGTTTCACCGAGCCTGGTGAGCTGCTCAAGGCCTCCTCGGGGGTCGGCTGATAATCCAGAAACCAACCTATCTGTGGCCGGATAAGTGATTCGGCGTCATGGATGTGTTGGACATCCTTCAAGAAAGAGTTCGCGTAGTGGGACACGAGAAGTGTTGGGGTCTTGTGCAAGAAAGACCAGAAGGTCCCAGTCCACGATGACGAGGTTGCCGAAGACAAGGGCATCAAGAGCCCATTGGGAAAGTTCAGCACGCCAAACGAGGACCCACTGTTCGGGATTGACTCTGATGTCGGGACAGTGGCGGCGAGCTGCTTGACGAGCCAGCATCGCGACACACGCTCGTATCAACGCACACCTTACCCAGATCTTGACCTTGAGGCCCTTGCGTACGCAATTGCACCCTACATCTCCTTCCCCGCGGCTTCCGTCAGATCAACCAGAACGCGGAATGATATCTGCATGAGGTTAGGAGGTCGCCAAAACCGAATCATCAGCGTGGGATTGCGTTAACGCACTACCACACCCTCCTCATGCTGACGACGGTATGATCACCATCTGCGGGTTTGGAGCCATGAGAACAAGGCGCACATTCCCCAAGGGGCTCGCCGTGCTCTGGCGGCATCGCTGGGTGCTGGGCGTTTGGGTGCTCCTTCTACTCTTCCTTACAGACTGCGTCGCCGACAGCAACGCAACAGACTCAAACACAGAGAGCACAAGCAAACCATCGGCTCTACGTCCCTCTGACTTCCAAATCGAGTGCTCGGGAGCCGAAGCCCACATTTGCCCTGGTGGCCGGTGTTTGACGCTTTTGGACAACCCTCAAGGTAAAAGCGGCATTTGTTCGGCCCGGTGCAATAGCGACGCTGATTGTGGAAATCCAGGCTCTATTTGCATTGAACTCGATGTGGGGGGCTCTTGCTTGGCGCTGTGCGATAGCGAAACGTGTATCAACGGCTACCATTGCATTTCGGATGGTTCGTTGGGGGTTTGTTTTGTGCACTAGCTCGCTGTCAATACGGTCTGAGTCGAGTCGCCGGACGACGGCTTGAGTTGGCCAACGAGTTTCAAGACCTGACCCAGACCTTCAGCGGGGTGTGGTGGTCGGAAACATCCCCGACCCGAGGCGCAGAGCCCGCAATCTCGCGGGCTTCTCCCTGGCGTCCGTAAAAACAAACACCAGCCCACCTTCGATAGGCGCGAGCCTGGCAAAACCGCTCGTTCGAGCGCGGTTGGCAGGGACAATATCCACAGCGTCCCCAAGTTTGCCCTGAGCAGATAACCTGCGTGCGCGCCAGACTGCCCCTTCTGGCAAGCCAGCAAGCCAGACCACCGCTACCTCATCCTGCTCAAGAAGAGCGACAGCCGCCCTCCCCAACGGAGCGTTTTGCCCAGTCCCCCGAGCCACGACCAGCGGCTCCCCGAAAGAGCCCCCAGGGGGAGCGACGGCCGCCTTGACGGTGCTCGTGTTGTCCGCCCCCGTGAACCAGGCCGACCAGGTTTGACCCTTGTTGCTGTGGACTGCAGGGCCGTTGACCGGACACCCCGCGATGTTCCAACCATCGGTGTGGAGGGCTTCAGGGGAACTCCACCCTTGAGTGGTCTCCTGAACGATGGCCACATCGCGGATCTCTCCAGGATCGCGGTCGCGGTAGAGAACAACCAGGCGCTGCTCCACAAGCGCTGCGGCGGTGTTGCAACAGTCGCACACACGCCCGTCGAGTTGGGTTCCCTCCCGGATCGTATCGCCGACAAAAGCCGTGCGCAGCGTCATGGGACCCTTTGAGGGGGTCGCGTACTGGCGCCCATCGAGCCAGATGACCTGTACACCGTCCTTGCGGGGGACCATCGACACAAACCCGTGCTCGGTCTGGGTCTTGTCGTGATGCGGGCTGCCAAGGACCCTCCACTCCTGCCCTGGTCCGTCTTTACGGGCGAGCACGACATCGTAGGCGTAGGTGTCCGGGCCTGATTTTCGAGCGAAGCTGACCAGAGTGCGGCCCTCGCTGTCACGCGCGATCATTGGGGTATCGGCCCAGTTGGCGAAAAAGTCCCCCCCGGCCACGATGGTCTCGGGCGCTCGCCAGCCCTCTGTCGGCGTCCACTCCGACCACTGTAACCTGTATTGGGAGGGCTGCTCTCCACCGAATCCAGACAGCGGCTCCATCCAAACCAGCAAGACGTTGCCGTCATCCGTCGCAAAAATGCCTGGCGCAAACGCACCTTCCTGAGCAGGAGGGTCGATGGCAACAGGGCTGGCAGCCAGATTCCCTGGCGCCTGGGTTTGCGGAGCAACCTCAGACACGGTTCCAGGGGCTGTGTGTGGATTGCAGGCGCTGGTCAGTGCAACCACGCCAATCCATAAAACACCGAGGGTAAACCTGGTCAGGGGCGTCATTGTCTCGTCCTCGATGGCCCACACAATCAATGCGAACCGTGGGCAGCTGTGAACTTGGTGGGCTCAGCCTTGAACTTATCGACGCACCCACCACAACAGAAGTAATAGGTCCCGCCATTGTACTCAGCTTTGGGGCTGTCTTCAGCAACGGTGAACACTTCGCCGCTGACAGCGCATTTTGTTACCTCGCCGATCTTCCGAGTGCCATCGTTGGGTAGCACATCGGCAGGATTTGTCGTGGCCTGCGTCATCGGTTCCTTCGCTTTGGCGATGAACGCAGCTGGCTCGGCCCTGAACTTCTTTACGCATCCATCGCAGCAGAGGTAATAGGTTCCGCCTTCGTGCTTAACCGCCACGGTATCAGCGTCGATGGTGAAGACATCGTCTGACACAGGACACCTGGTGATATCGCCAACTTTCCGGGTTCCATCGTTGAGCTTGACGTCCTCGGGTCGGGTCGTTGGCCCTGTTTTCGGTTCATGGTGATCACCATGGTCATTGTGAGCATGGGACTTATGCTCTTGGCCAGCGTGGTCGTGTGCCTCGCCAGCGGTGTGGGGTGTATGCCCATGGCAAGCAGCTACGCCAATGAGGACGAGTGTGAGTACGAGCGCGAGGCGGAGAATGTGTACTGGATTCATGTTTCTCATTTTGGTTTGGGTTTGAAGACCTTCTTGCTGAGCGCTTTTCACACTTCAGCGCTACGCAATCTGAGGGCGTTGCCGATGACTGACACCGAACTGAAGCTCATAGCGGCAGCGGCGAGCATCGGGCTGAGCAGCAACCCGAAGAAGGGGTAGAGCACACCGGCAGCTACAGGGACACCGAGGCTGTTGTAGGCAAAGGCGAAGAACAGGTTTTGCTTGATGTTGTCCATCGTGGCTCGGCTCAGCCGCAGTGCCCGCACGATCCCTCGCAGGTCTCCTTTGACCAGGGTCACTCCAGCGCTCTCCATGGCCACGTCGGTCCCTGTACCCATGGCGATGCCGACCTGAGCAACGGCCAAAGCAGGAGCATCGTTGATGCCATCGCCAGCCATCGCGACCACGTGTCCCTTCTTTTGAAGCTTGGTGATCGCTGCCGCCTTTTGCTCGGGCAGAACATCGGCAATGACCTGGTCCAGCCCCAACTTTCGCGCAACAGCCTGGGCCGTGGTCGCGTTGTCGCCGGTAAGCATAACGATCTGCAGACCTTCACGTTGAAGCATCTGGATCGCCTCGGGGGTGGTCGCCTTGATGGGGTCGGCCACCCCAATAAAACCGGCGAGTTCGCCATCAACGGCCATAAACATCACGGTCTGGCCTTCCTGGCGCATGGCATCGGCCTGTTTCAGGGCAGAATCAGAGACATCCACCGAAGCGCCTTCCATGAGTTTGCGGTTACCGAGCGCGATACTGTGCTCTAGAATCTTGCCGACGACCCCCTTGCCGGTGACAGCCTCAAACTCATCTACCTGGGCCAGGACAACCTGTTGCTCCTTTGCCACCCGAACGATCGCTTCCGCCAGAGGGTGCTCACTGTTGCGCTCCAGGCTCGCCGCCCAGTACAGCAACTGGTCATCGCCCCATTTTGCTGTCGTCACGACCCCCGAGAGCTTTGGCTTGCCCTCGGTGAGGGTGCCGGTCTTGTCCACGACCAGCGTATCGACATCGCGTAGGCTCTCGATCGCTTCAGCGTTCTTGAACAGGACGCCCAATCCGGCGCCTTTGCCAGTCGCCACCATGATCGACATCGGCGTCGCCAGACCCAGCGCACATGGACAGGCGATGATCAGCACTGCCACGGCGTTGATAAGCGCGTAGGTCATCGACGGCTCCGGCCCAAACAACGCCCACACCACAAAGGTCGCCACAGCAACAAGAACCACCGCAGGCACGAACCAACCCGCGACTTGATCGGCCATCTTCTGGATAGGGGCACGGCTGCGCTGGGCTTCGGCCACCATTTGCACAATCTGCGACAGCAACGTATCGCCCCCGACTTTGGTGGCCTTCATCACAAGGGCACCATTGCCGTTGACTGTCGCTCCAATCACCTTATCACCGACACCCTTGCCAACAGGGATAGGCTCACCTGTGATCATCGACTCATCCACGGTGCTCGATCCCTCAACGATCACACCATCCACCGGGACCTTCTCTCCGGGTCTGATGCGCAACCGGTCGTCGAGCTGGATTTGGTCCAGGGGGATGTCCCGCTCCTCACCGCCGTTCTCAATGCGGCGTGCGGTCTTGGGGGCCAAGCCCAACAAAGCTTTGACCGCTGCGCTCGTCTGGCTGCGCGCCTTGAGTTCGAGAACCTGCCCCAGCAAGATCAGGGTCACGATCACACCAGCCGCCTCAAAATAGACCGCGACCTGGCCCCCTTCACCCCGAAACGATGCTGGGAAAACCTGGGGCGCCAACGCTGCGATGACGCTGTATACGTAGGCCACGCTGACACCAAGGCCGATGAGCGTGAACATGTTCAGATTCATATTCTTGAGCGACTGGACCGCTCGCACGTAAAACGGCCAGGCCGACCACAAACACACCGGGGTAGCCAACGCCAACTCAACCCATACTCTCCCGCGATGTCCCAGCAGCTCCGAGAAGAACTCGCCCGTCACCATATCCCCCATGGCGACGATCAGCAGCGGTATCGTCAGCGCCGCCGCAAACCAGAAGCGACGGCTCATATCCACAAGCTCGGGATTTTCCTCGTCTTCTATCGAAACCGTGCGGGGCTCCAGGGCCATACCGCAGATGGGACAACTCCCCGGCCCGTCTTGGATGATCTCCGGGTGCATTGGACATGTGTAAATTCCGCTCGGAGACGCTTCAGGTGGAGGTTGATCCTGGAGGAACTGCTCAGGGCTGGCCTCAAAGCGCTCCTGGCAATGCGAAGAGCAAAAATGCCAGGTTTGGCCGTCATGTTCGGTCTTGTGTGGGCTGGACGTCTCCACCGTCATGCCGCAAACAGGGTCACGCAACTCTCCTGGAGCGGGGCCATGCGTATGCGTGTGATGTTCATGATTGCTCATGAGGCCGCTACCTTGAATTGAGATGCTTAGAAGCCTCTCGGTTCACTGCTGGGCGACCTTTAAAGCATGGTCCATGCCAAAACACGAGCGCTTTGGGTGAGTTCAATTCGAGGCCGATGGTGACAGTCTATTGCTTGAAGGCGGGGTATGAGCAGATGAGCCTCGGGCCTTACAGAGGCAGAATATTCGGCAGGGCTGTTGTAGGATACTCTGTAATCAGACTACGAGAGCCGGATAAAGCTCCCAACCGACGGCACGCCTGAGCTATCCACGATGAACAGCATGTAATACCCCGGAGGTAGGACATCGCCGCTGCCTGGCATCCTGACGTCCAGCGAAGTTGCTCCTTGTGCGGTAATGGCGAGTTTGACGTACCGCTGGAAGGAGTCGGTGTGGTGTGTGATAGCACCGGGGCCGAGTAGACAAACCGAGTCGATGTTTGCTGCTTCGGCAGATTGGATAGTGACGGTGCTGCCGTAGGTCGCGGTGTTTGGGGCTCCGGTAATAACCGGTTGCGGCCCAGCCGTGAGGTATTCCGGTGAGTAGGCTTCGGTGGTTTGTTGGTTTCCTGCCATACCAAACCCAAGGGAAGCATCGACACCTCCCGAGGTCAACACGCGCCCGTCAGGGAGCAACAGCGCTACGGAGTGGTACTGGCGTGGATACACCATGGGCGGCGTCAAGGCCCAGGTGTCTGTGGCAGGATCGTAAATTTCGCACTCGTACACAAAGACCGGTGTTGTATCAAACCGCCCGGATGTCTGCCTGCCTCCAACGATCATGACCTTGCCGTTGGGCAAGATTACGCCAGAAACACCGATACGAGCGTGGTTCATAGGGGCTGTCGGCTGCCAGCCTGGCGTGGTGGCAGGATCGCTGACATCGATGATCTCGCAATCTTTGATGGCGGGATCGCTGGTGGAGCGCCCACCTGCTACGAACACATGGGCCACGGGATCAGTCCCTGTGTCATCGACCAACAACGCTGAGAAGCCTTCCTTGCGGTCTGGAAACCCCAACGGTGCAAAGTCGGTCCAAGTGCCTGCTGTCGGCCCTGTGAACGTAAAACGGGCTGCCTCTGTACCTCCGTGGGAGTTCCAGCCGGTACGGCTGAAAAACATGTCTCCCGAAGGCAACCAGTGGAGCCCAGGGTAGAGGCCGCTGAAGAACTTCTGGGAGCCTGCGACCAGGTCCCAATAGTAGACGCCGGTCCCTGCGGGGGGCGCTGGTTTTGAGAGATCGAGGACCTCGACATCCTCAACAACTCCTCCACCTCCACCAGCTGTCCCCGAGATGATGGCGATGCGTCCATCTGCCATAGTGACCATGCTGGGATACCAGCGGAAGTCGCGCAACTCTCCTCCGTTGAGCCTCGTCCAGGTCTCGGTGGTTGGCTCAAAGATGTGAGTCGATTTGACCTGACCCTGATTTGCCCCGCCACCAGCGACAAGTCGTCCATCGGGCAAAAAGGTATGTCCAGCACAAAACAGATCCTCTGCATCGGAAAACGGCACGATGTTGTAGGCGTTTGTCGCTGGATCGTACAGGGCGGTCTCCAGAGGGTATGTTGTCCCCAACTCTGCGTGACCCGACCACAGCATCACCTTGCCGGTATGGAGCAGCGCGCCGTGGACCGCAAAGACCGGGGCGGTCGGAAGCGTTTCCCAGCTCCCGTCATCAATGGTGTCAACGCACAGATTCTTGGTTGGTGTCGGGCACTCGAACGTCCCTGTATCGAGCGGCAGGGGAAATCCCAGAGCCGCCTCGTAGGTCGGGGTGATGAGCATCTCCTGCTTGACCCTCATCAATGCCACCATCCCAGCCATAACGTGCGGCTCGACATGACAGTGGATGGGGTAATTTGCCGCTAGCTTGACCTTCTTCTTCTTGCCCTTGAGAAGCTTTGGATCGCAAGGGGGCAGCAAAACCGGTGGGGCCAAGACGGTTCAGGTGAGGGCACTGCGCAAAAACCCGCCACTCATCCGTGGAAACATCGGCCTCCATCACCGGTCTGAAACGCACAACGGTGGGCCACCAGACCGGAGGACTGTGCATCCAGCGGGTCACATCGCACTCAAAAGACCGCTCAATGTCATCCGGCCAGCCCTCCAAGTGGTCCATCACATACTGCAACCCCACCTCAAGCGGCTCGCCCTCCATTCCTTCCAAAACCCGACACATCGCCCTCCATACCCTGGTGCTTGGTGCCTTATGAACCCACTGACGCAGCGCTTCAAGCCCACCTTGAACCATGTTCATCGGCCAATCTCCTTTGCAGCGCTCTCAAAGCAACAAGCAGGGAACTCTGAACCCTCCTCTCTTCACGCACATGCCCCCACCGACCCATGGAGACAGACACCCTCAGGCACTCCAAAAATTCAGTAAATGGGGTTCATGACCTCGGGAAAGGGCCGCGGTTCCATGTTTGGATGCTCAGGAAAGCGCGTTTTGAGACGCTGGCGCAGTTCAGCATCAAACTTGCCTTGGAAGATCAACAGCCTCTTCAAGCTCGGCAATGCATCCGCCTGTAAAAGGGCTTCGGCGCCCGCTTTTTTGACGGGGTTGTCATGCATGCTCAGTTCAAGCAACTGCGGCAACGCGTTGGAGCCGGCGATGGCAGAAATCCCCACATCTCCCACCTCATTGCGCCCCAGGGCCAGATGCACCAGCTCTGTCAAACCATCACTCGACGCAAGCGCTGCAGCCCCTTCCTCGCCCATCCCGTTGCCCACAAGCGACAGCACCTCCACCCCAACGATGATCGGCGACGACATCAACGCAGCCACGGCAGCGCCCCCCATGTTGTTGTTCTCCAACATCAACACCTTCAAAGACCTCAAGTGGGGACTCTTGGCCAACGCAAAACCACCAAGCGAGCCCAACCCGCAGCCCCAAAGAAAGAGCGACTCCAAAGAGGCCAGCCCTGGGCATTGCGCCAGGAGCCTGCCCCCTTCATCGCCAATCCGGCCATCCTCCATCACAAGGCTGCGCAGCGACGCCAGGTGCTTGGACTCCACCAACGCCTTGAGCCCTTCGGCCCCCATCGGGTTTGAGCCCAGCCCCAGACAAACCATCCCCTCCAAACAAGGACTCGCAGCCAGCGCACGAACGCCTTCTGTGCCGATGTCATTGCTGCCCACATCCAAATGGGTCAGCCCCCAGAACGCTGGCGACTCGGCCATGGCCATAAGCCCAGTGTCCCCAATCTCACAACCGTAGAGATTGAGGTATTTCAAAGACTTCAACTCAGTCGTCTGAGCCAGATGAAGCCCTCCTTCCTCGCCGATGCGGTTGGCAAAGAGGCCCAAATGGGTCAGCCCACTCAACCCCCGCGCGCTGGCCAACGCTTTTACCCCAGCAGTCCCAAGCTCGGCGTGCTCCAAGTTGAGGTGTGTCAGTTGCCTCAAATAGGGAGAGCTGGCCAAAGCCTCAACACCCTCATCCCCAATGGGATTGGCGCGCAGGTTGAGTTGCTTCAAACCTGCCATGCACGGAGCGCTGACCAACGTCCTCAGCGCTTCGACACCCATCTCACACTCTTCAAGACTCAAATGGACCAGTCTCTCCAAGCCAGACGACACAAGGATGTCCACCCCAGTCTCGCCATCCAACTCAACAAACCCTAAATCAAGCCCTTCCAGCCCAGAAAACGACGGACCATTCACCAGAGCCTCAAGCACAGACAAA
This sequence comes from uncultured Pseudomonadota bacterium, assembly GCA_937123825.1. Taxonomy (GTDB): domain Bacteria; phylum Myxococcota_A; class Bradymonadia; order Bradymonadales; genus CAKZKQ01. Next base: position 20,364 of record CAKZKQ010000429.1, read on the forward strand.
CCCACCCAACTCTCCATCAAGGACAACCCTTTGAGTTGCTGCAAATGAGGCGATTGCCCAAGCGCGCGGGCCTGCTCAACGTTCAACAGCGCACAACCGCTCAGACTCAAAAACGACAGGTGACCCAAATGCTCCGAGTCCGCCAACAAATGCAGCGCTTCAAGCTCAGATCTCCTCTCCTTGGTCTCAGGGCGGAGATAGGCCACCGTCGACCACCAAACGGGGGGACTGTGCACCCACTGGCTCACAAGACACTTAAAAGACCGCTCAATATGATCCGGCCAGCCCTCCAGGTGGTCCATCCCATACTGCAACCCCACCTCAAGCGACTCGCCCTCCATCCCTTCCAAAACCCGCCACCTCGCCTGCCAGCCCCTGGTGCA